>DASXKQ010000227.1:0-19162 GCA_036496745.1 Polyangiaceae bacterium
CACGCGGCGCGCGACCGTCACGGTGACGGTCGCGGCGGACGGACCTAGGTAACGCGCGCGCACGGGCGGCGCGTCGATCGCGATGCGGCGTTTGTGCACGCCCTCGCTCAGGCCCGAGACGTCGAACGCAGCGAGCCGCGCGAATTGCATCACCTCGATCACGCTGACCGGACCCTTCACCGTGAGCTCGGTGGGGTCGACCTCGGGTTGGCCCTTGACCACGTAGCCCTCGGCGGTTTGGCCGGTGATGGCCGCTTGCAGCGGGATTTGCCGCGTCACCACGTCCTCCCACTCCAGATCGATGCTGGGCGGATCGATGATGGTGATGGTGGTGTCGGGCGGAAACGTGAACATGCGCTCGTCGAAGGTGATCGATTCGCGGTGGCCATCGCGTAGATCGATCTCGATCGGCGGCACGCCGGTCTGCAACGAGCGATCGATGGTGTGCGCTGGGCCGCGCAGCGTGACGTGCACGCTGGCCGGGATCTGCGTCATCAGCTCGCGCGCCGCGCTCTCCGGCGGTAGGCGCATGACGATCGGCACCGGAATCGTGCGCTGTTGTTCGTCGGTTTGGCGCTGCAGAAACGCGAACAAGCCGAGCGCAAAACAGAGCGCGAGCGATTTCAGACCGAGGTTCTCGGTCAGCGACTCGCGCACGAAGGTGACGATGCCGGTGAAGAGCCCGCCGAGCATCAGCTGCTCCCGCCGCCTTCGGCGGGCGGCTCGCCGTCGGGCTCACTGTGCCGGCCGTCGTCGGCGCCCTCGATGTTGACGGGCGTTCGTAGCGGCGCGACGTTGACCGGCGGAGGCGTGATGGTGTTGCGCAGCGGCGGGGGCGGCTCGCTCACGGCTCGCGCGCGCGACGGGGCGGGCGAGCGTTCGGGTTCGGCGAGCAAGCTGATGCGCTGCGGCGGCTCGGAATCCTCGTTCGGCCGGCGCTGGCTCTTCGGCGCGTTCTCTTCACGTCGCGAGGAAGGCGCCTCCGCGCCGGCCGCGCCCTTCACCACTTTGCGCGTCTTTTTGCGGACCTTGGGGCTGAAGATCGCCTCCAGCATCGTGCGCAGTTTCGCGCCGTCGAGGTTGCTGGCGATGTTGCCGTTGAAGCAGAAGCTGATCGTGCCGCGCTCCTCGCTCACGATCACGACGACCGCGTCGGTTTCTTCCGTGATGCCGAGCGCGGCGCGGTGACGCGAGCCGAAGCTCTCGTCGACCACGCGCCCTTCCGGCATGGGGAAGAACACGCCGGCCTTGGCGATGCGGTAGTTGCGGATCACGACCGAGCCGTCGTGCAGCTTGTTCATGCCCTCCGGAATGAACAGCGAAACCAGCAGCTCGCTCGACACCTGGGCGTCGACCACGTGGCCTTTGTGCACGCCCACGAACTCGTCGAGGTTCGCGTCCTGCTCGAAGGTGATCAAGGCACCGATCCGGTGACGCGCGAGATCCGTCGCGGCCTCGACGACCTCGTCGATCACGCGTTGCTCCTGCGAGCGGCTCAAGTTGCTGAACCAGGCGCGGCTGCCCACGCGCTGCAATCCGCGGCGGATGTCGCTCTGAAACACCACCACGATGATCAAAATCATGCTGGAAATCAGCGCGCCCATGATGGTGAGCACGGTGACCAGCTCGAGCAGCTGCGCCACGATGTACAGCACGAAGACCATCAGCAGGCCCGCGCCCACCTGCATCGCCCGCGTGCCCCTCAAGACGAGCAGCGCACGGTACACGATGTAGTAGACGAGGAACACGTCCAGCGCGTCGCGCGCCAGTTGGATCGGCGAGCGAGTCTCGAAGAAGACGCGCAAGCTATTGGGCATGAGCGACCTCAGCCCGGGTTTCTCGCTCGATCACGCGCGTGACCGAGAGCGCCTGACGAACCGCGCGCACGTCGTGCACGCGCAAGATGCACGCGCCGCGCGCGGCGGCGCCGAGGCAGGCGGCGACCGTGCCACCGAGCCGCTCCGCGGGCGGCGCGCCGTCGACCGCCGCCAGGAACGATTTCCTGCTCGGTCCGACCACGATCGGCGCTTCGGGTCGGAAGCGGGCGAGCGACGCGAGCAGCGCGTAGGACTGGGCGGCGTTCTTGCCGAAGCCGATGCCCGGGTCGAAAAATACGTCGCTTTGCGGCATGCCCGCCGAGAGCGCGCGCTCGCGCGCGGCGCGCCATTCACGCCGGACATCGTCGACGACGTCCGCGTAGCCGTCGTCCGGGTATTCGGAAAAGCCCTTCATGCTCGCGGCCGGCCCACGGCTGTGCATCAGGATCAGCACCCCCTGAGCACGCGCTGTAACTTGCGCGAGCTCAGCGTCCGCCAGACAAGAGACGTCATTGACGATCTGGGCGCCGAGTTCGAGGGCGCGTCGGGCGACTGCGGGATGCGTGGTGTCGACCGAGACCAGCAGGCCGCGGGCGACCGCGTGGCGAAGCGCGGGCTCGATGCGTGCGAGCTGCTCCGCCGCCGCGATCGCAGGCGCGCCGGGCCGCGTCGATTCACCGCCGATGTCGATCAGATCGGCTCCTTCGCGGCACAGCTCGTCAATGCGCGCCGCGGCGCGCGCCGCGTCGTGGTAGAGACCGCCGTCGTAGAACGAGTCGGGCGTCGCGTTCAGCACCCCCATCACGAGCGGGCCACGCTCGCGGAATGCCTGCTCGATACGACTCGCGACAGCTCCCACTACTATGGGGGTAGCAAGATGCACGCCGTCGCGCAAGTTTCGGAAATCGCGAGCAGATTGGGTCGAGTCTAGGGCGTAGGCGCGTACTCGATCTCGACGTCTACGATCCACCCGCGCGCGGACCAGTCTTGGAACCAACCGGCGAGGCTCGCGGTGATCGCGTCCGCTTCCGCCGGGACCTCTCGTTGAGCGAGCTCGCACGCCTGAACCAGTGGGACACGCCCCATTAGAGCATCGAAGAGCGCGAAGGCCCCGGCGGACAAGCGCTCGCTCAGGAGCCGCAAATCTGCTCGAAAAACGGCCAAATATTGGGTTTCTGGCTCGGGGATGGCGATCGCCGAATGACCCTCCGCGCTGCGCAGGGCATGCCTCAGCTCGACCACCGGGTAGCCCACTTTCAATAAGCGCAGCGCGGGGTGAGGGACGAGCCGCGCGGTCTCCCAAGCGGACTCGGGGATCGCTGCAAGCCGGCTCGCGTCGAGTGGAGGAGCGTCCGCGGCGTCGAAGATCTCGATGTAGATGCGCTCGAGCCGCGCCATATCGACGCACAATCCTTGATGGGGCAGCCAGCTCGCGCGCTCGACCAGCTCGGGCAGCTCGAGGCCGAGGTCTCGCAAGGTGTAGCTCGTGGGTGCGCGGGCAAGCAGATACTCCTCGACCAGTCGCTGCCAGTGGCTTTCCCCGAGAATGCCGCCGAGCCCCGGGTAGTCCTCGACCAGCGAGCCCGTGTGGCGCAGCCAAAACTGCTCGCGATAGATCTCGAGCTGCTCGACCGGCGAGAGGCGCTGATTGCCGCCGATATGCTGGTCGGCCAGCGCCGCGACCGCGGCGTCCTTGGGTAAGGCGCGCAACTTGCGCAGCTGCTCGCTCATGAAAGCCTGGATTTGGTCGAGCGGGGTCATGGCCGGAGGTTGGGCATTTCTGTTTCCACCGCGAGCTCGCGTGGGCCGCCTTGCTGCCAGCCGTGCTCGCCTTCGATCGCCGGGGTCGTGGGAGCCGGCATGCCGCGGCGAAAGGCGACGGTGCCCGGGGCAGTCAGGGCCGAGTCGCGGATCGCGCGGGCTTTGTCGGCTTCGGCTTTGACGACCTCGAAGCTCGGGATCTCGTCGTCCCATTCGACCAGCGTGGAGACGGGTCCCGTGAGCTCGATCGTGCGCCGATAGAGATCCCAGACGGGCTCGATCACCTGACCCCGGTGCGTGTCGATGATGTACGCGCCGAGGTTGGTGTGGCCCGCCACGTGGATCTGCGCGATGCGATCGTGCGCGACGTGCTCGACGAACTCATACGGATCGAAGCCGTGGTTGTAGGCCGAGACGTACACGTTGTTTACGTCGAACAGGAGACCGATATCGGCCTGTTCGGCGATCTGCGAGATGAACTCCCACTCGCTGAGCGTGCTCGACTTGTAAGTCAGATAACTCGAGGTATTTTCGAGCAGAAAGCGCACCCCCAAAAAATCCTGCACGAATTTCGCGCGCTCCACCACGCGCGCTATCGCCTCCTTCGTGTAGGGAATCGGCAAGAGATCGTGCAGGTGCGCGCCGCCGCTGCCGGCCCAGCAAAAATGGTCGCTGAGCCAGGCCGTCCCGGTTTCGGTCACGAGCGCCTTCAATCGCTTGAGGTACGCGCGATCGAGCGGCTCGGGGCCCGCGATGCCGAGCGAGACGCCGTGCTGCACGACCGGGTACGTGTCCAGCACGTGCCGCAGGTGGTAGCGGGGTTTGCCGCCCGCCACCATGAAGTTTTCGCTGATGATCTCGAAGAAGTCGAGCGCGGGCTTGTGCTCGAGGATGTGCTGGTAGTGCGGCACGCGCAGCCCGATGCCGACGCCGAGATCCGGCAAGCCGAGTCGAGGTCTTGTCATGAGCGTGTCTCGAGCTTAGTCGCAAACTCCACAAAAGACCGCGGCCCGCACTCGCTCACACGAACGCGGGCCGTCAGCCGTCAAACGTTGCGGAAGGGGCGAGTTACTTCGGACAGTGGGCGTTGCAGCCGCCCTTGGCCTTGCACTCGTTCTTGCCGGCGCACTCATTGGCGTCCGTCTTGCACGAGCCTTTGCCCTTGCACTCGTTCTTGCCTTTGCAGCACTCCTTGGCGCCCGCGGCCGCAGCCGTTGCGTCGGAAGCGCTGGGGGCGGCCGGCGCGGGCATGTTGGAGCTGCCACAGCCCATTGCACCAAGAACAAGACCCGCTGAAGCTGCCTGAGCGATAGTTTTTGAAAGACTGAACATTGCCACTCCTCTGCACTGGTTGATTGGGATGGTACCGGTCGTATATGGCCGGGTACCGGATGCGGTTACAAAGACAGGGGCCCGGAGTGTAGCGGGCAACGCACTTTCCCGCTCAGTTTCCTGGCGCCTTTCTTGGCAGCACCGGACATAGCCCTCATTACGAGCGGTGCTCGAGTGCGGATCGGCCTACAATGCGTGGGTGACGTTTTGGCCTAGTAAAACCGCGCCTGCTGCCTTTCACGGCCGTCGCGAGCGACTCCGAAGCCAGCTCGCGACCCCAGCTTTGTTCGTCTCCGGCTGGTCACGGCCCCGCAACTTTGCGGGTAATCGTTACCCTTTTCGGGCCGAGAGCCACTTTCTCTATTTCGTGGGCGAGTCGCTGGAAGGAGCGGCTCTGCTGATCGAGCCGGCGGGTTCGACTCTGTACGCCCAGCCGCCCGACCCAGAGGCCGAACTCTGGGCAGGCCGCGCCGCGACCTTCGCGGAGCTCGAGGCGCGCGTAGGCTGCGAAGTGAAGTCGATCGAGGATCTGCGACTGCCGGCGGAGGTTGCCACGTTGCCCGCGCAAGACGCGGAGAGCGCGGCTTGGCAGAGCGAGCTGTGTGATCGGGACATCGAGCACGGCTCGGGCGTGTATCTCGAGGGAGCGGATCGCATGCTGGCAGAAATCGTGATTGAGCAGCGGCTCATTCATGACCGAGCGGCGATCGAGCAATTGCGCGCGGCCGTTAGCGTCACGCACGCGGCGCACCTCGCCGGCATGTCGGTCACCCGTCCCGGCCGTCGCGAGGCCGAGGTGCGCGCGGCGATGGAAGCCGCGATCGTCGCGAGCGGCTGCGTGCCCGCGTACGGCTCGATCGTGACCGCGCACGGTGAAGTGCTGCACAACGAGCGCCACGACGGCCTGCTCGCGGACGGCGATCTCCTGCTCGCCGACGTCGGCGCGGAAACGCCCGAAGGCTGGGCGGGAGACGTCACGCGGGTCTGGCCCGCCAACGGGCGCTTCTCGAGCACACAGCGCGAGCTGTACGAGGTCGTGCTCGCGTCGCAGCTCGCCGCGATCGCGGCCGTCGCACCGGGCGTGCGTTACCTCGACGTACATCGCGCGGCCGGCAGGAAATTACTCGAGGGGCTGCTCGCGCTCGGTATCGTGCGTGGCGCGCTCGACGATCTATACGCGCGCGGCGCCGCGGCGCTCTTCTTCCCGCACGGCGTCGGACACCTGCTCGGCCTCGACGTGCACGACATGGAAGATCTGGGCGACGCCGCGGGCTACGCGCCGGGCCGCGCGCGCAGTACGAGCGCGGGCGATCGTTACCTGCGGCTCGATCGGGATCTGGCGCCCGGCATGTTGGTCACCATCGAACCCGGCTTTTATTGCATCCCCGCCATCCTCGACAATCCGAGCGAGGTGGGCGAGCTCGAGTCCGTGCTCGATCGCAAACGCCTTTCGGCCTTCGCGGACGTGCGCGGCATTCGCATCGAAGACGACGTGCTCGTCACCGATACCGGTTGCGAGGTGCTCACGCGGAGCATTCCGAAGGCGACCTCCGACGTGGAAGCGGCGATGAGCCCGTGCTAGCCGCAGAATCTAGCTGAATTTGCCGATTTACCGCGGTAGGGTCAGCGGCGTGAAGTTGCCTGTGCAAAGCGCTCTCGCATGGCTCGTCTGCGCGAGCTGGCTCTGCGTGAGCGGCCGGGCCAGCGCGGACTACACCGGTTTGGCGGGCTCGTCCTCGGAAAAATCGCCGTTTCACGACTCGCTGTTCTTCATCGATCAATCCGCGACGACCACGACGCTCGGCGTCGGCAAGAGCTACCAGAGTCGCGATCCACTGTACGAGGTCTGGTTCTCGCTCAAGGCGCGCTACTACTTCTACGAGGACGACAAAAACTCGTTGAACTTGCGACTGTGGGCGAACGTGATTGACGAGCTCACGAGCAGCGACACCACGACCAACGAGCACGAGCCGGTGACCGGCCCGACCTGGCTTTGGGGTCAGTACGAGCGCAAGCTTTTCTCGAGGCACGGCGACGACACGGTCGTCACCATCGGTCCGCGCTTCACGATCCCGACCGACAAGCAGTCGCGTCTCGGTGGGCAAATTTTGGGCGTGGGCGCCATCGCGGGCTTGTCGCAATCCATCGCGCTCGACAACGTCGATGCGTCGCGCGGCGGCACGCTGCTCGAGTTCTATTTGCGCCCGAGCTACTTTTTCAATCGCACCACGTCGCTCGCTAACTCCGACTTGCACCAACTGCGGCAAGACGCCGGCGGACGACCGGTCGTGACGGACGTGCTGAACGGCACCATGGCCGTGCACGAGTCGCTCGACGTGATCCTGGCCAGCACGACCGCCATCAATCGCGATTGGACCTTCACGCTCGAGTACGTCTTGCTCGACTATTGGGCCTATCGCCCGCCGAACAGCCAAATCTGCATCCTCACCGGCTGCGTCACGCCTACGGGTCAGCCGGACGCCACGCGCTTTCGCGTCCAAACCTGGCTCGTCACCCAGCTCGACTACGCCTTCATTCCCGAAATGAGCGTGACCCTCGGCTACTACAACCTCACGAACCAGATCGGCCCGGACGGGCAGCGCCGCAACCCGCTCTGGAGCCCGGACGCGCGCTTCAACCTGACCTTAAACGCCAAGCTCGACAAAATTTACGAGACGCTGGCGAAGAAGGATCGGAACTAGAGACAAAGCTCGATGGCTCTAGGCTGACTTCAAGACAAAAGGAAATCCAATGGCCGCACAATACTTTTGGAGCGTCGAGACCTTCACATCGCCTCCGGCCTCCAACTTGCTCACAACGGAAGCAGACGTTCCCATTCTGGCCATGCGTATTTATCGTAAATGGTCTTGACCTGAATCCAGCGCGCGTCTGTGGCACCGCCACCGTCGCCCGTCGCGGCATAAGCATCCGAGTCGTCTTGACGATCGTGGAATTGGAAGCCGAGTCGCTGATGCTTTTCGTCTATCAACAGCGAGACGCGTCTCCGTTTGGTGAAACCGGCGTGCCTGATGAAGGCGGCGCTGAACGCAATGCCGCTCGGGCGGAGTGAAACGAAGTTCGTCCCGGCGGCTGCAGGCATCGGGCCCGAGCTACAGATCCGTAATCTGATAGTCCTTGATCTTGTACAAGAGCGCGCGGTGGCTGATCTCCAAGATCTCGGCGGCGCGGGTGCGGTTGCCTTTGGTCTTTTGCAGGGCGCGCCGGATCAGGATTTCTTCGATGATGCGCGTGGTTTTTTTCACGCTGAGTTCGCCGCTGGCGAGTTGCATTTGGACGGGGTCGCGTGCTTCGCGCACGCGATCGGGCAGATCGGAGGCCACGATTTGATCGCCCTCGGCGAGCACCATCGCGCGTTCGACGGTATTTTCGAGCTCGCGCACGTTGCCGGGCCACGCGTACTCGTAGAGTAGACGGCGCGCCTCGGTGTCCATGCCGCGGATCTGGGTACCCAGTCGCGCGTTGTTGCGCGTCACGAAATGGTCGATCAAGAGCGGGATGTCCTCGCGCCGTTCGCGCAGAGAAGGCACGTGGATCGGCAGCACGTTGAGGCGATAAAATAGATCCTCGCGGAAGCGTCCGGCCTTGGTTTCGGCCATCAGATCGCGGTGCGTGGCGGTGATGATGCGCACGTCGACCTTCATGTCGCGTGTGTCGCCGACACGCCGGATTTTTTCGTCCTCGAGCACGCGCAGGAGTTTCACCTGCAAGCCGAGCGGCAGCTCCCCGATTTCGTCGAGGAAGAGCGAACCGCCGTCCGCTTCTTCGAACAAGCCGCGCCGATCTTGAACGGCGTCCGTGAACGCGCCCTTTTTGTGGCCGAAGAGCTCGCTCTCCAGCAGGTTTTCGGGGATGGCGCCGCAGTTCACGGCCACGAACGGCCCGCCGCGACGGCTGCTCCGGCGATGAATGGCGCGCGCGACGAGCTCTTTGCCCACGCCGCTCTCGCCGGTGACGAGTACGGTCGTCTTGTACTCCGCGATTTTCGAGATGGTCCGGAAGATGTCGACCATCTTCTGGCTCTTCGCCAAGATGTCTTCGAACTTGTGCTCTTTGCGGATCTCGTCCCGAAGCTGGCGATTTTCACGGCGCAAGAGCTCCCGCTCCTCTGCCTTGCGCAGCGCGAGTACCACCTCGTCGGGCTTGAACGGCTTTTGCACGTAGTCGTAGGCGCCCGCCTTCATCGCGTCGATCGCGAGATCCATGTTGCCGTAGGCGCTCATCACGATCACGGTCGCGTCGTTGCCCTTGGCCTTGAGCGTGCTCAGTAGATCGAGGCCGCCCATCTTCGGCATGCGCACGTCGGTGAGCACGACGTCGGGGCCGAACGAATCGACCAGCCCGAGCGCCTCTTCCCCGCTCGACGCGGTCTCGACCTCATAGCCGTGGCGGCGCAGCAGCGTGCGCAGAACGAGCCTTAGATTTTCCTCATCGTCGACAACCAGGACCCGGCGCACTGTGCAAAAAATGCTAACCTACGGACCCCATCCCCGCAATCACTTCCAGGTCGCGGGCAGTGGGCGAGCGGGTTTCCGCATCCCTGCGGATCTGATACGGAATCTGTCCGGCCTTGCCGCGCCCGGGCACACCCGTCTAAGGGTGCCCCCGATCGGGCCGCGCCGGCTCCACGAGAGGACCACGTCATGCTTTGCGGACTCGACCAATTGTTCAACACCGAGCTTGCGGCGCTGCGCCGGCGGCTCCGCGGCAGTCGCTTGGCGGTGCTCACTCACGCCGCGGCGGTCGATCGTCGCGGGCGCCACGTGCTCGCGGCCCTCGAGGAGCTCGGCGCGACTCCGCGCATGATCTTCGCTCCGGAGCACGGACTCGACGCGGCCCTGCAGGCCGAGGAGCCCGTCGCGTCGGGTCGGGCCGCCGGCGAGACGCCAGTGGTCAGCCTGTACGGCAAGACGCGCGAAGCGCTCGCTCCCACGTTGGAGCAGCTCGCCGAGCTCGACGTACTCTTGATCGATCTCAGCGACGTGGGCAGCCGCTACTACACCTACGTGTGGACGGCGCTGCTCGCGGCGCGGGCCGCCGGTCGAGCTTCGGTGCATTGCGTCGTGCTCGATCGCCCGAATCCCATTTCCGGCGATCCGGCGACGCTCGAGGGAGCGCCTCAACAAGACGGATTCTTGTCCTTCGTCGGACTCGAGCCGCTGCCGATTCGGCACGCGCTCTCGATCGCGGAGATCATCGCGCATTTCGCGGAGCGTGACGGAAGCGCGCTCGGCGCCGACGGCGCGCTGAGCGTCGTGCGCACGCTCGGCTGGGAGCGGTACGCGACGGCGGAGGCTTGGGGGCGGCCGTTCGTGATGCCGTCGCCCAACATGCCGACGCTGGAGACCGCGCTCTTGTACCCCGGCGCGTGCCTGGTCGAGGGCACCAATTTGTCCGAGGGCCGCGGCACGACTGCACCCTTTCAAATGGTGGGCGCGCCGTTCTTGGACGGAGACGCGCTCGCCAAGTCGTTGATGGCATCCGGCGCGCCCGGCGTGCAGGTGCGGCCGGTGAGCTTTCGCCCCACGTTCGAGAAGCACGCGGGCGAGCTTTGCCACGGCGTGATGCTGCACGTCACGGCGCCCAAGCTATTTCGGCCGGTGGCGACCTATTTGCGTTTGATCGCGCTCGCGCGCGCGCAGGCGCCGGAAGCGTTCGCATTTCGCCACACCCCGTACGAGTTCGAGACCGAGATCCCCGCTTTCGATTTACTCACGGGCTCGTCCAAAGCGCGTGAAGCGCTCGAGGCTTCCGCCTCGGCCGAGGAGCTCGTCGCGCTCGTCTCTCCGGTGGAAGCCGTTTGGCGCGACGTCGTGACCATGGCGGAAGCCAGGCTCGAGCGCGCGCAAGCCTGAGCCCGGAACCGTCAAACCACCGCAATTTTGCGGCCTAATTGTGTGCCCTCGTCCCGGCGTCGGCATGGAAAGCGCTGGCCTTCGGCGCCGAAGGCTGGCTACAGTCTCCGCATCATGGAACGACGATGGCTCGGTTTCTTGGCATTTGTGGCAATGGCGTGTGGCCCGACCTACGGCGGCCAGGACGTCAAGACTCCGGAGCAGCTGCTCGAAGAGCAGGAACGCCTCGGTGACGAGCAGCTCAACAAAGAGAAGACGAGCGGCCCGACCGAGGCCGTCGGCTCGACCGAGGACGAGAAGAAACGCGAGTGGGACAACAACCAGTCCACTCTCGAAATGAAGCGCGCCGCGCGCTCCGCCGAGACGTGTCCAGAGTCCGTGACCGAGAAGGCGCCGAAGGGCAAGTGCCCCGTGAGCCTCACCTTTGCCAACGACGGCCACGTGAAGGACGTCACCGTGGGTTCGCCCTACACCGACGGCGCCGTGGGCAAATGCGTGGAGCGCGCCATGAAGGCCGTCGTCGTGCCGGCCTATACCGGTTCTGAGCACAAACTCGATTGGGAAATCGATCTCACCGGCGGCAAGAAGTCAGGCCCCGTCGGCGGCGGTGACGACAAGAAAGACGATTCGAAGTAAGCGGCGCTCAGAGCAGCCAGACGCCGACCACGATCAGCAGACAGAGCACGCCGATCGAGACGATCGCCAGAGCCTCCCACGGCTCGTTACGCGGGTCGCTGAAGCGCAGTTCGATGGAGGCGATGCGGCTCACTTCTCGGCGCTTGCGGCCCGCGAGCGCGAGGTTCGCTGCGCGGATCGCGGGGTCGAACTGGCTCTCACTCTCGATCATCGGGAGCCACGCTTTTTCCATGGACGGCGCGGCGCGTCGAGAGGGTTGTCAGGCTTTATTTGCGTGACCCACTGAGCAGCATTTCAGCGGAAACGAGCTTTGCCCTTTGTTTCCCACCACTTGCGGTAGCGCTCTTCGGCCCGCTCCCGTTCTTTTTTCGGCAGATCGTCGTAGTAGCCGAAATATTCTTTAGTGAGGCTCTTGAGCTCGTCGCCCGCGTTGCGGCGCACTTCTTGATTGTCGTGCAAGAGCGAATCGATCAGCCACTCGATTCGGTGGCGCCCCGAGTTCTTGCGCCACCAGTCGTCCCAAGCCGCGGCATTGGAGCCGAAATCCTGACGAGCGATCACGGTCAGCGCCCATTGCGCAGAGCGCACGATGTCGCGGGTCGGATCGTCGAGCAGGCGGATCAAGGTCGGGATCGTCAGGGTTGCCCTGAGCTCCGCGATCGATTCGATCAGCATGTGCCGCGATTGTTCGGAGCGCTGCGTGTCGCTCACGCTCTCGGAGACTACGGCCTGTAGCTCCTCGGCGACGTCGCGATATGCGAGCAGCATGCTGCCGCTGGCGAGCGCCGCGCGGCGCACGGTGTCGTCGTCGTCCGCGAGTCGGCGGGCCACGGCTTGCGCCGATTCTTCGGTCGGCAGCTCTCCGAGTAGTCGCGTGGCCCAGGCGCGCACGTTAGCGTCGCCGTCGTTGCTGCGCACGACGATGAAGGGCACGGCTTGTGGCCCGAACCGTGCGAGGACGCGCAGAACGGGGCCGCAGTCGGACGCGCGCGGTGCACCGTCGCCGATGCCGCGGCGAAGCTCGTGTTCGATCGGGCCCGGAAACGCGCCGGCCAGCACTGGAATTGCCGCCGCGCCGATGCGCACGAGTTGGTCGCTGGCGCTGGCGTCGCCCGAGACCAGGCGATTGACCAGCAAATTGCAGTCGTTTGCCAGATCCACGATCACGGTCGGCAAGCGCATCTCGCTCGAGTCCTCGCGCGGTGGCGGCGGGCGCGCACTATGCGCGAGCGAGCGCGACGCAGGAGCGAGCGGAACCCCGCTGTCCGGCGGCAAATCTTCGTCGAAGCTGGCCGCTCCGATCGCAATCTCGGGCGATTCATCGAGCCGCGGAGGCGCGTTGCTCTCCGACACGAGCTCGAGCCGTGGCGCGGCCGTGCCGCGTAGCGACGCCGGCGGCGGCTCGGGCGCTGGAACTTCCGGCGCGGCAGGGGGCCAGGTCCCGACGTGGGGTTTGGGTTCGCTCTTGGGTGCTTTCGGCGCGGAGTCGGGTGCCCTCGCGCTCGGCGGGCTAGCCCAGCCCGACTCGGGTGGTTCCACGTGCGTGGGCGCGGGTTTGGGGGAGGTCGGAGCCTGCTGCGCCAGCCCGTGTGGCGGGGTATTGGCGCGCTTGCCGCCGATCGCGAGCACGGGTCGCGCGAGCGCGGAAGTGGGCGCGGGCGTCAGCTTGCGCGGCGGGATTTTGGAGGCTTCGAGCGGCAAGGTGCGCATGGCTGGCGCGGCCGGCCTACCGCTGGGCGGCGTGCTCGCGGTCGGCGCTGCCGGCGCCGGATTTTGCGAGCCGCGCGGCACAGGGACTGCGCGCGTCGTCGCTGGCGCGTCCGCGCTGTCGATGCGCTTGGCTTCGATCACGCCGGCCAGCGCAGCGGTTCGTTCGCCGACGCCTGGGATGGGTTGCCCCGAACGCTCACGCGGGCGTCGCACCGGCAAGCTGGTCGTCGCGTCGGCCTTGTCCCCGAGCTTGCGCTTGACGATCAAGCGCTCGATCGCAGACGTGACGAACGGAGCGAACGAGATGACCTCACCCACGGCGCTGAGCTCGACGTCCTGGTCGCCGTGATCTCCGTACAGGATGAGCACGACTCTGCCGCGCACGCGGATCGGCAAGAGCAGCACGGCGCGTCCTGCGCGGCGCTCGAGATCTTTGGCCAATGCGCCGTCGAGCCCGCCGCTGCCGAGACGCGTGATCTCGTAGTTGGCGGAATCACGCACGCGCGAGAGCGCGCTCGGTAGATCGAGCGGCACGCCGATGCCGACCACGCGCGCTCGCGCGGCGCCCGAACCATGCGCGTCGCGGCCCTCTGCCAAATCTCCCTGGACCGCGAACAACGCTGCGTATTCGAAGTATTGGGACGCAAAGTCGAAGAAGGCGCGCAATACATCGTCGCGGCTCGACGACTCGAGCAGATGCTTTTCGGCTGCGGTAGCCGTGTACGGGCCGAGCCGGCGCGGGCGCGTCGCGCTCGGTTCACGCCGTAGACCGGACAGATCGGGCAGCGCTGGCGCGCGCGGGACCTGCGGTGCAAGTGAACGGATGCTGACGTCCTTGGGCGTATTGAGCGTGCGCGGCTCACCGGGATTGACCGTGAGCGGGCGCAGCGAGCCGTCCGCGCCACGCGCTCGGCTCGGCAGCGAGCTCGGGCTGGGATCGGGTCGGCCGGCGAGCTTCGCCAGCACGCGCAGCGAGCGACGATCGAGGGGGATCGTGTAGTCGCGCGCGATCGCTTCGCGCACGCGGACGAGCAAGGCGAGCCGCTGCACGAGCGTAGCCCCCAAAGAAAACGACAGATCGTTTTCCACCTCCGCGGGCAGCGGCTCGGCTACGGCGAGCAGCAGCGTGCCGGCGCGCTCTTCCAGGGGATACAGTGCAAAACGGCTAGCGAGATCCACGGGCACGAGCCGCCGCACGGACTCGGGCGCCTTGGGCAGCTCACCGATCGGTGCAGGCTCGAGGTCGTACGCCTGAGCCAGGACGAGGGCGAGCTTCTCTTCGTTTACGTTGGCGATCTCGAGCAGGTTCGTGACGAGGTCGCCACCGTGGATGGCTTGCCGCGCGAGCGCCTCCTCCACGTCGTGGACGGACGCGACGTGCTGGTTGACTATGCTCGCGCTCAGAGACGCCATCGACCTCGTCATGCTTACTCGGGCGGGCGTGCGTTGACTAGAGCCGACGCACGGGCCTGACGCGCTGCCGCCAGAAGTCCGGGGAGGTGTATAGTTTGATGCGTGTCCCTATTCGAGCCCATCTTCGAGGCGTTGAATGCCCATGACGTCCGGTACGTGGTGGTGGGCGGGGTCGCGACAGTTCTGCACGGCTTTGCGCGCCTGACGGCGGACGTCGACCTGATCGTCGATCTCGAGCCGGCAGAAGCGCTCAAGGCAATGACCGCCCTGTCCAGCATCGGGCTTCGGCCGCGCGCGCCCGTGACCGCGGAGAGCTTCGCCGATCACGCGACTCGGCGAGCGTGGATCGAGGACAAAGGCATGCGCGTGTTCTCCCTGTGGGATCCCGCGCAACCGCTGCGCGAGGTCGAGGTCTTCGTGGAGTCGCCGATCTCGTTCGAAGAGCTGTGGGCGCGCAGCGAATTGGTCGCGCTGTCTTCGCTTTCCGTACGCATCGCCTCGATCCCCGATCTGATACACCTCAAATCACTTGCCGGTCGAGACGAGGATCGCCAAGATATAGAAGCCTTGCGCAAGATCCTCGCGCGTCGCAAGCAAAGCCCATGACGGAGACAGGCAAAGTCGAGCAGGGCTCATGGGACGCAGATTGGGCTGCCAATCGCGAGCGCAAGCAGACGCTCGGGCTCAGTGCGACGCCCGCCGAGCGGCTCGCGTGGTTGGAAGAAGCCATCCAATTTGCGTATCGAGCTGGCGCGCTCCCGCGTCCTCGAGAGGAACTCGACGAGTAGGCGACCAGCGCAGCTGCGCGAGTGATGACGGCCTCGACGCCCCGCGCGTCTACGCGAACACGTCCGCGACGTTCAGCGTCACGTCGGGAAAAGCGCGCGGCGCGAGCTTTTCAGCGATGCCGTAGCTTTGCTCGGTTTGATAGCGCGCGCCGTCCGAGTCCGCTAGCACCTCGATCCGCCGATCGCGCACGTTGACGATCCAATACTCGGCCACGCCCGAAGCGGCGTAGAGCGGCGCCTTGACGATGCGATCCTTACGCAGAGAGGACGACGCTACCTCGATCACGAGCAGCGCGCCGGCGGGGTGTTCGTGTTGGTAGCTCTTGAGCGGTACGATCGCGAGATCCGGCTCCGGCACCGACTCTTCTTCGGCGAGCAGTGAGAGTTGTACGCGCACTGCCGCGCGGCCGACCAGCGCCGGCACGAGCAGCATGTTGAGCTGGGTGATGGGTCCCGCGTGTTCGGGATACGCGGGGCTCATCTCGACGATGGTCCCGTACAGGAGCTCCACGCGCTCGTCCTCGAACATGCCGAGCTCGACCAGGCGCTCATACTCCGAGCGCTTGAGGCGGCGTGGCTTCTCGGGCGCGAGCACGCTGGGATCCAACATTTCGGTAAGCATAGCATGCTCACGCCCGTCAGCGCGGCCGCGCTACGCCGCCTTCTTTACGCGGTGTGCTTGCGATGGCAGCGCGTCGAACGCGGCCTTGCGCACGGCCTTGAACAGCGAGGGATCGGTGAGCACCGTGTCGCGCGCCTTGTCGCGACCTTGGCCGATGCTCTTGCCGGAAAACAGGTAGTGCGAGCCGTTCTTCTCCAGCGCGCCGCAGGCCGCGGCGGTCTCGATCAGATCGGCTCCGCCGTCGATGCCCGTGCCCCAGCGAATGTCGAATTCAGCTTCCGTGAAGGGCGGCGCGCACTTGTTCTTGACGACCTTGACGCGCGTGCGATTGCCCACGACCACCTCGCCCAGCGTGACCTTGCCGATGCGCCGCACGTCGAGCCGCACGCTGGCGTAGAACTTGAGCGCGTTGCCGCCGGTCGTCGTTTCCGGGTTGCCGAACACGACGCCGATCTTTTGCCTGAGCTGATTGATGAAGATCAGGGTCGTGTTGGTTTTGTTGGCGATCGCGGTCAGCTTGCGCAGAGCCTGGCTCATCAGGCGCGCTTGCAAACCCATGTGCGAGTCGCCCATATCGCCCTCGATTTCGGCCTTGGGCACGAGCGCGGCCACCGAGTCGATCACGACCAAATCTACCGCGCCGGAGCGCGTCAGCGCCTCCGCGATTTCGAGCCCTTGCTCGCCGCAATCGGGCTGGGACACGAGCAGCCGCTTCGGGTCGAGACCGATGCCGCGCGCGTAGCGCAGATCGAACGCGTGCTCCGCGTCGATGAAAGCGGCGATGCCGCCACAGGCCTGCACTTCGGCGATGGCGTGCAGCGTGAGCGTGGTCTTGCCGCTCGACTCGGGGCCGAACACCTCGATCACGCGGCCGCGGGGATAACCGCCCACGCCGAGCGCTTCGTCGAGCGCGAGCGAGCCAGATGCGATCGCGGCAATCGGCTCGGGCGCCGTGTTGCCGAGCTGCATGATGGTGCCCTGGCCATAGGTCTTTTCGAGGCTTTGCACGACGCTGCGCAGGGCTTCTTGTTTCAGTGTCTTCTTGTCTTCAGTCATGATCGATGCTCCGAGTGCTCGCTTGTTTGGACGAACGAAGGGAACGATTGCAGCCCGCGTGCCGGGCGACGAACCGCCTTCTAAAGCGTGTCGCGCCGCCGGCGAGCGCCGGCGACCGGCGGCGAAAGCGCCAACTGGGGCTCGCTTGATTGCCAACGCCGAGGACGCGGCCTATTGCTGACGATTCGTGCAACCGTTAGCTCAGGAGACCCGGTTCACGCGCTCCGCGGACGGCACGCGAATCGCGTATGCGGTTCACGGCCGAGGTCCGCCGCTCGTGCGCGCGGCTCACTGGTTGACCAACATCGACTTCGATTGGAAAACGCCGGTATGGCGTCCTTGGTTCGACGCGTTCGGGGCGCGCTATCGCTTTCATCGCTATGACTCGCGCGGCTGCGGTCTGTCGGACCGCGAGTCGACCGACGCGTCGCTGGACGTGTTGGTGGCTGATCTGGAGGCCGTGGTCGACGCCGCCAAGCTCGATCGCTTCGCGTTGCTCGGTATCTCGCAGGGCGGCGCCGTTTCGATCGCCTACGCGGCTCGTCATCCCGAACGCGTGAGTCAACTCGTGCTGCTCGGAGCTTTTGCCCGCGGCGCGCTGCGACGCAATCCGAGCCTCGCGGAGGTCGATAGCATTCACGCGCAGGCCAAGTTGATGGAGGTCGGGTGGGGTCAGGACAACCCCGCGTTCCGTCAGTTGTTCACCAACCTGATCTTTCCGAATGCGACGCCGGATCAGATCCGGTCGTTCAACGACCTGCAGCGCTCGTCCTGCGCACCGACGCACGCGGCCCACATGTTCTCGACATTCTCCGACATCGATGCTTCGTCGTACTTGGCGAGAGTGTCGAGCCCGACGCTCGTGTTGCACACGCGTGGCGACATGTGCGCGCCCTTCGACGAAGGCCTATCCATAGCGTCCTCGATCCCCGGGGCGAAACTCGTTCCGCTGGAGACGCGCAGCCACGTCCCAACGCCCGGCGAGCCATCGTTCGAACGCGTGATCGAGGAGATGGAAGCGTTCATCGGCGGGCCTTGCGCCGCGTCGTTTCCCGAGCTGACGCGGCGAGAGCGCGAGATCCTGGAGCACATCGCGCGCGGCGACGACAACGCGCAAATCGCCGCGCACCTCGAGCTGTCCGAGAAGACGGTGCGCAATCACATTACGAGTGTCTTCGACAAGCTCGGCGTGGAGAGTCGCGCGCAGGCCATCGTGCGAGCGCGCGAGGCGGGCCTGGCACTCGAGCCGCGGCGCTAGCCTCGGGACCACGGTCCCGGTCGGGTTCGCAGATTCCGACGCCAGATGCCCGCAATCGGGACGCTGGCCCCATGCGCGATCGTCTCGCTCGCGGTCAAGATGCCGACACGGCCGAGCTCGGTCGTAAACGGAGGAAAACCAATGGCACCAGATATCGATTTAGCCGCCATCAAGGCGCGGCAGCACGCGGCTTGGTCGGCGGGTGACTACGCGGTGGTCGGCACCACCTTGCAAATCGTGGGCGAAACCCTATGCGAGGCGCTGGATCTGCGCGCGGGCTCGAGCGTCCTCGACGTGGCAGCCGGCAACGGCAACACCACGTTGGCGGCGGCGCGGCGCTGGTGCGACGTGACCTCGACCGACTACGTGAAGTCCCTGCTCGAAGCCGGTGCGGTGCGCGCCAACGCCGAAGGTCATCGCATCAAGTTTCAAGAAGCCGACGCGGAGAAGCTGCCTTTTGCCGATGCGTCCTTCGACGTCGTGACGTCCAGTTTTGGAGTCATGTTCACGCCGGATCAAGAACAAGCGGCGCGCGAGCTCGCTCGCGTGTGCAAGCCCGGCGGCAAGATCGGCCTCGCGAATTGGACACCGGAGGGCTTCATCGGTCAGCTGTTCAAGACGATCGGCGAGTATCTGCCGCCGGCCGCGGGCCTGAAGTCGCCCGCGCTGTGGGGAACGAGCGAGCGGCTGGCAGAGTTGTTCGGCGCGAACGCGCGCAAGATTCACGCGACCAAGCGCGAGTTCGATTTCCGCTACCGCTCGCCGCTGCACTGGCTCGAGGTGTTTCGATCCTACTACGGTCCAATGAACAAGGCCTTTGGTGCGCTCGGCGCCGAACAGCAGACCGCGTTCACGCGCGACGTCATCGCGCTGCTCGAGCAAGGAAATCGATCGCA
>DASXKQ010000228.1:0-2536 GCA_036496745.1 Polyangiaceae bacterium
TGGACATGGGCAAATGCAGCTAGGCTGCGAATCGAGTCGTAATGGCTGATCTACTCAAGGCTTGCAACATATGGCAGGTGCCTGAAGTCCTCTGCATGGTCCAGGCCATATCCCACCAGGAATTCGTTCGGTGCATCGAAGCCGACAAAGCGCGTCGGGTGGCGCAGCTCTTTCGCAATGTGCTTGTGAAGCAGCGCGCAGATCTCGATCGACCTCGCCCCCCTCGTGTGTAAGACATCCACCAGGCGGTTAAGCGTTCGCCCGGAGTCGACGATGTCCTCCACCATGAGGATGTGCTTCCCTGCAAGTGTCGTCCCAGGATCGTACACCAGATTGACTGTCCCGGACGACGCCGTACCATCGCCGTAGCTCGACGCAACCAGGAAATCCACCTGGAGAGGCCGCCGAATCTGCCGAACGAGGTCTGCCAAAAAGACGAAGCTCCCCTTCAACAATCCGAGCACCAGCAGGTCGCCATCCGGGTACGCGGCGGTGATCTGCTCACCGAGCTCGTGAACCCGGCTCGCGATTGCGGGCGCACTGAACGCGATCCGCTTCACAGTCCTGCCGAGCAAACGAGGATCATCAGCAAGACCCATTCTTCAATATAGTCTTCAACGGCATAACTGTGAGACGGCACCCATCAGACAACGGCAACTGTCAGCAACCGTCTTGAGTTCTTCATGTCAAGCGGGCGTCACCGCGAGAGAGTAGGTGGCAGGGAGCTGCCAGCGTTGACCGGTCGCCAGCAGGTGATTGAGGAGCGTGAGCAGTTTCCGAGCGCACGCGACGAGCGCGACCTTCTTGGCCTTGCCCTGCGCGAGGAGCCGAGCGTAGAACGCGCGGATGGGCGGATTGTGGCGCGTGGCGACGAGCGCGGCCATGTACAAGGCGGAGCGGACGACGGCCCGCCCGCCGCGGATGCGCCGCGTCCCGCGCCACTTGCCGCTGTCCGCATTGAGCGGGGCGACCCCCGCGAGCTTCGCGATCGCGTGCCGCGATAGCTGCCCCAGCTCGGGCAGTTCCGCGAGCAGCGTCCGCGCCGTCGTCGGCCCCACGCCCGGCACGCTCTGGAGCAGATCGTCCTGCACGCGCCACAGGGGACTCGCTTCGATCAGCGCGCCCAAGTCCGTGTCCGTCAGGGCCAGTTCCCGCTCCAGGTACCGCACGTGCTTCTGCAGCGACTGGCGCGCGGCCGCGCGCGGTTTCCCCGTCGCTTGCGGCAGCCGGATGCGCTCCATGACGAGCATCTCGACCAGCTGGCGCCGCCGGAGCATCAGCGCGTCGAGCGCCGCGAGCGCGGCATCCGGGAGGGGCCGCACCGGGGGTTCGACGCGCGCCGCGAAGCGCGCGATCACGTGCGCGTCGAGCGCATCAGTCTTCGCCAGTTGCCCCGTCGCGCGCGCAAAATCGCGGACGTGCCGCGCATTGACCACGATCACCGGGAGCTGCGCCCCACCCAGCGCGGCGACCACCGCGCGCTCGTACCCGCCGGTGGCTTCGACTACAACGCGCGTCGGTTGCAGCGGCCGGAGCCGCGCGAGCAACGCCTCGTGGCCCGCGGCATCGTTCGCCGCCGTCCACGTGCCTGCCGTCCCATCCACGGCCACGACGAGCTCCGCCTGACTCACATCGACGCCCACATTCACCGCCGCACGCTCCGCCATGGTCCCACTCCGCGCCAAAGTCGGGTGGCCTCGTCGGGGCCCGGTCTTGCAAGATGCGAGCTCGGCTGTGCGCCGGCTCCGGCAACCGTTCGGGCTCGAAGAGACGAGGTCAGCGGCGCTCACGCTGACAGACGGGCTCACCTGGCCCAAGACAACTTCGAGCTGCCGCCGCCTCGAACTTGCACTGGCCGAGGACTGATTTCTAGATACAAGACAACTACAACTCTCAGAAACTGCAGTTCTTCTGACAGTTGCTGTTGTCTGACAGTTCCCGTCTGAGAGTTATGCCGTAAAGCCCAGAGCTCTCAGCTCAGCTCCCGAACAATCCTGACCATACGCTCTTGCTCTTGTCGGCCGGCGGGATCTCCCGCCGCGGAGTGGTGCTAGGCGGGCGGTAGCTCGCCGGGAACTGCTTCGCGAGGTGCCCCTGCAGCCGTTCGGGTGAGCCTGGCGCCTTCTGCTTCGCGCACCACTCGTCGAGTGACATCCCGAACATCGCCGCGTTCGGCCGCAACATCGGATCCTTCGCGATCGCGAGCGAGAGCAGCCCGGTGATGCTCTGGTCCAGGTCGGGCAGCAGGCCGCGCAGGTCGGGCGACGGCGCGATGACCACCTCGTCGAGCGCCGCCTCGGTCTCGTGCTCGCGGAAGAGCTGCTGGAGCGCGAGCAGCTCGAACAGCACGACGCCGGTCGAGAAGACGTCCGTCCGCCAGTCGACGTTCTCGCCGACGATCTGCTGCGGGCTCATGTAGTGCTTCTTGCCGATCGTCATCCGGCGCTCCTCCGCCGGATCGCGCATCGAGCGAGCCTTGGCGATGCCGAAGTCGGCGAGCTTTACCTGGCCGTCCCACGTGAGCAGCACGTTGCCC
>DASXKQ010000229.1:0-11095 GCA_036496745.1 Polyangiaceae bacterium
CGTCGCCCACTTCCGCCTGGGTGAGAAAACCGTCGCCGTTCTTGTCGGCTTGCTTGAAGCGCTCTTCACCGCGCTTGCCGTGCTCGCCGGCGGCTTGCTTGCCGTCGCATTGACGCTCCGCGGCGGGTGCCGCCACGGCGACGGCCGCTCCGAGCGAGAGAGCAACCAAAATTCCGAGACCGAGTTTGCGCTTGCTGTTCATGGACGATGACTCCTTCACAGTGCGCATGCCGGCGTCGAGCGCGCCGTTAAACGTCCGACAATTGGGAATATTTTCGCGCAGCCCAACGTATGTGCCGCTTCCGCTCGAAACTCCTGGCTAAAACCCCACACCGACGCGCGCCATCAGCAAGAGCCAACCACTGACCTCCGGCGCGTCACGACCGCGGATCGCGGGCAGCGCGCCCTCGAGGTCGAGCCCAGCCCGCGCATTGGCTTCCTGAATCGGCAACTCGTATTCGAGCGTGCCGCGCAGCGTGCCGATGCCCATCGCCGACGCGCGCAGACCGTTGACCTCCATGTGCTCGAGTCGCGCGACGCCCGCGCCCGCGGCCAAGATCGGATGCAGACGCTGCTCCGCGCCGAAGTCGATCCAAAGCTCCGCGTCGTATTGCGAGAGCCCGCGATCGCTCCCGACTCGCAGCCAGCTACCCGCGAGCCGCGCGCCCGCCGCATGCGCCCCGATATCGAGCGCCGCGCCGAATCCGCCGTCCGCGCGCTCGCTCGTCGCGCGCAGCGCGGGCCCGATGCTCAAGCGCAGCGCCGACTCCGGCGGCTGCCAATAGCGAGGAGGCGGCAGCGAATCGGGCGGCTCGCCGTAGCGTGGAGGCGGCAACCGATCTTGATCCGGCGGCATCGCAAAGCCCGCCTCCGCCGCGCCGAGCGCACTCCAAAACAACACCAATGCACAGCTCGCAAACGCAGAAGACCTCATGGGCGTGACCTCTTGGCTGAGGAAACGCGCCCGGTTGTCGAGGACTTACACCAAGCGGCGCATTGGCCCGCTGGCTCGTTTACACCCCGTGAATCGCCAACGGAACGCCCGTCAGGCCCAGATGACGATCGGTCGACCAGCAAATTCGCTGCCGACGATCGCGCATGACGGCGAGGCCCACGGCGTCTGCCAGCGTCAAATCCTGGTCCGAGAACTTTCGCATGAGCGTCGAAGCCGCGTGAATCTCCGCAGCGCCGACCGCCAGCGTCTTCAGAAAACGCATATCCTCGATCATGGCGAGGAAGACGAGCGCGCGACTCCGATCGTATCTCTTCAGAGACCAGGCGTGGCCCTCGGCCAGGACGAGGCTCGTCGTTACCAGCGGCAAAAAAAACGCGCCCCTCTGTCGATCTGCTCCCCCGCCGTTCGTCGCTTGATTGAACCCCGAGCCAGCGCTCGGCTAAAGGAGCAAATTCATGGCTAAACTCACGATCACCACCTTTCTGACTCTCGACGGCGTCATGCAAGCCCCCGGTGGCCCCAGCGAAGACCCGAGCGGCGGCTTCAAGCACGGTGGCTGGCTCGTGCCCTACGCCGACCCCGACATGGGCCAGTTCATGACGGAAGTATTCGACCGCGCGGACGCCTTCCTGCTCGGCCGCGGCACCTATCAGATCTTCGCCGCGCATTGGCCGCGCGTGACCGACCCAGCCGACCCGATCGCCGCGCGCCTGAACGCCTTGCCGAAGCACGTCGCGTCGAAATCGCTGGAGCAGGTCAGCTGGCACAAATCAGAGCTCGTGCGCAACGTCGTCGATGAGATAGCGGCGCTCAAGAGCCGCTACGAACGCGAACTCCAAGTGCACGGCAGCCACGGCCTGGCCCAAACTCTGATTGAGCACGACCTCGTCGATGAATACAACCTGCTCGTTTATCCGCTCACGCTCGGCACCGGCAAGCGCCTCTTCGCCAGCGCCGTGCCGACCGCGCTCAAACAAACGAGCACACGCGTCACGAGCACCGGCGTGATCATTGCGACTTACGAGCGCGCAGGACGGCCGACATATGGGTCGTTTGCGCTCGACGGGTAAAGGGCTTGCAACATTATGTTAGCAAGCATAATGTTGTAGTGCATATGAAATTCCTCGACCGTCGCCAAGAGCATGACCGCCTCGAGCGGTTGCGGAACGCTCCCGACGGCGGGCTGGCCGTCGTGTGGGGCCGTCGTCGCGTGGGCAAGACACGCCTGCTTGCCGAGTGGGTGCGTGACACCGACGGTTGCTACGTCGTGGTCGATGAATCCGCGGCGGCGATCCAGCGCCGTTTCTTCGCGCAGGCGCTCGAGCAACGGTTGCCGGATTTTGCCGCCGTCGAGTACCGAGATTGGCGTTCTCTCCTCGCTCGGCTCGCCCAGGATGCCAAGGCGATCCGCTTCCGTGGTCCGATCGTCATCGACGAGCTGCCCTATCTAGTCAACTCGAGTCCGGAGCTGCCTAGTACTCTGCAACATTGGTTGGATCACGAGGCCAAGGACGCGCGGCTGGTCGTCGTGATCGCGGGTTCCAGCCAGCGCATGATGCAGGGCCTCGTCTTGGGCGCGGCGGCGCCCCTCTACGGCCGCGCCAAGGAGGTGCTGCGTCTCGGCCCGCTTCCGGCGGGGTATCTTGGCCAGGCGCTCGGCGCCTCATCCGTCACGCAGACTCTCCGGCACTACGCGGCTTGGGGCGGCATTCCAAGGTACTGGGAGCTCGCAGCCGAGGTCGCCGAGTCGGTCGACGAATGCGTCGATCAACTCGTGCTCGATCCGCTGGGCACCTTGCACACGGAGCCGGATCGGTTGCTCCTGGAGGAAACCCCGCACGCCATTGCGCTCAGACCGTTACTCGACGCGATCGGCCAAGGCGCGCACCGCCTGTCGGAGATAGGGGCGCGCGTGGGTCAGCCCGCAACCTCGCTTTCACGCCCACTTTCACGTTTGATCGAGATGGATCTCGTCTACAAAGAATATCCATTCGGGGAATCGGAAAAATCCAGCAAGCGCAGCCTGTATCGCATCGCCGACCCGTTCTTCCGCCTGTGGTTTCGCCTCGTCGCTCCGCACCGGAGCTTTCTCTTACAGGCGCCTCGGAGCGCCCGCAGAAAACTCTGGCTCAAGCATTGCGATCATCTCGTTGCCGCGAGCTGGGAGGAACTGTCGCGGCGCGCCGTTGTGCGGCTGAGCGAGATTCAGCACGCGCTCTCCGAGTTTTCCTGGGAGCCAGCAGCGCGCTTCTGGACTGGCCGCGGTCCCGAGTGGGACATCGTGGCCCGCTCCAGCGATGGCAAGCATCTGCTCCTCGGTGAAGTGAAATGGTCTAATCGACCCTTTTCCCCGCTAGAAATAGCGCGATTGTCGCAAGCCCTACTCGCCAAGGGCGTCCCCGAGCCGTTCGCCCGCGCCAAAGTTCGCACGCACCATGCACTCTTTCTGAACGCGACCGGGCATTCCGCGCGCGGCGCTCGATCGCCTGTTTCCGTCGTGGACGGG
Organism: Polyangiaceae bacterium; assembly: GCA_036496745.1. Classification (GTDB taxonomy): domain Bacteria; phylum Myxococcota_A; class Polyangia; order Polyangiales; family Polyangiaceae; genus PMG-095. The sequence continues at coordinate 3,462 of DASXKQ010000229.1, forward strand.
CGACACGTGCTCGGGTGCCTGCGCTAGACCACGAGGACCGACGTACCGGTCGGTTGCGCTCGACGGATGAGCGGCGCGCAAGCAGGGAGCAAGCATGATTCACGTCTGGCTGTTGACGGTCGGAGGCGCTAGCATTCCAAGGACCGCATGAGCCACTCGGCCCGTTCAGGAACCACGCTCGAAAACTTCTGGGCCATCCCGGAAGCCGAGCGCTTCCACGAGTTCATCGGGGGCGAACTGATTCAAAAAACCGCGCCCAGCGGCGAACACGGCCACGCACAAGCCGGAGTCGTTGGCGCGGTTCAGCCGTCCTTCCAGCGCAAGTCCGGCAGTGGCAGCCCGGGTGGCTGGTGGATCGCCACGGAAGTGGAGGTCCTGCTCGAGACCGGCGACGTCGTCCGCCCGGACGTCCTCGGCTGGCGCCGCGATCGTTGCCCCGAAAGACCGACCGGCACTCCCGTCAAACTCCGGCCCGACTGGACGTGCGAAATCGTCTCTGCCAGCAACGCAAACGACGACACCGTCACCAAACTCCGCCTCTACCACCAAGCGCACATCCCGCACTACTGGCTCCTCGATCCGCGCGACTCGACGCTCACCGTCATGCGCTGGAGCGAAGACGGCTACGTCACGCTATTGCGCGCGGAGCGCAGCGAACTCGTGCGCGCGGAGCCGTTTCAGGCGATCGAGCCCGTGGTCGGTGCGTTGTTTGGGGATGATCCGCCGGAATAGGCTGCCCCGCCACTCAGCGTCGCTACACGTTCCGGCGTGCTCGCAAGCTCCGCGCGCCCGGGGCACCCCAAGCGCCGGCTGCGCCGGACGCGGGGGCCCTGACGGCAACGTCATCGCGCCGCTAGTTGCGCCTCCGCGACCGACTGTGCGCACGTGCTGCGCTCGGCGCCACGTGCCTCTACAACTGAGCTTATGAATGGTAGCCGACAAGGTAGCGTGAACAGGTCCCCTTGCCCAAATGAGGAGAACGACCCATTGCGCTTCGAACTCGTAGGTCGGTGGCTGTTGACGGCGATTCCGCTCTGTTACGCGACGGCAGGGTGCGCGGGCGGGTCACGTGGGAGCGATGGCTCTGCGAGCAGGGCCGGTTCGAGCTCCGGAGCGTCGAGCGGCGACGCTGGGACGAGCGGCGACGCTGGGACGAGCGGAGTTGCGGGTAGCAGTGTGAGCGTCGCAGGGACCGGCGGCAACGGGGTGGGCGGTTCGGCAGCGGGCTCGAACGGGGCGGAGACCGGCGGCGCGAGCGGCGGCGGCCAGAGCGGCCAGAGCGGCGGCGCGGCTGGCGGAGCTGGGGCGAGCGGCAACGACGGCGGATCGAACAACGCCGGAGCGGGGGGAGCTGCCGGCGCGGGCGGGAGCACGGGAGCCTCGGGGACGAGCAGCGGCGGAGTTGGAGGCGGCGCGGGCGGCAGTGCGGGCAGCGGAGGAGCCGCGGGCAGTGGTGGCGCGAGCGGCGGCGGAATGGGTGGCGGTGGAATCGGAGGCGGCGGAACGAGCGGCAGCGGAGCTGGCGGCGGTGGAACGAGCGGCGGACAAGGGCCGGCGACTTTTCACGGCGTGAACTGGGCCGACCAGCGCGACAACTACGTGAACGGCAATCTCCAGCTCTCGGGGCTCTCGTCGAGCTCCGATACGTACGCGACCGTCCAGAGCAAGGCGAGCGCCGTGCTCTCCGAATTCCAGACCAAGTTGGGCGCGAACGCCGTGCGGATCCCGATCAACGAACCCACCGTTTCCGGCGCGTGGTGGAACGCCTACAAGGCCGTGATCGACGTCGCGACCAGCAAGGGCATGAAGGTCATCGTCGCCTACTGGGCGTGGCAAAACGGCAAACCCGATGATGCGAACGCCTTTCAGAGCATGTGGCAAACGGTCGTCTCCGCTTACGGAAACAACGCGCTCGTCTATTTCGATATTCACAACGAGCCCTATGGTTACGCGGCCTCCTGGAACGACACTGCCGCAGCGTGGCTGGCGAGCTTCCCGGCGTTGCCGAAGAATCGCGTGATCGTCTCCGGCACCGGCTACGACGACAACGTCGTTCCGGTCGGGAGCGACGCGCGCTTCGCCGGGTGCCTCCTGGAGCTGCACATTTACGGCTTCTGGCACACGACGTGGACCACGAAAGCGCAGTGGCAATCGTCCATGACAGCAGCCCTCGGCTCCTACGCTTCACGAACGATCGTCGGCGAGTGGGGAGCGCCGATGACCACCGGCACCAACTACGCCGACACGAGCGACGGCGACGCCTATCGCGCGTACGTGAGCGCCGTATCCAACGTGATGCACGACCAAACCATGGGCAGCTGCTACTGGCCCGGCCTGCGCACCGCCGACAGCTACTCCATGACCACCTTGAACACGAGCTCGATGAGCCTGACCGTCACGAGCACGTCCGGGCTCGCCCGCCTGCACTGGGCGTGGAACGTGCCGTAGGGCTTGCTTGCCTCCCGTCTCCCCTCAAATCACACGCTGACCGACCTGTTGAACTCGCGACGGCCTACGCACTGTTGTCATTGACACGCTCCCGCAGCCATCTGCTCAACCAAACCACATGGCTACTCACCGCACCGAATGTAACGGCACAGCCCGCCCAACGCTCCACCGCGCCCATCCCGCTCGGATTCCGCAACAGGTCGCTGATAAAGATCATACCGATCGGCGCGGCAAGAGCGTGTCCGAGGCCCATCAGTACCTTGCTGACGCCACGCATGATTGTCTGGACTCGCCACCGCTCCAACATTTGGCTTCTCAAGTTGACTCACCGAATGAGCGCAGCTCACATCGCGTATCCAGAAGTGGGCGGATCCGACGCGGGATCTCTATCGTCGGGTGGCGGCGGATAGTTATCCAGCGTGTTACAACAGCTAGACGAAGAATCACAGGGAGGAGGATCGGGTTTCTTCCGAGGAGTGGTATCCGGATCAGGGGGACAGAGTTCGCCAGCGGCTACGCTAACCAGGCTGCAGACAACGCCACAAGCAGGCCCAGTCTCCAGACAAACCAAGGCACACACCATAGTTCCACCTACGCCCGCCGTAATTGAGCAAGCGTTTCTTCCCGTTCTGTCCCGCATGTTGACCGGGTCATTGTGCGCGTAGGAATAAAGACTGGGGCCATCGCTAAATCGTGTCGGATCCTTCGCCGTCCACCTCCCCACGCTCGCATCATAATCCCGCGCCCCAAACCGCGTTAGCTTCGTATCGACGTCGTACAAACCACCCGCAAACCCAAACGGCATGAAGTCCGGCGTAGCAGCGCCCACCGTGATCGTCTGCTCTCCGAACGCCGAATACGTCGCCTCCCACTTGCTCACACCAGTCGAGACATCGACGACCATGCGCACTGAGCCGACTTGATCGGTTAGGATTCGGTAGGTGCTGCCGCCGCGGACCATGTAGTCGGGGACGTTGGGGCTCGAGCCGTAGACGAAGGTTGACACGAGGGCGCCGGTGCCGTCGAGCTCGGCGACGGGTTTCAGGGAGTCGCGGTAGAGCCACTGCTTGACGATCGAGGTGCCGACTTTTTTGGCGACGCGGCGGTTGAGGCCGTCCGTGATGTACGTGATGAGCGGTGCGGCGTTCGGGGGCGCGACGGTGATCAGGTTGCCCTGGGCGTCGTAGGTGTAGGTCGTGACTTGGGAATTCGTGGTGTCGGTCTTGGTCTTGAGCTCGCCGTTCTTGGTGTACGTGTAGGTGAAGTTGCCGTACTTGGTCAGGCGGTCCTGCGGGTCGTAGGTGATGTTCGGGCTCGTGACGGTCAGGGAGCTCGTGCGGTTGCCGTTCGTGCCGGCGTAGCCGTAGGACTCGATTGTGTTCGTCGGGCTGTTCTTGACGGTCGTGAGCCGGCCCTGGGCGCTGTACGTATAGTCATAGTTCGTCGCGGTCGCGCCGTGGAGGGACTCAGTCTTGCGCGTGATGCGGCCGAGGGTATCGCGCGAGTGCGCAGTGAGGTCGTCGAACGTGAGGGCAAGGACGGGTGTGAGAGTCGTGTCGAAGGTCGTGGTCTTGGAGGCGAGCTCGCCGTAGCTGTTGTAGCCGTAGGTTTCCTTCAGTTTGCCGAGCGTGATAGAGGTGATGACGCCGCCTCGTTGCGCATCGCGATTGACGGTCATCGCGCCGGCATCTGTGGTGTTGCACCCTGTGGCTGAGATCTCGGCGCAAGTGAGGAGTTTGTCGGCATCGTAGCCGAACTGAATGGCTGTGCTCGCGCCGGCAGTCGGCGTTAAGAGTTCGCTGATCTTGGCGAAGTCATTGTCGTAGGCCCACTGCACGGAGCCGATCGGCAGCCCGACGCTGGACCACGTGGTGCTCTTGGGCAGTGAAGCGAAGTAGTCGAAGGCGAGATCAATGCCGTACGGGCCCGTGATGGACTTGATCTGCCCGGGCGCGCTCTGGCCGCTTGCGTAGTAGCTGTAGCTCGTCGCAACATTCCCGGTACCGAGGACGGAGGGCATGCTGATCGATGACAGGCGACCGGTGGTTGCGTCGTAGTTCCAGGTAGTCGTCACGCCGTCGGGGTTGGTGCGAGTATTGAGCTTGCGATCCGCCGTGTAGGTGTAGCCGGTGCTCTCAACCGGGACTGGAGGCGGAGAAACGCGCGCGGGAGGGGTGTAGGTCTTGAGCTGGTTGAGGAGATCGTACGCGAGCCCGTGCGACGAATCGCCAGGAGGCTGAACGCTGCTCAGGTTGCCGTTGCGGTCCCAGCCGAGCGTGCTCGTCTCCGTAACGCCCAGAACTTCGGTCAATGGCCTGCCAAAGGCATCGCGCGTGTAGGACGCCGAGTCCGCCAGGGCCGCGCCCTTCAGGAGGTAGGAAATGCCCGACATGTACCCGGACTGCACGGCGGAACTCACGGGGAAGTATGAGTAGTCCGTCTCGCGTCGGGTGACACCGTCGTCGAGGACGATTGACGAGAGCTTGCCCGTCGTCGGGTCGTAGTTGAATTGCGTCTTGGTGAGCCCGCTCACCTGAGTGCTCACGGTGCGATCGAACGCGTCGATTATTGTCGTCACCTTCCTGCCGCCAGGAGACAGAGAGGTGAACGTGCGGGTGGGCGCGTCATAGTTCAGCGTGGTCGAGCGATTGTTTACCGTAACCTGGTCGTTGAACGACTGCAGCGTCGTGGGATCAGCGCTGTCGCTGCGCGTGACGACGCGCGTATGCGTGGTCGCTCGTATCGGGGCTCCCGTGCCCGTGCCCATCACCTCGAGCTCGCTCGACGTGAGAGGCGCACGTGCGCCGGCAAGCGGATCCGATACGTCCGTCTGCGAGTAAGTGCTATATCCGTTCGGCAGCGAATGCACGGCGCTGTACAGGGCACCGCCCGGCGCGGTGAAGGTTGGAGTACCGCTCTCGTTGATCGAGGTCGTCTCCGTGAGCAAGTCTGGCCCCTGAATGGAGCGCACGAGCGTGTTCGGGCTCGGCCGGTTCGTGTCGTAGAGTGTCGGGCGCAGAAGTTGATCTTTGCGCGTGACACGCCAGCCGGTTCCACTCGCCAGGTTACTGAAAGCCAGCGATTGGCTATTTCCGAGGGGGTCGGTATCCGTGAGCAAGCGGCCTAGGGTCGTGTGCTGTTCATAGGCGAACGCAAAGGGCGTCCCGGCTTGCGCGTTGATCAGCGGGTCCGACATGTGTCCGAGCAGCCCGGCCGCTGTTGGATAGTCGAACGAGTAGAAGCCGCCGTCCGGGTTGGTGAGCGACGTGAGGTACGCGCCGCTAGGTACGGTGAGGGTCGTCACCTGCCCGTCGGGAGCGGTGATGGAGAGAGGCACGCCTTGAGCATTGCGTTGAATCGTCGTCTCGCGGCGAAGGTTGTCGGTCAGCGCGCGATCGGAGATGCCGATGAGCAAACCATTCGAGTCGTATCGGAAGGCATATTTCAGCACGCCAGTGCGCCCGTCGACTGTCTGCTGGTGGCGGCCTTGCAGATTGAACATATAGAATTCGAGGCCATCGCTCGACGCGCTCGTTACGCCCGAACCGACCGCGCTGGTGGAGGCGCGGATGCGCTGGCTCGCGTCGTCGGCGATGTAGAGCGTTCCGTCAGGGCCGACCGCGACGCCGTGCGGGAAGTTCAGAGCCGTCCGGGTCGGACCCAAGCCGTCGACGATCAGTGGATCGGTCGTGAACTGCGAGGGAGCAACCGAACGCACGCCGTTGCCCGCCACGGTTTCGATCACGCCGTCTGAGCGCACGCGACGAATCGCGCTGTTGTTGCTGTCTGAGATATAGAGCAGACCGTCCGGACCGAACGCCAGAGAGTCCGGCTTCCACAGAACGGCGCTGGTCGCCGGACCGCCGTCGCCGAATGGGGCCACTGGATTGACTGTCCAGCTGGATCCTGCGTAGACGGTAGGCACCTTGGTCGCTAAGTCGACGCGGTACACCTTCTGTTCTGCCTCAGCAGTGAAATAGATGATCCCGTGCTGGTCGACCGCGACGCTCGAAACTTGTCCGGAGGCTCCGGCCGCGGTGCTGTTGCAGGTGTTTCCGTTCCAGCTCGTGCAGAACGGAACCACGGTTGTTAGCTGCCCTCCCAAGATCTTTCGCACGCCCATTTCCATATCTGCGATGTACAGAGCACCATCAGGCCCGAACGCAAGACCCGCGGGATTGGTCAGCGTACCTCCGCTCGTGGCCGGCCCATCCGCGTGACCGGCAGTCTCGTCGCTGCTGCCTGCAAACCGCGTGATGGTCGGATTCGGCACGGTCGGATCCATGACCCAAATGCGATTGTGAAACGAGTCGCCGATATAGAGCTTTGCGTCCGGGCCGATCGCCAACCCTGAAGGACGACTGAGCGAAGCTGATGTGGCAGGTACGCCATCGGTATTGCTTCCGCCGCCTCCGGCAACCGTCGAGATGATCCCGTTGGTGCCGACCTTGCGAATCCGATTGTTGCCCGTGTCGGAGAAGTAGATCGTCCCGTCGGGCGCGACCGCGATATTGGACGGTTGCACGTTACCGTGGCTATTTACAGGCGTGTCGAGGCTCAGGGCCGAGGTGTTGCCCGCCACGTTCTCCGCGCCTTGACTCGCAGCGGCCACGCTGTTGCCCGGTATGCCTGCCACCGTCGTGAGTGTGGTCGCCCCAATCGGCAGCGCCATCTCCTCCCCATCGCCCAGGTGGATGGCGCCACTCACCGGATCATAGGCGTGGTGCACATCGAAATCCCAGCCGCCGAGCCCGCTGATGCGAGCATCCCAGCGATCAATGAAACCGCTCCAATCCTGCCAGAGCGTCGCGTCAAAGCGGCTGCGGGATGCCGTGATCGCAGTGCCGGTCCCTTCGCCCCCAAATACTGGAACGGCCTGATACACGCCCGGGTAGGTGTAGCCGAGGTGCGTGTGGACGGGCTGGGCTCCGAATAGCGAACGACCGGAAGCGTCCATTCCGTCCCAGTAGAAGTCATAGAAGTATGGGAGTTGAGCCGCCGTGGGAATCGCGAGTTGCGGGAGCGTGCCGTCCGCGGTGCTGAACGTGCGCCCGGCAACGTCGATCTCCAGCACGATGCCCGAGAGATTCGGGGGAACGCTGCCGCTGACGATCGGAACGTGCAAGGGCCTCATGCCACCTACCTGACGACCGCTCGAGTAGTAGAGGTTGAAGGGCGTCCCTGCG
>DASXKQ010000230.1:0-2931 GCA_036496745.1 Polyangiaceae bacterium
TGCTTCCGGCTTGGACAATAGTTTGTTGTAGGTCGAATCGAGATTCTTGCGACCGCCGACGAACTCGGTGATCGGAAACCCTTCGCTCAACATCGTGCCGACGATGCGATAGACCTTTTCTTCCACCAAGTGGAACAGATCGCGATCGCTCACTGGCAAGCGAAACAAAAGCTCGCGGCCAGCCATGTGATTGATGATCTGGAGCGTCTTGAGGATCGTGCACGCGCAGAGCTGGCGGTGGCCTTTGCCCGAGGCCAAGAGCAACAGGTCCACGATGCTCGCTTGCTCGACCGGCTTCGGAATTGCGAACTGAAAGTGACGCCGGAGAAAGCTGATCGACTCGCGTTTGACGTGCTCCATGTACGGAGCGTCACGGGTCAGTTCGAGCTCGTGATTCTCGAGGAAACGGCGCGCAGCGCCCGGGCTCGCCAGATTCAGGCGGTGCCAATCGATTACCGAGCCCCCGCTCAAAATCAGCCGCAGCGCCTCGACGTCATGGAGGGCAAGCTCGCCGATGCCCTTTAACCGAGGTGCCTCGCTGGTGCGCTCCCCAGAGAGCGGTGGGACGGATTCCGGTGCGGTCAGTGGTTCGTCGTGGTCGCGTCACCCGGCGTCGGGCGCCGCAGGGCTAGGGTTCCGAAGAAGATACCGATCGTCACGCCGAGAACTGCGAGCTGCGCCCCGAAGGGGCCATTGGCAGCCAACAAAGCCACAGGGATTGGGGCGACCAGGTACCACGGATTCAGCTTCATTCTGGAGTCTCCGACGTGGGGAAGTTACAGCAGCATGGAAGTGCCAGAGGTGAGGTCAAGTAAGTGGATGTAGGATACTATGCCACAAGCTCGCGCCAGGGGGCAAACTGTTACCGGGCCCGCGGCGCGTATTCAAGCCTTTCCAACCGACGGTTGTTATTTATGTGGGTATAGAGCGCACGATCTCGGAGCCAATGCGCTCGGCCGACTGCTCGGCTCGGCGATCGAGCCAGCATAGCTGTGCGAGTTTTGTTAGCGTGCGACTCGTGCGAAAAGTCCGCACTCTGCCGGCACTTCTGCTCTGCGTCGTCGTTTGGGTGAGCCCGATATTGACCGCCTGTGGCGACGGCGAGCTATTTCCTTCGACCGTCGATCCAGGCCCGGACTACGTGGTCGCGGACGTGATCTTCGACGATCGCTACTTTTACTGCCACGTCGAGCCCGTGCTGTTTGCGAACAGCTGCGGCTCGGGCGACCCGTCGAAAGGCGATCCGGCGGGTGGCTGCCACTTCAACGCCACGGCCTATCGTTTGACCAACTACCCGACCCCGCACGTTTCCGATTCGTGCAACGGCGGTGACGTGCCGACGGCACCGATCCCTCCCGAAGCAGAGGGCAACTATCGCACGTCGCAGGTGCGAATGAAGATCGATCCGAACGTCGCGCCGCTCTTGCAGCGGCCGACCGCGAATCAAGCTCACCCTCGCAAGATCTTCGACATCGGATCCATGGATGCCGACGCGATTAGGAAGTGGGCCTCTCACTACAGTCAATGAAGCCACTCCCGTACGCATTGGCTCTGGCCTCACTGACAGCTCCTTTTGCAGCACGTGCTGCAGAGGCAGAGGACGCGTTTGCGCGGGTGATCGTCGCCGAAACGGAACTTCGCTCGGGGCCTGGTGTTTCCCATCGAGTGATCTATCGCGCGCATCGCGGGGACACTTTTCTGATCGATACGCGCGAGACATCCGGCTTCTGGCTGCAAGTCGAGTTACCCGATGGCCGGACCGCGTTCGTGCTCGGCGACACCGTCGAAGCGGTCGCCGTGAGCGAGGGCGCCGCGGACGCTCCGTCGAAGCCAGGCTTCTTTGCTCCGCCCGCGTTGCTCGAGGCGCGCGGTGGCTTTGCGTTGATGGCGGGCATCTATGATCGGGATGGCTATGTGGAGCTGAAGCCCGCGTTCGTGCTCGCGCCAGCGATCGCCTGCGAGCCCTTCATCGGACTGTCGCTGAAGCCCGACAGTCGCCGCGTGGTGTACGGGATCGGAGGGACCCTGAACCTTGCGCCCGATTGGGCGATCGCGCCGTTCGTGACGATGGGCGCGGGCGGCATGCGCGAAAAACCGAAAGACTACGTCAACGCGTCGCGCAGTTGGTTTCAAGCGCGCGCCGGCGGCGGGCTCTTGATCTCGCTGCGCTGGCGCGTGCTCGTGCGTCTTGAGGTGTCGAACATGGTTCTATTCACGGAAGACGCGTATCAGAACGTGCAAGCCTACACGGGCGGTCTCGGGACGTATTTTTAGCGCGCCGGCGCGAAGGATGAACACGCATGAACTCCCCGAAAAACCAGCGACGCTTCAAGATGGTCGTGAAAGCAGCGCTCGGCGCAGCGCTCACCTCGCTCGCGCTATTTTCGAGCGGCTGCGCGACCGTGCGTCCGGAACAACGCGCGATCTTGGCGGACCCGACCATGCAGTTCGACGAGCCCTCGGTCGATCAGGAGGCCCTCGATCACGCGCTCGAGAACCGAGAGGGCTCGACCGGTGGGGGAGCTGTGCGCGGAGGTGGCTGCGGATGCAACTGAATCATTGCCAGGTGATCGATTGAGGCGTTTCGTGGAGAAGCTGCGCTTGAGCAGGCTGGCGCTCGCCGCGGGTGGCGCGCTCGCTGCCAGTGTTTTGTGCGCGGCGCCTGCGAGAGCGCAGGTCGCGACGGCCGATCTCGGCTCAGCGATGTTCCTCGAGCCGTCGAAGACTAGCAAGTTGCTCGTCGTTACTCCGAGCGCCGGCGTGGCCGTGCTGCCGACGAATTGGCTCACGCTGCAGGGACAGTACCAAGCGGATATCGTGACAGGCGCGAGCGAAGCCACCAAGAGCGGGCGCGTGAGCCGCGTAGATTTGGTCTCGCAGGCAACGCACTTCAGCGACACTCGGCACGAGCTGACTGGCGGCTTTACGATC
>DASXKQ010000231.1:0-25900 GCA_036496745.1 Polyangiaceae bacterium
GCGGCAGGCGCGGTGCTCGACGTGACGGTTGCCGAGTCGCCCGCCTGGTTGCGCTGGCGCCTGACTCGGCTCGGCGTGCGCCCGATCTCCAACGTGGTCGACGTGACCAACTTGCTGCTCTTGGAATACGGGCAACCGCTGCATGCTTTCGACCTGGATCACGTGGCGGGCGGGCACATCATCGTCCGGCGCGCCATCGCCGGCGAGCCGTTCACGACCCTCGACGGCACCGCCCGCACGCTCGACGCCGACGATCTGGTGATCGCCGATGCACAGGGCCCGAGCGCGCTGGCCGGCGTGATGGGTGGACAGCAGAGCGAGATCGGCCCGAGCACGAAGCGCGTGTTGCTCGAGTGCGCGTACTTCACGCCGCGTGGCGTTCGCCGCACCGCGCGCCGTCACGGCATGCACACGGAGTCGAGCCACCGCTTCGAGCGCGGCGTCGATTTTGCGGCGGTGCCCGCCGTGCTCGAGCGCGCAAAATCCCTGATCGCCGAGCTGTGCGGCGGCAGTGTCGTGAGCGGCGCGCTTCACGCGCGCGCAGCCGAAACCGAGCTCCCGAAAATCACGCTGCGCGGCGCGCGCCTCGACGCCTTGCTCGGGGTCGCGGTGCCGTTCACGGAAGCGCTCGCCATCCTCGAGCGACTCGGCTTTCCAGTGTTGGACGCGCACAGCGACCAGGCCGTGCTGCGCGCGGTCTCCTACCGACCGGACGTCACGCGCGAAGTCGACCTGATCGAAGAGGTCGCACGCGTGCGCGGTCTCGACGCAATTCCGGCGCGCCTACCGGCGATTGCCCCACAGACTCCGCGCAGCGCCGGCAAGCTACAGCGCGCCGTCGCGACCGTGGCCGTCGAACTCGGCCTGTCGGAGGCGGTGACCTACGCCTTCGTTTCGAGGGCGGATCTGGCAGCCGTATTCGCTCCCGAGCCGAGCATCGTGCTGGCAAACCCGCTCGGTGAAGAGCGCAGCGTGATGCGCACGAGCCTGCTACCGGGCCTGTGCGACGCCCTACGCCGCGCGCGACGGCACGGGGAAGCGCGCGTGCGTCTGTTCGGCATCGGTTCCTGCTTCTCATCGGTCGTGCGCGAAACGCGAGCTGGCGCGCGCCCTCGCGCAGAAGGAGACGTCATGGCACTGCCCAGCGAGGAGCTCCGATTTTCGGCCATCCTTGCCGGACCGCGTGACGAATATCTCGCGCTCAAGCCGGCGGAGCTCGACGTCTACGACACGAAGGGACTCGCGCTCGAGTTGGTGGAGCGAGTCACTGGCCGGCACGCGAGCGTGCACTTCCTTGGCGCCATGCAGGATACGCGTCACTTGCATCCACGTGGCGCCGCCGAAATCCGTGTAGACGGTTTGCGTGTCGGCCTGTTCGGGCCGCTCCATCCCGATCTGGTCGATGCCCTCGACCTCGGCGGCGCAGCGCAAGTGATTGAGCTCGAGCTCGACACGCTCGAGAAGCTTCCGCCGAACACGCCGCAGTTCTCAGCCAGTCCGCGCTTGCCCGCCGCCACGCGCGATCTCTCGCTGGTCGTGCGGGACGACGTGCTCGCAGGGAGCGTGATCGAGCTGCTTGCCAGCGCGGGCGGCGCGCTGTGCGAATCCGTGGAGCTGCTCGGTTTATTCCGCGGCGGCTCCCTACCGACTGGTCAAAAATCCCTTACATTTCGCATAGTTTGCCGCGACCCTCAGGCGCGTTCGGCCAGAGCCGACGCGCGCACACTCACCGACAAAGAGGTCGACGAGTTGCAGGCACGCATGCTGCAAACGGTTCAGCGCGAGCTCGGTGCGGAGCTCAGAGGCTGAGCTGTGACGCGGCGGGCTCTGCTCTTCTTCGCGCTTTTCTGCGTACCTGCTTTGGTGAGCTGCGAGCGAAAAGCACCCGGTCCGTTCGAATGCCAACACTTTGCCGAGAAGGTGCTCGGCGCTGAGCGCGGCGATCCGCGTCTCACGCCGATCGCCGAACAACGGCTGGACGATCTCACGCTACAGTGCCTCACGACGCCCTACGATAGACAGCTCATCGAATGCGTCCAGCGCACGGGGCTCGGGCATGCTTGCTTCGTGGAGTTCCGGCGACGGACAGGGCGCATGCTCCCGGAGCTCTGAAGAGCGAGCGGCGGGATGCGCTCGCTCACCTCGCGAAACTGAAGCGTTCGCCCGAAACGCGGACGACGATCGTCGAACCGTCCGGGAACGGATCCGCCAAGAGCGCGTGCGCCAGCGGATCTTGCAGATGGCGCAGGATAGCGCGCTTGATCGGGCGAGCCCCGAGCGCCGGCTCGTAACCGAGCTCGACTAGGCGCGCCTTGGCCGCCTCGTCGAGGTCGAGTTTGAGCCGCCGATCCTGCAGTAAGCGCTCCAAGTGAGCCAGCTGGACGTCGACGATGCGCCGCAACTCCGGCTTGCCGAGCGGGCGAAATAGCAGCGTTTCGTCGACGCGATTCAAGAATTCAGGCCGGAAAAACTCGCGCAAGCGCGTGAGCAGGACATCCCGCAGCGCGCTCCGCCCTTCCTCGCTCTCGAACAACTTCGGCTCGGCTTCGAGGATGCGCTCGGAGCCGATATTGCTGGTCATAATCACGACCGTATTCGAAAAATCCGCGAGGCGGCCGCGCCCGTCCGTCAAGCGCCCGTCGTCGAGCACTTGTAGGAGTAGGTTGAACACGTCTTGGTGCGCCTTCTCCACCTCGTCGAACAAGAGCACGGAGTAGGGACGCCGCCGCACTGCCTCCGTCAAGAATCCACCCTGCTCGCTGTCCGCGTAGCCGGGCGGCGCGCCGATCAGGCGTTGCGCCATGTGGCGCTCCATGAACTCGCTCATGTCGAGGCGCGTGAGCGCTTGCTCGTCGTCGAACAGAAATTCGGCCAGCGCCTTGGCCAGTTCGGTCTTGCCGACACCGCTCGGACCCAAAAATAAGAACGAGCCGATCGGCTTGCCCGGATCGCGCAGCCCGATGCGACCCCGGCGCACCGCGCGCGCGACCGCGCCGACCGCGTCGTCTTGCCCGACCACGCGGCGGGCGAGACGCTCTTCTATTTTGAGCAGCTTCTCCGCCTCACCCTCGAGCATTTTGGCTACGGGAATGCCGGTCCAGGCAGCCAACGTCCCGGCCACATCCTGCTCCGTCAGCACGCGCGGCGGCGGCGTTTTCTCGGATTTGGCCGCCTCCTCGGCGCTAGCTAGGCGCGCCTCGAGCTCGGGTATCTGCGAGTGCTCGAGCTCGCCGACGCGCGCGAAGTTTTTGGCGCTCAGCGCCTGTGTCCGTTCGACGCGCGCTACCTCGAGCTCCTTCTGCAACGCCCGCACGCCGCCGACCACGCCGCGACGCGCAGCTTGTCCGTCGCGGATGGCTTTGACTTGACGCTCGAGCTCCGGTAGCTCGCCGTTCAAACGCTCACGCGCGGCTTTGCTGGAGGGGTCATCCGTGTGCTCGAGCGAGTGCAGCTGAGCGCGCACCGACTCCAGCCGACCGAGCACGGCGTCCGACTCCGGCGACAGGCCGTCCACCTCGACGCGCTTGGCAGCCGCAGACTCGTCGAGCAGGTCGAGCGCGCTGTCCGGCAAAAAGCGATCTTGGACGTAGCGCTTGGCGAGCTGCACGCTGAGCAAGATCGCGCGCTCGCCGATCTCGATGCCGTGGTGGCGTTCGTAGCGCGCGGCGACGCCTCGCACGATCTCAGTCGCCTCCTCCGCGCTCGGCTCGGAAATTGGCAACAGCGTGAACAGCCGTAGCAGGGCTGGATCGCGCTCCTCGAGCCGCTTCAAGCCCTCGGGCGTGGTGGTGCCGAGCAGGCGCAGATCGCGACGGGCGAGCGCCGGTTTGAGCAATTCGCCCAGCACCGAGCCCGACTGCCCCTGACCGAACAGCTGCTCGAGTCCGGGAACGACGAGAATCGTGCTTTGCCCCGCGAGCTCAGCGACGAGCTTGCGCACGCGCTCCTCGATCTCACCGCGCAAGCGCGCGCCGGCCACGAGCGCGCCGGTGTCGAGCTCCTGGAGCGTGACGGACGCGAGACTGGTCGGCGCGTCCCCGCTCGCGATGCGCTTGGCGAGAGCGCGAATCACCGCGCGCTTGCCCACGCCGGCCTCCCCGACCAAGAGCGCGTGGCTCTTCTGATGCCGCTCCAAAATCGTGAGCAGACGACGCACCTCCGCGCTGCGCAGCAATACCGGCGACCACTCTTCCGCGGGCGGCTCGAGCATGGAGCGCGTGTAGCGGCCGTCCGACAACGCGGTCGCCGGACTCGCACGGTCCACCGCGCGCAGTGCCGAGAGGTGGTCGCGCAGAGAGCCCGGTAGCACGCCAAACGCGCTCAACAACTCACCGGCAGCGCCTCGGATCTCCTGCGACAGCGCCGTCAGGAGATGTGAGCTCTGGACCCGGTCCTCGCGTTCGCGCCGCGCCTCGCGCTCGGCCCGCTCGAGCAGGTCGATCAACGCACTCGACAAGTACGCGGACTCGTTCGTTCGTGGCAGCGCCGCGAGCGAACGCTCGACCGCCGTTTCGAGCTCGATCACGTTCGAGATCGCGCGCTCGAACACCGCGCGCGCCGCGCGATCACGGCCGAGCACGCGCGCCAGCAGATGCAGCGGCTCGACCTGCACGTGCTTGCGTTCATCGGCGAGCGCCTGCGCGGCCGCGACCAGCGCTTTGGCCGCGGGTTCATAGCGATCGAGCGACAAGGTCGCGGCTTCGTCTGCCATCCGCCGCAAGTTACCGCGATGTCCAAAGTACTGCTATGACCGAGAGCGCTTGGCAACGCTCGGCGACTTTCCCGAAGCCTTCTTGGCGGTGAATGCCGTCCTGCTCGGGCTGATCTTCGGCAGCTTTCTGAACGTCGTGATCCATCGCTTGCCACGGGGCGAAAATCTGGCGCATCCAGGCTCACGCTGTCCCGCGTGCGGCGCCAAGATCCGAGCATTCGACAATTTGCCCGTACTGAGTTGGCTGCTGCTCGGCGGCCGCGCCCGTTGCTGCAAGGCGCGTATCTCGGCGCGCTATCCGTTGGTGGAGGCGTGTGGCGGCTTGATGGCCTGGGCGATATTGCGCGTGGTCGTGCTCGAGCTCCCGGCCAGCACCGCCTGGTGGCACGCGCTGCTGGATTTCTTGGCTCACCTTGCGCTCGGGCTCGGCTTGCTGGCCGCCGCCTTCATCGATCTCGAGCACATGTATCTACCGGACGAGATCACCCTGGGCGGCGCGGTGCTCGGGCTCATCAGCTTGCCTGTCCGGAGCGAGGTCAATTGGCGCGAGGCGTTGCTCGGCGCGTTGGTCGGATTTTTGATCGTCTGGCTGCCGTTCGATCTCATCTATGCCCGGCTGCGCGGAATGCCGGGTATGGGGCTCGGCGATGCCAAGCTCGTCTTGCTCGCGGGCGCCTGGTTCGGCTGGCGCGGAGCCGTGTTCTCGCTATTGGCCGGCGCCGTGCAAGCTACCTTCGTCGTGCTTCTGCTGTTGATCGTTCGCGGTCGTATCGAGGAGCCCAAGGCCGTACAAGCGGAGCGCGAGCGCATGCGAATCGCGCTCGCGGAGGCGCCGCCGGACGAACGCGCCGAGCTCGAGCGCGAACTTGCGCTCGACCCGCTTGCTGCGGCCCCGGAGCCCGGCTTGGGTAAGGCGCGCCTGGCCTTCGGTCCGTTCTTAGCGCTGGCGGTGATCGAGTACATGCTGTTCGGTGACGCGATCACGCAAGCGATCTTGAGAGTATGAGACACCTAGCCGCTCATCCGCTCGTGCTGCTGGTGCTTTCGTGTGGTGGCTCCTTGCTCACCGTTCCCTCCGGCCCACCCCCGCCGGACGCGGCGCGCGTGCGCGTCGAGTACCCACCTCCCCCAGCCAAGGTCGAAGAGATCTCGGTCGGGCACGGCGGCGGCCCGTGTGCATGGCGAGATGGCTTCTGGGACTGGAGCGGGCGGCGCTGGGAGTGGCAGCCCGGCCGCGCGGTGCGACCTGTTGCCGGCTGTTATCATTCTCGTCCCGCCCTCGAACGCAGCGCCGATACCCTCACGTTCTTGCGGCCGGCGTGGTACCCGCAAGCCGGCGGCCCCAAGAGCTGCGCCGAGGTCGCGTGCACCGCAGCGCCTGGCACAATGGTGAACTGAAAGAGTCCAACGTGAACGCTGAGCAGGAAACCTGGTCGATCCGCAAAGTCCTGAGCTGGGCCAGCGACGACTTTCGCCGTCGCGGCAACTCGAGCGCTCGGCTCGACGCGGAGCTCCTGCTCGGTCAGGCGCTGGGAATCGATCGTATCAAACTAATCGTCGACGGCGAACGCTCGCTCGACGAACGGGAGCTCACGCGCTACCGCGAGCTCATCAAACGACGTCGCAGCGGCGAGCCGGTTGCGTATATCCTGGGCCAACGCGAGTTCTTCGCGCTGCCTTTTCGTGTCGACGCGCGCGTGCTCATCCCGCGCCCGGACACCGAGCTGCTCGTCGAGACGGCACTCGAGGTGAGTCGCACGCGCTCCATGTTCGGGCGGATGCTGGATTTGTGCACGGGCTCCGGTTGCGTCGCGATCTCATTTGCGCGCGAGCGGCCCACCTGGCGCGTCACGGCCATCGATCTGTCGGCGGATGCCGTGGCAGTAGCCCGCGAAAATGCGGCCCGCTCGGGGCTCGCGCGCGTCGTCGCAGTGCTCACGGGCGACCTGTTCGCGCCGCTCGCGCCGGACGCGCGCTACGAGCTCATCACCGCCAATCCACCGTACATCCCGAGCGCCGAGATCGAGACGCTCGAAGTCGACATCCGCGGCTTCGAACCACGACTCGCGCTCGACGGCGGGGCGGACGGACTGGACGTCACACGCCGCGTAGTGAGCGGCGCCGTGGCTCGGCTCGCCCCGCGTGGCACCCTTGCGCTCGAGATCGGCTCGGAGCAGGGCAGCGCCGTGCGTTCCCTGCTGGACGCCGCGGGCTTCGTGGACGTGCAGAGTTTGCGCGACCTGGCCGGGCACGAGCGCGTCGTGTACGGGCGCGTCGAGTAAAGTTCAGGGCCCGCCGTAAAATGTGAGGCGCCACTCAATCAAGGCCGCATCCAGCGTCAGCGATTGGCTCCACATGCGCGTGTAGCCGACGCTCGGACCCGTGCGAATTTGCCAGAACTTGAAGGGCTCGTAGAGCACGCCGAAGGACGCGAACGACATCAAGCCTCCGTCCGCAGCCTGGCGGCCGCCGCCCGTGATTTTCATGCCGCCCGCGCCAAATTCACCGTACGCGCCCAAATCCCGCAACGCGCCGCCCTGATAAAAGAGCGGGTAGCCTTCGACGTGAAAGGTGAACGCGCCGCCCGACGCTTTGCGGTCGTTGCCGTTCAAGCTCACGCCGGTGGCGCCGAGACCGAACGTAAACCAGTCCGTGAGCGCGCCGCCGATCCAGATCTTACCGCTCGAGCCAAACGCGGCTCCGGTGCTTTGCCGAAAGCCGGGCGTGTTCAAGTCCGCGAGCTCGTTCGGATAGCCGCTCGCCGTGCCGACCATGGCGTTGGCGGTCAGCCCGATCACGAAGCCGGAACGACGCGTGGCCTTCTGCTCGTAACCACCGTCCCAGTCGTTATCCTTGTCGCTCGCGCGAGCGGGATGCGCAGACAAGACGAGGGCGCAGGCCGCACACACCAACAGTCCGACGCGCATTGTTCCCCCTCTCTCGGTCACTCCGTCGGTCAGGTCAACCCCTTGCCCCTGAAGCAGCCGATCTGCAGCCCGCTAGCGTCGACGCCTGGACACGGCTCGCGCAAGCTCGAGGATGGCCTGCTGCAGTTCGAGCGGCGCGCCTTCCATCAAGCGAGCCGTCTCGGCGGCGATCGGACCGAGGTCACCACAGCCACCCAGTAACTCGCCCGCGGGCACGCCGAGACCGACCGCCAACGAGAGCACCGTGCTGAGCGACGGATCGCGCCGGCCATTCTCCACGGTACCGATGTAGTTCGGCGTGAGGCGCGAACGCTCCGCGAGCTCTTCGAGCGTGAGCCCGAGAGCCATGCGTCGTCGCCGCACTTCTTTTCCAAATATGCTCGTCGTGCTCGCCACGGCTGGCAGATTTCTTCTCATTCTTGGCCTGAACATGAACAACTGATGGTGTTGTCATTCAACACGATGGGATAAACATACGCTGTAGCGTCGTGTTTGTCGGGAGCTCGCGCGCGCACAAAACGTTCTCAGGCCGCGCGGTCGGTGCGTTGATCGTTCACTCACGACGTCGATTCTGCCAACTATCGTTCCGCATACATTACCGATCAATCCGTTCGCGTTGTCTCGAGCCCGTACGGAGCTCAGTCGGCCTTCGCGACTTGGTCCGCGCTCTCCCATGAACGCGCTTCTTGGGAAAATTGCAACACCATCGAGGGGGTCAAAACTTGGCCCGTTCGCGCTTGCCGTGTCACCCGCTGGGTATGCGCCGGAGCGTCCGTTACCTGCTGGTGCTGCCGATTTCAGCGCTCTGCGCCTGCGGCAGCAAAGGCGGCGCTCCGATCTTGTCGAAGTCCGCGGAAGACACAGCCATTCCGGCGGTACCAATCCCGCCCGAAAATGGGCCCCGGCTCGGCTCGGTGGCCAACCTGACGCCCGTCTTCGAACGCCCGGCGAGCGATGCACGCGAGCTCGGCTATCTGCACGCAGGCGCTCGCGTCGCCCGCAGCGCCGAGCCGTTTTCTCGCCGCGGTTGTGGCAATGGCTGGTACCCGGTCAGGCCGCGCGGGTTCGTCTGCGCGAGCGAGAGCGCGACGACCGACATGACGCACCCGACGCTGCTCGCGATGGCGACCGCTCCGGCGCTCGACAAGGAGCTGCCCTACACCTACGCGCGCACACACGACGACACACCGCTGTTCGAGCGCGACCCACAACATGACGACGCGGTGCGCGTCGTCGGCGCGCTCAAGAAGCGCGCTGGCATGGCCGTCGTGGGTTCCTGGTCGGCACGCGATCCGGACGGCAACGTCACCCGCCTCGCGCTGTTGACCAGTGGTCGCTTCGTACGCGCGAGTGACTTGCAGGCCGTCGAGCCTTCCACGTTTCACGGTCTGGAGCTGAAGGACAAGGACGACCTGCCAGCCGCGTTCGTCGTCAAGCGCGGCGTACACGCCTTTCATTTGTCGGGCGACGACGCCGAGAAAACCGCGGCGCTCTCGTATCATCAGCTCGTCCATCTGAGCGGTCGCTTTCACAGCGTTGGTGACGTGAAATATTGGGCGACCAGCGACGGGCAGTGGCTGCGCCATCGCGACGTGGTCACGATTCAGACACGCTCGACTTTCCCCGATCTCGCGCAGGGCACGCAAAAGTGGCTCGATGTCAGCGTCGTCACGGGAACGCTCGTGGCCTACGAAGGGCACAAGCCGGTTTTCGCGACGCTGGTCAGCGTGAACCGCGACGCTCACGGGGGCGACGACAAATGGCTCGGGACGTTCGAGATCGTGAGCAAAGAGATCACGCTCGTCAGCCACGACCCGAAGAGCTTCGGGGAAGCATTCGAGATCTTCGACGCGCCCTGGGCGCTCACGCTTTCGAACGGCATGTTGCTCTACGGCGCGTACTGGCACGACCGCTTCGGCGTCGACCACGGTCCCGGCGCTGTCGAGCTCTCGCCGAGCGATGCCGCTCGCATCCAGCAATGGGTGAGCCCGACCATCCCCGACGGCTGGCACGGTCTGCTCGCGCCCGAAGCCGGCGCGGAAAAGACGATGGTCGTCATCCGCAAATAGTTCGTCACTGGTACGGCGCGAGCGCCTGTCAGTCTCTCAATCGTTCGAGGACGTCGACGGTCGCGGGGGAGCGATTCAATGTGTAGAAGTGGACGCCGGGTGCGCCGCCGTCGAGGAGTTCGCGGCATTGGCGCGTGGCGTGCTCGACACCGATCGCTTGCACTTGCGAGGCGTCGCCACCGGCTGCTTCCAGCCGAGCGAGCAAGGCCTTCGGGATATTCGCGCCGCACATGGCGGTGAAGCGCTTGACCTGAGACAGATTGGTGATGGGCATGATGCCCGCGACGATCGGCACCGCGATGCCCGCGCCGCGAGCCCGCTCGACGAAGCGGAAATAGTCCCGGCTTTCGAAGAACAACTGCGTCACCAAGAAATCGATGCCCGCATCGACCTTGCGCTTCAAGTTTTTCAGATCGACGTCGGCATCGGCGGCTTCGGGGTGGCGCTCGGGATAGCACGCACCAGCGACGCAAAACGGATAGCGCTCACGAACGAATGCCACCAGCTCCGACGCAAAGCCGAAACCGCCCTCCGCCTTGACGAAGCTCGTCTGCCCGCGCGGCGGGTCGCCGCGCAGCGCGAGCAAATTGTCGATTTGCCCGGCCTGCAGCTGCGCGAGCACGCCCGCGATCTCGCCCTGCGACGCGCCCACGCAGGTGAGATGCGCCATCGCTTCCAGACCGACCTCACGCTTGATACGGCAGACGAGCTCGACCGTCAGCTGGCGTGTGCTGCCGCCCGCGCCGTACGTCACCGAGACGTAGGCGGGGTCGTACGCCTTGAGCCGCGCCACCGTCTCGAACAAGCGATCCACACCCTCGCGATCCTTGGGCGGGAAGAATTCGAAGGAAAAAGCGGGCTTGGCCTGCGCGAGCTTGTCGATGATTTTCATGGTCTGCGCTCGTAGGAGCAAACGGCGGGCGGCGCCTCGCGAGCAAGAATCGTTCGGAGACTAGCAGCGCAGAAAGCTCCGTGCCAAAAACGTGCGCGAGCCAGACCCACCTTGAATAATGCTCAACCAGCCCAGTTCGCCGCTCAACCCGCTCGGCGCGATGCGAGCGCCCCACATCCTCAGAAGTAGCTCGACATGCACATTCACATCATTGCCGTTGCGGGCACTGGCATGGGCGCGTTAGCCGGCCTGCTGAAGGAACTCGGCCACGAGGTATCCGGTAGCGACGTGGCCTTCGATCCGCCGATCGGGCCGGCCCTCGAGACGTGGGGCGTACGCTGCCTAAGCGGCTTCGAACCGGCGCACCTCTCGCCGCCACCAGAGCTCACGGTGATCGGCAACGTGTGCAAGAAAGACAATCCGGAGGTGCGCGCGGCCATCGACGGCGGGCTCCCGTACTCGCACATCGCCGGCGCCCTCGCTCGCTTCGTGCTCGACGGCACGTCACCGCTCGTCGTGGCCGGGACTCACGGCAAAACGACGACCAGCGCCCTGTGCGCGTTCTTGCTGGACGCCTGCGGCTTCGAACCCGGTTTTCTGATCGGCGGCTTACCCAAGAATTTTCCGCGTGGTTTCCGCGCGCCGAGCAAGAAGACGCGCTTGTTGCCGAACGACGCGCCGAAGCGCAAGCCCGCGTTCGTGATCGAGGGCGACGAATACGACACGGCCTTCTTCGAAAAGACCGCCAAGTTTTTGCACTACCGCCCGGAGGTCGCGATCCTCACATCGATCGAGCACGATCACGTCGATATCTACCCGACGCTCGACGGCTATCTGGACGCATTTCGGCGCTTCGTCGCGCTGATCCCGGAGCACGGACTGGTCGTGGCCAACGCGGCCGACGCAGACGTCGTACGCGTCGTAGACGAGCACGCGCGCTGTCAGGTCGCCTGGTACGCGCTCGAAGGCGAAGTCACTCACGGCAAACCGCCGCACTGGCTCGCCGCTCCGTCGCACGCGGGAGCCGACGGGACGACCTTCGATCTGTACGCGGGCGGCGTGGCGTGTGGACGCTTCGCGTTGCCGCTCTCGGGCCGGCACAACCTGAAGAACGCGACGGCGGCGCTGGGCGCCGTCGCGCAGGGCTTTGGCGCGCGCCTCGCCGATCTCGGCCCGGCCCTCGCGCGCTTCGAAGGCGTGCGCCGCAGGCAAGACTTACTCGGCTCACCACGCGGCATCGCCGTCTATGACGATTTCGCTCACCACCCGACGGCGGTAGCCGAGACGCTCGCCGCGCTGCGCGCCCGCCAACCGAGCGGCGCGCTCTGGTGCGTGTTCGAAGCGCGCAGCGCCACTGCCTGCCGGCGGATGCACCAGGCCGAGTACACGCGCGCCTTCGACAGCGCCGACCACGTGCTGCTCGCGCCGCTCGGCCGCAGCAATTTGCCCGCCGAGGAGGCGCTCGATCTGACGCGGCTGGTGCTGGATCTACAGGCTCGCGGCAAGGCCGCCGAGAGCTGTCCTGACATCGAATCGATCATCCTGCGCTTGGTCTGTGACGCGCAGCCTGGAGATCTGATCGCGCTCCTGTCCAACGGCGCCTTCGGGGGCATTCATCAGAAGCTCTTGGCGCGCTTGAGCTGACGCCGCTCAGGTCTTGAGTACTCGCTGCCAAGCGCCGGAGCTCGCGCTGCGCTCGCAGGCGTCGAGCATCGCTTGGATCTCGGCGCCGCGGAATAGATCGGGTTGTTCGGCGTCGCCGCTCTGGACGGCGCGCACGAAACGTTGCCAGATCGAGGGCGCAGGGCGCAGTTTCTGCGTCCGCCAGCGAGCGTGCTGACGGTCCGCGCCGAGACACAGCTCGATTTCGTCGTAAGAGCGATCCAGATCGAAGCGGAGCGCGCCTTCAGTGCCGTGCACCTCGAGCCGCAAGTGGTTCGCGTGCCCGGTCGCCCAGCGCGAGGTCTGCAAGACGCCGAGCCCGCCCGCCTGGAACTTCAGCTCGATCAGCGCGCTGTCGTTGGCGTCCAGCTTTTTTCCGCGGAAGCTCGCGCGCGCCCGCCCGTTCGCGTCGATTTTCGGGAAGCAGCCGAGCGCGCAGCGCAGCTCGCTGACCGGACCGGTCACCGACGTCGCCAGATCGAGCAAGTGACAACCGATGTCGCCGAGCACGCCCGCCGAGCCCGCGCTCTGCTGCATGCGCCAGAGCCAGGTTTCGTTGCTCCAGTGACCCCAGATCGGCGTCGCGATCCAGCTCTGCAAATAGAAGCCGTGCGCGTGGCGTAAAGCGCCGAGCTTGCCGGTCGCCGACAGCTCGATCGCTCTCTGCAGGGCAGCGGAGCGGCGATAGCTGAAGTTGACGAGCCCCACGACGCCCTTCTTCTGCGCGACGCGCGCCGCCTTCACCACGTCTCGCGCTTGCGCCAGCGTCACCGTGAGCGGTTTCTCTGCGAGCAAGTGCTTGCCCGCCGCGAGCGTCGCCAGCACGCCTTGATGGTGCGCGCTGTCCGGCGTGACGAGCGCCACCGCGTCGACTTCGTCGAACAACTGCTCCAGATTCTCGGCGGCGCGCTTGACGCCGTGCTTTTGCGCGAACGCCTGCGCGCGCCCCGGCACGATGTCGAGACACGACGTGAGCTCGACGCCGCGCATCTTCTTGAAATTGTCGGCATGCGCGTTTGCCATGCCCCCCGTGCCGACGATCCCAATTTTCAATTTTTTCAGCAAGGTCGCTGCAAAAAAACATGGTTTGTCGCGGCCGTCATCCCCTCACAACAAAGGATTTTCTCGCGCTGACGAAGAATGCTAAGTGCGTGTCCACCGTGACCTGCCCCTGCGGAAAAGGCGAATCGCTCGAAACGTGCTGCGGCCCCTATCTCAAAGGCGCCAGCATCCCCGAAACGGCCGAGGCGCTGATGCGCTCGCGCTACTCGGCCTACGCGACGCACGACGTCGACTACGTGCTCAAGACGCACGACCCAGCCACGGCCGCTGAAATCGACCGCGCCAACACCGAGCTCTGGGCGAAGAATTCAGAATGGCTCGGGCTCGAGATCCACTCCACCGAACGCGGCCAAGCCGGCGACACGGACGGGATCGTGGAATTTACCGCCCGCTACAAGATCAAGGGCGTCAAGCTCGAGCATCGAGAGCGCGCCACCTTCAAGAAGCTCGACGGCCGCTATTATTTCGTGGACGGCGTCGAGGTCAAGGGCCCCCCCGTCAAGCGCACCGAACCCCGTGTCGGGCGCAACGATCCTTGCCCCTGCGGCAGCGGCAAAAAATACAAGAAGTGTCACGGCCTCGCCGCCTAACGCACAAGCAGTAGAATGCGGGTGTGGCCGAGCCTCCGAAGCCCAGCGAGATCACCACGGCCGAGCACTACGCGCGACGCCGTGAGTTCATTCGCTCGGGCGCGCTGTTCTTGGCGACGAGTGCGGCCGTCGGCGCGGGTCTGACGGAGCTGTCCGAGCTCGGCAGCGCCGACCCACCGGTGAAGCCCCCGCCAATGCCCAAACCGGCGCCGGGTGCGGCGCCCTGGGAAATCAGCCGACGCGGGCGCTACACGGTGCCCGAGCAGAGAACGTCCTACGAGGACGTGACGACCTACAACAACTACTACGAGCTCGGCACGTCGAAGTCAGAGCCCGCGCGCCTCGGTTTTCGCATCAAGACTCGGCCCTGGACGCTGCAGGTCACGGGCGAGTTGGAGACGCCGCTCACGCTCGACATCGACACGCTGATCCGGTGGTTTGGGCTGGAGGAGCGCGTCTATCGCATGCGCTGCGTCGAGGCGTGGTCGATGGTCATCCCGTGGCTCGGTTTCCCGCTTGCAGACTTGATCGCGCGCTGCAAGCCGACCTCGCGCGCGAAATACGTCGCTTTCACCACGCTATTGGATCCCGAGCAGCTACCGAATCAAGAGAGCCGCGTGCTGTCCTGGCCG
Source organism: Polyangiaceae bacterium (assembly GCA_036496745.1). Taxonomy (GTDB): domain Bacteria; phylum Myxococcota_A; class Polyangia; order Polyangiales; family Polyangiaceae; genus PMG-095. The sequence goes on from DASXKQ010000231.1 coordinate 14,546, forward strand.
TACGTCGAGGGGCTGCGCATCGACGAGGCCGCGCATCCACTTACCTTCATGGCGCTGGGCTTGTACGGCTCGCCCCTGCCGGGCCAAAACGGAGCGCCGTTGCGGCTGGTGGTGCCCTGGAAGTACGGCTTCAAGGGCGGTAAATCCCTGGTGCAAATGCGGTTCGTCGAAAACGAGCCGGAGACCACCTGGAACCGCGCCGCACCCGACGAGTACGGCTTTTACGCGAACGTCAATCCGCTCGTCGATCACCCGCGCTGGAGCCAGGCGAGTGAGCGCCGCATCGGCGAACTAGCGCGCCGGAAGACGCTGCCCTTCAACGGCTATCAAGACGAAGTTGCGAGCCTGTACCAGGGCATGGACCTCAGAAGGTTTTTCTGATCGTGGCCCAGCGACGCTTGCCATGGCTCGGACCTGCCGTGATCGCAGGCTCGCTCGTGCCGTTTGCGTCGCTCGCGCACCGCGCGCTCGCGCACCGCTTGGGCGCGAACCCCGTCGCCACGGCGCTCAACCAGCTCGGTTTGCTCGCGCTCGTGTTCTTGATCGCATCGCTCTCCTGCACGCCGCTCAAGATCGCGTTGGGTTGGACGTGGCCCGTACGCGTGCGACGAACGCTCGGGCTATTTTGCTTCTTCACGGCGCTCTGTCACTTTTTGGTCTATTTCTGTCTCGACCAAGCTTTTTCGCTCGCGGCGTTCTTGGCTGACGTCGAGAAACGACCATTCATCAGCCTCGGCTTCACAGCGCTGCTCTTGCTCGTGCCGCTCGCGCTCACCTCGACCAAGCGCTCGGTCACTCGCCTTGGTTTTCGCGCTTGGCAGCGGCTACATCAGCTAGCGTATTTGGTCGGCGTACTCGCGGTCGTCCACTTCTATCTGCGCGTAAAGGCCGATCACACCGAGCCGCTGCTATACGCTGCCATCCTCGGCTTTGGCTTCGGCTTGCGGATCGTGGCAGCCTGGCAAGCCGCGCAAAACACGCGACGAAGAGCGCTCGCGCGCGCGGGTCGCTCGGGCTAGAAGCGGACTGGGGCGGCACCGCGGCAACCGAGACCCATGCAATCACCCGAACAGCTCGCGCAAATCGCGCTCGAAGTCGCGCGAGAAGCGGCGGAACTCTTGATGACCGGCTTCCGCAAGCACCCCGTGCCGACGGAGAAAGCCCGCGCCGACCTGGTCACCGACTACGATTTCGCGAGTGAGCATCTGATCCGCGAGCGACTCGCACAGCTCGCGCCCGAGCTTTCGATCGTGGCGGAAGAAGAAGGCGGTCGGTCGACCACGGAGCTGACTTGGTACGTCGATCCGCTCGATGGCACGACGAACTTCGTGCATGGTCACCCGTTCTTCTGTGTCAGCATTGGCGTGCTGCGAGCAGGCGTGCCGGTGGCGGGAGCGGTGGTCGCGCCCGCGCTCCACACCCACTGGCTCGCTCACGGCGCAGGCACGTCACTTCGCGACGGCGTGCGCTGCGGTGTGAGCGAGACGGACGCGCTCGTCCACGCGCTGGTCGCGACGGGCTTTCCGAGCGATCGGAGCCAGTCGCCCGCCAACAACTTCGAATCCTTCACACGCATCAAGCGCGTCGTGCGCGGCGTGCGTCGCTGTGGTTCGGCGGCGATCGATCTGTGCTACGTCGCGGACGGCACCTACGACGCCTACTGGGAGCGTCGGCTGAATGCCTGGGACCTGGCGGCCGGCGCCGCGCTGGTGCTCGGCGCGGGCGGCACTCTGAGCGCGCTCGACGGCGGCCCTGCCGACCTGAGCGTCGGTCACGTGCTCGTCTCGAACGGCAAACTGCACCGACCCATGCTCGACGCATTGGCCTGAACCTCGACTCAGTTGCTCCCATTTCGAGACTGAGCGTTTCTACCGGCGTGTGGGCCGACGTGGGTCCAGCTGCGCCGCAGTGGTGGAAATACACGGCACGGCATGGTTGCCAAAGAGTTTGCCGGGTGGTGTTAGGATGGAGGACGCGATGGGCAACGACCGCTCGCCGGCGAAACCGTCCCCGGCATCGATAGTTCCGCGGCCGGCACCACCGAAGAAACCAGTACGACCGAGCGTACGGCCAGCGCCGCGCAAAGCGGGTCAGCAGAGCTCCACGATCGAGCCGACCATTTTGTTGGTCGGTGCAGACAGCGTGTTCGAGCCCGCCCTGCGCGCCGCGTTGCTGCGTCACCGCGTGTACCTCGAGACCACCACGCCGGACACCGTGGCCGAGAACGTGATCGCGGCCGCGCCCGACCTCGTGCTCTTGATGGGCGATGCGGCCAAAGACGGCGGCACTGAAATCCTCAAAACGCTGATGAGCTCACCGGTCTGTTCGGTCGTGCCCGTCGCAATTCTAGATGACAACGCCGCGCTCGACGACCGCTTGCGCGCGTTTCGCCACGGCGCTGCCGCGGTGATTCCTCGCTCGGCCAGCATCGACGCGATCGCCGAGCGGGTCGAGAAGCTGGCAAAAGAGATCCCGGACCGCGTGGGCGAGAGTCTTGGCACAATCGGCGAAGCGACGCTCAGCGAGTTCGTCGGCACGCTCAGCAAGGAACTGCGCTCGGGCATTCTGTCGGTCCACGCGGGCAAGGACCAGGAAGCTGTGCGCCTCGTGCTCGGCGGTGGGCGGCCACTGGCCGCGTTCATCGACGATTTCGTGAAGCGCGTGAAATCGCACGTGGTGCACGCCGAGCCACTCCGCTACGAATTCGCCGAGCACGCGGGCGGTACGGTCGCCTTGCTCGACCCAGATACACCGAGCCCAGAGCCCGCGCGCCCGAGCATTGCCGGCATTCGAGTCGCGCTCGCCGACGACGACACGGGGCGCGCCGACAGCGTCGCCCAAGAGCTGCGCTCGCGCGGCGCGACCATCGTCGTGACCGATCTCGCGCCGACGGATTTGCGCTTCGCGCGCTTGCGCCAGGTCGATCCGGAGGTGCTGCTGATCGGCGAAGAGCAGGTCAAGACGCAGGGCTATGAGCTCTTGAAACGCATGCGTCGCGACACGCGCTTGCGCTGGGCCTCGCTGCTCGTAGTGCGCTGGGAGGAGATCTGGTCGGAGGCGCTTTCGGTGCCCGCCCTCGATCGCCTGGAGACTGCGCTGCACACGCTGGCGGAGGCCGACCGCACGCTGCAGGACTGGGCGGCCTCGGGAGAAATCTTCGACGCACGGCTCGAAGCGACGGGACCGGCGCGTTGCTTGCGCGCGTTGGTCACCGCGCCGCGCGCGCAACGCGTTCAAGTCACGAACCCGCGTATCAGCGTCACGATTGACGTCTCCGACAATCTCGTCGTGGGCGCGGCCGCGGAGGTTCCAGGCGATGCGAGCCAACGCTGGGAAGGTGCGCTCGCACTCTCGGCGTTCATGGTGCTGAGCTCGGGCCGCGTGCGGGTGGAGCCGGTCACGCAACCGGCGGCCACCAACGTCATGGCCACCATCGATGTCGCGCTCAACATGGCGGATTCGGAACCGTCCCCCATCACGCCATCGGTGCCGAGCGCGGCAGCCCCGAGCCTTCGACCGGCTGCAGCCACGGAAGGAACCGTACCTCAACCGGACCCCACGAATCTGCCGTCGGAGGCGAGTGATCCTACCCCGCAGCTCGCGCCGCTCGACGCGCCGCGCGCGCGCGCAGGCGTGAGCTGGCCCGCCGCTACGTTCCTCGTCGCGCTGGCCGCCTTGCAAGGCTTACTGCTCGTCCTGGCGTACAGCGCGCTCTCTCACAAACCCAAATCTTCTGATGCGGCTCCCGTTCCCATCGCCGCGACCACGCCTGCCCCAGCCCTCGCAGCGGCCCCGACCCTGGCAGCGCCGCCCGCCTCGACACCGACCGTTGCGCCGACCGCCCCGGCGCCTGCCATTGCATCGGCATCGGCTGTTCCCGCTCATGCTTCCACGCCACCTATTTTGGACGAGACCGGTCTGCACGCACCAAGCTGCGAGTCCCTGTTCGGCACCACTCGCGTCGACCAGGGGGAATACCCGGGCTCTGCGTACGTGGAAATGAAGAACGCGAACCGCTCCCTCGTGCAAGGCGACATCGACGGCGCGCAGCGTTCGCTTTGTAAAGCTGCCCGCTGGGATCAAAAGAACCCCGCCATTCCGCTGGAGCTCTCACACTTATTGCTCTTGCGCCGAGACGGCGCGGGAGCCGTCGACTGGGCCACCAAGAGTCTCGCGCTCGACCCGAACAGCGTGCGCGCGGAGGAGGCGCTCGCCGACGGCCTCGCTCGCGTGGGCGATTTCGAAGGGGCAAAGAAAGCCTGGTTCGCCTCCTCACACCTCGACGGCAGCACGCCCGACCAGGCCAAGAACCTGGCATTCAGCAGCGTGCACGAAGCGGATGCCTCGATGCGACGACTCGATTTCGCACGCGCGGAACGCTACTACCGCCGCGCAGTCGTGCTGGATCCGGACAGCGTCGTCGGCAGCAACGGGCTCGCCAACGCACTGCTCAAACTCGGCGACACCGCCTCCGCGCTGCGTTGGGCGAATCACGCCGTGTCCGTCGCCCCACGCGATCCCACCGCGCGCGTGATTCTTGGCGACATCTTGTTTCAGCAGAAAGACAAGCAAGCCGCAGAGGTCGAGTGGCACGAGGCACTCCAACTCGATCCGGCAAACGCCGTCGCGGCGCGCCGGCTCAAGCGTCTGCAGAGCGCGAACTGAACGCGACGCCGGCGCGTGACCGGCTCGCTGAATCGCGCTAAACAAACCTCGCGATGACGGAGCCCTCACTATTCGACACGCTGGGCGGCGAGCCTGTACTGCGGCGCATCGTCGATCGCTTCGTCGATCGGGTTTTCGACGACGTGATGATCGGCTACTTGTTTCGCGCGGCTGATCGCGAGCGCGTCAAGGCGAAAGAGTACGAGTTCGCGGCCGCGCACCTCGGCGCGGACGTAGCGTACTCCGGACGCCCACTTGCCGAGGCCCATCGACCGCACCGGATCAAGGGCGGTGAGTTCATGCGCAGGCTTCAGATTCTGAAGGAAACGCTCGCCGCGGAGCATGCGCCGCCAAGTGTGATCGCGCACTGGGTGCGGCACACGGAGGCGCTCCGTGCAGTCGTCACCGCGGTCGGCCCGGACGAGTGCGATCCTGCGGGCGTCGCGACGGCGCCCGAGCGCGCGGCCAAGGAGCATGCGTGAACGCGCGCCGCGCGACCGCGCCACTCACGGGATTTTGTTGCTTGCTGAGCGCGTGCGCCACCGCAGGTTCTACCTGGATGGCAGAGCCGATTTCCGACTCCGATGTGGCTTGGGGAAATCAGCCGATCCCGAGTGGGGTTGCGCCGCCTCCGCCAGAGCCGAGCGCGCACACCAAACGACTCGGCGTTGAAGAGCGCGTGATTGAGGAGGAGCCGGTCACCCAGGACTCGAGCAGAGCGCCCCGTGGCCAACCCCTGAGCGGACGCGTACTCGGCACGTTCCGCAATACCTACTACGATTTTCCGAGTGAGTCGGACTTTCACGGCGATGCCATCGCCCTCAAGAACTCGAGCTGCAAGACGATTAAAGAGGTGCCGAGCGGCTTTTACGAGGCTGTTTGCGTGCAGGGCAGCGGGATCCTGAGTAGCGGCTCGACCGTCAGCTTCGCCAAGCGCGATTGCAATTGCGCGGCCGTCTGCCCGCGTACGGAGCAGCGCATTTGCTTCGACGAGTTGGACGCCAAAAGTTTCCCCTGGGGCCGTGGAGCAACGGGGCACGCGATCACACCCGAGCTGACCGTCGCGGTGGACAGCGACGTCATCCCGCTCGAGACCGCCATCTATATTCCGGAGTTCGACGGCGCGCCGCGCACGCGCGACGGTCGCACCCAGCACGACGGCTGCTTCATCGCCCAAGACCGCGGCGTGCGGGTGAAGGGAAATCACGTGGATCTGTTTACGGGGGAGCGCGCCATCACGGAACTTTGGAACGCGCTGGTGCCGAGCAACCAGGGTGTCACCGTCGTGCTCGACAGCCCACGTTGCGCGCGCGCGCACTGACGGCATGAGTTCACCCGCGGCGCATCGTCGACGCGCCGCGGTCAGCCCGACGCGAGCTCTGCGTCGAGCCCGAGCTCGAAAGCGAGCGCCTGCGCAAGCGCCGGTTGACGGAAGCGGAAGTTTCGCGCGAGCGCCTTGGCTGGCACTATGCGCTGGCTCTTGAGCGCCTCCTCCGCGAATTCCCCGTACAATAGCTTGAGCGCGAAGGCAGGTACGACGAGCAGCGCCGGGCGCGCCAGCATGCGCGCGAGTGTGCGCGTCATCTCGGCGTTGGTCACCGCTTGCGGGGCCACACAATTGAGCGCGCCCTCGAGTCCGTCGTCGAACAACGAAAAGTGCAGGAGCCCGACCAGGTCGTCGAGTGAGATCCAGCTCACGTACTGGCGTCCGGACGCGAGGCGCCCGCCCAGACCGAGCGAGAAGGGCAGCCGCATTTTTTCGATCGCACCGCTCTTGCGTGCCACGACCACGCCGATGCGCGCCCGCACCAAGCGAACACCACGCTCCGCCAGCACCTGGCTCTCCGCCTCCCATTTTCGGCACACGTCCGCCAAGAAGCCGGCGCCACCCTCGCTCGCTTCGTCCCGTGTTTCGTCGCCGGTCTCACCGTAAAATCCGATCGCGGACGCGCAGATCGCGACCTTGGGAGGCTCGGTGAGAGCAGCCAGCGCTCGGCACAGGCTGCGTGTGCCGAGCACGCGGCTCTCCTCGACGCGGCGTTTTTGCGCCGCGGACCAGCGGTGGCTGGCCACGTTTTCGCCCGCCAAGTGAACGAGCGCGTCGAAGCGCGCCAATTTCTCTTGCTCGATTTCACCGCGGGCGGGATCCCAACGGATCTCCGCGGGCCCTTCAGCAACACGCCGCACCAGACGCACGACTTGATGACCGCCTGCTTCGAGAAACAGCGACAGTTGTCGGCCGACCAAGCCCGTGGCCCCACTGACTAGGACGCGCAGCTTGCGCCCAGCTCCCACCTGCGCGCCCCGCTCCAGATCAGCGAGCGCAAGCTCATGACGATAGCGAAATACCCGCGCGAGCCGGCGACGCATCGCCGCTCCGCCGAGCGCGCCGAACGGCGGTTCGTACGCTATTTGTTCGTGCAACGTGGCCCCTCGCGGACTCGCCGAATAGGACTGCGTCAGCGTCACGGGCACTCGAAAAGGCCCGAACGGCACGCGCCACGCGAGCTGCGCGGAGTCAGCGTTCGTCGTTCGTGAAGTCGTCTCGAGCGTCAGCCACGGAGGATTCAGGCGCTCGGCTGCACTGGGCTGGGCGTGCCAGCCGGCCAGCGCCGAGACCGAGACGGGGAACTCACTCTGCAAGGCCAGCCGGCGCGCGCTCATGAACCGCGAAACCCGAGCTCGTGCAGGAAGGCTTCGACACGCTCAAAGCACGCCGCCCGACCAAATTGCAACAAGTGCCCGCCGTGCCAGGAGATCAGCGGCGCGCCAAAATGCGAGGCCAAGCGCCGCGCGTGCGCAACCGGCGTGATGCGATCGGCTTTCGCGCCCACCACCAACGTGCGCGCCGGTGCGATGCGTGGCGCGCGATACAGCGGACTGACCACGCGATACACAGCCTCGAGTAAGGCGTGCTCACGCGCGGCGACCTCGGGGTCCGCGTTCAATTCACCATGTTCGAGCGCAAAGTCCGGCAGCGAAGCGAGCGGAATGATCGGCACCAGGAAGGCGAGCGACGGTTCGACCGTCGCGGTCAGCGCGGCCGTGTAGCCACCGAGGCTCATACCCATCAACCCCACCTGGGGGTGCCCGCGCGCCTTGAGCCAGTGCACGAAATTTCGCAGATCACCGACGACTTGGCGAAAGCCTTCGTTGCTGAAGCGTGGATCGTTGCTGGGAAATTGCGGGCGGCCCTCGTGCTCTGGATCGGCGCGCAGCGCGTGAAACGGCAAGGTGAAGAGCGCTACGTCGAAGCCGCCGTGCAACAAGCGCGCGAGCGGCCAGACACGCTGCTCGAAGTTGAAGCTGCCCGCCAGATAGCCATGGATCAGAATCGCAACCGGTCGTGGCGCGCGCGCACGGAAAAATCGCACCGAAGCCGCCTGGTTTTCGACGGTGCGCAGGTAGCGCTCGCGCATGCCCTCGATGTAGGGCTCGTACAGGCTCGCCCAACTCAGATCCACGGCCTCGTCGTAACCGAGCGAGCTCGGCGCGGGCCGCTCGGTGGGCGCGATTTTGGTTACGGGTAGAAAGAAGTCGTCGCCCAGCGTGCTCGGGTAGAGCAGCGTCATTTGTTCCAGCACCTTCGCGCGATTCCGATCGGTCGCGATCGGTGGAACCGACATGCGGCGCGCGTTGCGTGCCTGCACGGCTGCAGCAGCGGCGCGATCCACCGCTGCGGCGGCACTGCCCAAAACTCTGCGCGTCACTCGCCCGAGCACGAAGCCAAGCTTAGCCTCGACTCGTCAGCAACTGAGCGCGCGATCGTTAAAGAGCAGCATTTCGAGACAGCCGACCTCGCGCAGCCAGCGCTGATCGTGCGGCCCCGGAGCCAGACTGAGGGTCACCGGAATGCCCCGCTGCTCGAGCAACGCGGCCAAGCGCTCGCTGCTCGGGCGGAATGGATCGTAGCTCGACGTGCTGAGCTGGAATTTTCGCGCTCCGACGCGCAGAACCGCTGCCTCGATGCGGCGGGCATAGACTTCTGCCAGCTGCACCCCGAACGCGCCCTGTGTGCTGCCAACGGCGCCGAAGAGCTCGGGGCGGCGCAAGAAAATCTCGAGCGAGACGTAGCCGCCGAGCGAGACGCCCGCCACGCCCCAAGCGGCCGATTGCTCACAGAGCGGTAGTTGCGTGAACGCCGCCGGCCTCAGCGTGTGCTCGATGAACGCAGCGTACGCGTCGAGCACCGGCGCGCTATTCGCCTCTTTGTAGGGATTGGGTGTAAACGGACAGATCAGCGCCAGATCGCCGATTGGCGACACGGCAAGCTCGCGGTTGATCAGCTCGATGCGCTCCTCGCTCAGGTACGACTGGTTGGGCATCGTCCGCGCAACGGGTGGCGACAATAGCCGGGCGTACGCGTCGAGCAAGCCGTAGCGTTCGCTGTAGGCGCCGATGCCGAGCGCCTCGCTTTCCGTCTCGCCGAGGCCGTGAAAGAGCACGAGGGCGCGCAGCTTGCGATCAGGCACCCGGCGCTTCGGCACGAACGCGAAACAGTGGCGACCGAAGCGTTTGCCCTCGAACGCCAGTTCGACGCGCTCGAAGGGTGACGAATCGTGAACCGAGCTCTCGCCCGCCCAGGCTCGCGTCGCGCACAGGCCCGTGGCAAGCAAGGCCAAGCAATCACGGCGGCCGAGCGGCAAGGCTAGTTGTGCCTCCGCGGCAGGACGGCCAAAAGCTGCCCGGGAGAGCTCACCATCAGCAGCGTCCCGAGCGCAGCGACGCCCAGACCGATCCCGACGCGGCCGTAATAGAGGACGTGCTCGCCAGGTCCAATGAAGCGCTCCGCCAGGATCACCGAGGCATTGTAGGCCGCGTGGGCGATCATGCACGGAATCAAGGACCCGCCGTACAAGCGCACCAGACCAAACGCGATACCGAGCACGAACGTGCCGGCGACCTGCGTCGGTTCCAGATGGGAGAGCGCGAACAATACGCTCGGCACGAGCACCATCACCCGGTGCGAACCGCGCTCGAACGCGCGCGTGATGAGTCCGCGAAACATCGCCTCTTCCACCAAAGCCGGCAAGAGCGCGCAAACGCACAGCACCAAAAGGAGCTCGCCCGGCGACGCATCACGCGAGATTTGCAGCACCATGTGCTCGGCCGTGAGATCCGGCAGCACGCGACGATATACGAGCTCTCCGGCGAACTCGGCGAGCGGGCCGAAACCGAACACGATCAAGAGCCCGCCGAACACGATGCGCAGCGTGGGCCGACCGATCGGCAACACGTGACCAATGTGCGGTCGATTGCGAGCGACCCAGATCAGCAGCGTGAAGGCGAGCGCCAGCTCGTTGGCGACGGTGAGGCTCAGGATCCACGGGGTGCTCGAGTAGAGCGGCGAGCCGTGGGGATCGCTGATCAGCGCGATCGCCCGCTCCAGCGAGAGACCCGAGTGCAACGCGAGCAGCGCAGCCACCACGCTCACCACGAGCTCGCTCGCGACGACGGCAACCAAGGCCATCAACCAGGCAATCAGAGCTTGCAGCCGAGACGGAATTTCCTTTCCGGCTTGCTTCTGCGCGCGCATCGAGCTCCGAGCTTACGCCAAATGCCAAAGACTTCGGCTGCGCGGCTCGGGAGTGTATGGTCTCGACATGAGTCTGCGCTTGGTTTCGTTGGTTTTGTTGGGTTCTCTACTCGGCTGCTCGAACAAGGTGTCCGGCGATACGCCGCCGCCGAACCCGCTCGCGACGAGCGACGGATTTTGCCACGCCTGGGCCGGTGAGGCCTGCAACGACAACGTGGTCACTGCGTGCTCCGGCACGGCGACGGCCACGGACTCGCTGCGCGCCGCGTGCGAAGACAGCCAGGAGCAATTCTGCAACAACATGATCCCGGCGAGCCGCTACGGCGTGACGCACGCTCAAGAGTGCTTGGACGCGGTCGGAGCAGCGTACGCCGACGGAAAGCTCACCAGCGAAGAGGCCCTCGTCGTACACGAGCTCGCTGCGCCCTGTGCGCAGCTGATCAAGGGCCCCAGCGCGGACGGCGACAGCTGCAGCGCGACCACGGACTGCGACACCGTCTCCGGCAGCATCTGCATCCTGAAAGGTGCTACCGGGGTTTGCGGTGTGCCAGAGGTCGTCGACAACGGCACCTCTTGCAAGGCGGCCAATGCTTCGTGTCACGACGGCTTTTACTGTGACGGCAGCAACTGCGTGCAGCAAAAGAGCACCGGCGACACTTGCGCGACCGACAACGAGTGCTCGGCGGGCCTTGCGTGCACGAACCTTGCGTGCGCCGCCAAGACCGCAGCGTCCATGTGCGTGCAGGACAGCGATTGTGCAAACATGGTCTGCTCGATCGCGACGGGCAGCGCGACCGGCAGCTGCATCGCGCAGCTCATCCTATCCCCCACGGCCGCTGCCTGTGAGGATCTCAAGTGATCCGGTCCTCGCTCGCACTACTCGGCTGTGTGCTGCTCGTGTGTGCCTGCGAGGACAAGCCGCAAGCTAACCCGTTCGATCCGCCGAAGGACGCGCCCAAGCCGGTCCCGACCGCGAGCCAGGCAGCGGTACCGCAGGGACCGCCCACGTTCGAAATCGATCAGCTGAGCGCCAAGGTCGGCTTCGAACGCGCGCTGCTCGACAAAAGCGACGGTCACTCGAACCTAATCGAGCTCCTGAAGAAGCAAACCAAATACATCGAGAGCGACGACGTGCCGCTGTTGGTCGCGCGTGA
>DASXKQ010000232.1:0-3700 GCA_036496745.1 Polyangiaceae bacterium
AAGAGTTGCTCGCCTTGATCGCGGAAGAGCGCCGTCGACACGACGGACCCGCGACGATCACACTCAGTGCGGACGACGTGACCGGCGCCGCGGCCTAGGCGCGGCGCTGGCCTCGCCTACCCGACGTGAATTAGGCCGCGCAGCGCCGTGAGCCGAGCTGTCACGTCGTTTGGCGTGAGCGTGAGCAGACGCCGGGTTCCCACGTCTTCCACGCAGAATGACGCCACGGCGGAGGCCGTAACCAACGCGCGACGCAGCGACGCTGCGTCGACCGAGTTGGCGTTGGCGAGGTATCCGAGTAGCGCGCCCGCGAAGGTATCGCCGGCCCCGGTCGGGTCAACCTCCGCCTCGAGCGGATAGGCGGGCGCGAAAAACGCGCCTTGTTCGTCGAAGATCAGGGCTCCGTACTCGCCGCGCTTTACGATCAGGCGTTTTGGTCCGAGGCCGAGCACGCGCTTGGCCGCGCGCCTTACATTGTGATCGCCCGCCAGTTGGCGAAGCTCCTCGTCGTTGATGATCAATAGATCGAGTTTGGCGAGCACCTTGCCCAGAGCCTCTCGTTCGCCGTCGATCCAGAAGTTCATCGTGTCGGCGGCCACGAAGCGTGGCGCTTGGATCTGCTCGAGGACTTCGAGCTGTAGGGCGGGGTGGATGTTACCGAGCATCAAGAACGGCGTCTTGCGGAACGACGCAGGCAGCTTCGGGCGAAAGTCAGCAAACACGTTGAGCTGAGTGTCGAGTGTCGTGCGACTGGCGAGATTCTCCGCGTATCGCCCTGCCCAACGGAAGGTTTTGCCGACGGCGCGCTCGACACCGCTCGTGTCCACGCCGCGCGTATTCAAGTCATTGAGCGTAGCGTCGTCGAAGTCCGAGCCCACCACCGCCACGATGCGCACCGGCGCAAACAGGGAGGCGGAGAGCGCGGCGTAGGTGGCCGACCCACCGACGACGTTTCTTTCGCTACCGCTCGGCAGCTCGAGGTCGTCGAACGCCATCGAACCGATGATTAAGAGAGGTTCGGCCTGCTCGCGTGCTTTGGTCATTGCTGGGATCTCCAAATCTAAAGTCATGGGCGACCCGCTGGAGGGGTCAAACCGCCGAAGCCACGACCTTCGGCTAGTAATCTTTCCGCGAGCGGTGCGGCCCGGCGCCGCCGACACTCTTCGGCGCGGAAAATGGATTCGAGTTGCTTCACGGCGTCTTCGAGTTGCTCGTTGACGAGCACGTAGTCGAACAGACCGTAGTGCGCGATTTCTCCGCGGGCGACTTGAAAACGTCGCTGGACGGTCTCTTCGTCTTCGCTAGCTCGTCCGCGCAATCTTTGCTCGAGCACCGCCATGCTTGGCGGCAGGATGAAGACAGCTACCGCATCTGGGGCGGAGCTCTTGATCTGACGCGCACCTTGGTGATCGATGTCGAAGATGATGCCGCGAGCATCGTGGTTGCGGGCGAGTTCAGCCCTGCCGGTGCCGTACAGGTTACCGTGCACTTCAGCCCACTCGAGGAAAGCGCCTTGAGCGATCAAGCGCTCGAACGTTGGTCGATCGACGAAATGGTACTCGCGTCCGTCCCGCTCGCCGCCGCGCGGCTTACGCGTCGTGTGAGAAACGCTGAAACGCAAATCCGAAATGAGCTCTAGCAGGCGATTGGTGAGTGTCGTCTTGCCCGCACCGGAGGGTGACGACACGATCAGTGGCAATGGGCCGTCATTCGACATTTTGTACCTGCTCTCGAATGCGCTCGAGCTCAGCCTTCATTTCGACCACCAGATGCGCGATCGGCGCGTCCTGGCTTTTCGCGCCGATCGTGTTCGACTCGCGACCGATCTCTTGTAGCAAAAAGTCGAGCCGGCGTCCGACCGGCCCCTCGAGTCCGAGGAGCTTCGAAAATTGCGTAAAATGTGAATCGAGGCGTACGAGTTCTTCGGTGACGTCGCTGCGGTCCGCCATGATCACGAGCTCGCTCTCGAGTCGATTTGGTTCTACTTGGACTCCCGAGTCCGCCAGCAGGCGCTCAAGCCGCTCACGCAAACGGGTTCGATAGCCTTCGAGCATCTGCCCACCGCGTTCCGCGATCGCGCTGCGCAATCGGCGAGCCGACTCCAAGCGAGCCAGCAGCTCCCGCTCGAGCGCGCGGCCTTCTTGTTCACGCATCTCCGCCAAGCGCTGGAGCGCGGCGTCGAATGCCTCGCGCAGCGCCCCGCGTGCACTATCGAAATCCGGGCGACTCGGAGCGATCACGAGGCCGGGCATTCCTGCCAATACGGACAAGCCGAGATCACTGCCCGGGCTCAGCTCGTCGCGCAGAGCAGCGAGACCGCTGTACAGCGCGCGCGCGCGCTCCACGGAGAAGCGGGGTGGCGGAAGCGCTGCGCCTTCCAGTCGAACGCCGACGTCGAAGCGGCCACGAGTCAGCTTTTCCCGCGCCATTTGCTCGACGAAAAAGCTGAGGTCGACGAGCTCGTCCGGCAGTCGTACGCGCACTTCGAGAAAGCGGTGGTTGAGCGCACGAAGCTCGACGCTCACACGGCCTTCTCCTAGCGCGGCGTCGCCCACGCCAAAGCCCGTCATGCTTCGCATCAGGCCCTCGTCAGATGCCCTTGCGGCGCTTGATGTCCTCCATCATGCGACGGTATTCGACTTCCCATACCGAGGTCCCCTCTTGCACGTGCTTGAGTTGCCCACGCACTTCTGCTTGCAGGGCCTCTTCCTCCGCGAACTGTCGACGCAGAGGGTCGCGCATTTTGCGTCGGAGTACGTAGTCTTCGGCGAAGATCTCGTCGACATTGGCGGAGTGCATCAACATTTCCACCAGCTGATCGAGCAGGTAATCGATGGCGTCTTCGCCGAGCTTGATCTTGCGTTCGTCGGCGACGAGCTTCTTGATGCGGGAGTATTCAGTCTGAGGAAGGCTGCGAGCGGCCAACATGGATTTTGCCTGGTCGCTCACGTCTTGCTCGTCCCGAATGTACTGATTGAGCACCGCGGCAATGTCTGCCTGGACCTCCCGCGGTGAATCGCTTTCGACGTCACCGCCGGACAATAGGGAGCTCACCATTTCCGTCGCGAGCTGGGGCACCTTCGCGCTGTGAAGCCGCATGGGCCCCTCGTATCGCATTTTTTGGGCGCGCTTTGGACGTGTTTCAGCGATTTCGCACAGGAAAAAATGCAGACCGCCAAAGTCCGCCCGCACACCAATTTCACAAAAAGGCCGCGTTTATCGCGGTTTGGACGATCGCGCACCGAGCCGAAGGCGCCTGAAGACCGCCTCGCGCTGCCGACGCTTGTACGCGTCGTGGCTAGCCTCCCCGGTTTCATTGGCAGCCTCGCTCTCGGCGTCGAGCACCTGGAACTCGCAGAGCATGTACACGATCGGGCCCAGGTTCTCGCAGCCCGGGGGGGCAAGCTCCATGAGATGAGGTGGCACGCGCACGGGCACGTCCGTGACGAACTGGATCACCCGATAGGTCGGCGCGCTGAAGCGATTGTCGCTCGGCGCTGGGCTGTCGTCGATCTCGCCTTGAAACTCGCTCAACATCTTTTGCAGGTGCGGGTGCGACGCGCAGAAGCTTTGAAAGTGAAAGATGGTGTTCGTGCTCTGTTTCGGCACGACGTAGTTGAACGGAAACAGCTGCTCCGTCAAGTAGTGGAGGACCGGCAGAATGTGCTCCGGCGTTCGCGTCACGATCCGAAAGCGCAGC
>DASXKQ010000233.1:0-11422 GCA_036496745.1 Polyangiaceae bacterium
CCAACTGCTCAAGAGCGCGGAGCCGGCGTTTCAAGGGGCTTTGTTGGCCGGCCAGTCTTGGAGGAGGCTCGAGGACCGGCTGCACGGAGCGCGCCGCTTTCGCCAACGGGTCCTGCCCCTGTCGCTTGGGTTTGCCGCCGCCGCGGTGTTTGCCTTGGCCGCACTACGCCCGCGCACGGCGGCCACACCCATCAGTTTGCGCGCCGAGCCGGCCGCAGCGAGCGCTCCCGCCGCGACAAGCGCCACGCCCGTACCGGCTGCGCCGGTCCCCGCCACAGAGCCCGAGCATCGACCCATCTTCTCGAACGGCGCATCGAGACACGTCGCTGCGGCCGACGAGTCAGTGAGTTCGGACACGTCCTGCCGCGCGCTGACCGCATCGAAGCCCGAGCGCGCGGTGGATTGCTTTCTCTCGCTCGCGAGCGGCAGTGGAGTCCAGGCTGAAGTCGCGCTGTACGAGGCGCTGCGCCTCAGCGCTGGGGAGCTGCACAATCCAGCTCGCGCTCTCGAGCTCAGCGAGCAATATCGCTCGCGTTTTCCCGACGGCGCCATGCGCGGCGAGGTGGCCTGGCTGCGCGTGCAAAGTCTCGACCGCGCGGGTCGTTCGGACGACGCGCTCAGCGAGAGCGAGGCATTGCTCGGGACCCCGCTCGGTCGCACGCTTTCACCCAAGCTGCACCTCATGCGAGGTCACATTTACATGGGCGAACGCGGCGACTGCGCGCGCGCGGTCAGCGAGTACGTCTCCCTGGTCGGAGCTCCGGGGGCGGACGCGGATGCCGCAGAGCTCGAGCGAGCGAGTTGCCTCGAGCGGATCAATCAACTCGGCGACGCGCGCGCCGCCTACCAACAATACCTGAAGCGGCCGGACGCGCGCGACCCGGTCCGCGCCACGAGTCGTCTCGAGGCCCTCGGCAGCTCGAACGCCGAGTCAGCGGGGACGCCGTGATGGACACTGCCTACTCTCGGCACGGCGCGCCCCCAGAGCGCGACTTTGCGCGCGCTCAAGTGGCGATCGACGAATGCCTGCAGGGAGACGTCCGCGCTTGGCGCGAACTGCACGCGCATTTCCTGCCAGTGGCCGGCGCGTTTCTGCGCAAGCTCGGCGTGCGCGAGAGCGAGCTCGAAGACGCGACGCAGGAGGTATTTTTGCAGCTATTTCGCTACCTGCCGCGCTTCCGGCGCGAAGCCGAGCTGTCCACCTGGCTGTATCGACTATGCATCACACAAGCGCGCCACGCCCGCCGGCGCGCACGAGTGAACGAGGCGCTCTCCCGCATCTTGCCGTTCTTGCCGACGCCCAATCTCGTCTCGACGCCGTCCCTGCCGGAGCATGTGGCGCGCGCGCGCATCGAGCAGGCTCTCGCGCAGCTCTCCGAGGGCGAGCGCACCGTGTTCGTGCTGTACGAGATGGAAGGCGTCTCGGGCAAGGAGATCGCTCAAATTACCGAGATCCCAGAGGCGAGCGTCTGGCGTCGCTTGCACTACGCGCGCAAACGCGTGCGCGTCGCGCTGGGCGACCACGGCGACGACGAGCCCGCGGCCGAGGCCGTCTGAAGCGAGCGCCTCGTGTTCTCGAGGTGACGACGATGACGAGCCGATGACGTTCGCCATCAGAACTACGCGCACATGAAACACGCCGTCAGGCTTGCTCGTGCGACACTCCCGCCTCAGGATGGCAGACGCGTTCGCTTGGACTCCGCCAGCGCCGAATGCGCTCGATTCCAACATAGCGAAAGCGGCCCTGGACGCGACGCTGGCCGTGGGCGGCCTACGCACGCATTTCCAACCGATCGTCGATCTGCGCGCGGGCATGCCGCTCGGCTACGAGGTGCTCTCGCGCGCTGAGCCGCAATTCGCCAAAGTTCAAGACGCTTTCGACGCGGCCGCGCTGGCCGGGCGGAGCTGGGATCTCGAATACGCCTGCCGCACGCGCGCGATTCAGCGCATCGCCGAACTTGCGCCGCGGCTGCGCTCCCTGCGTTACTTCATCAACGTCAGCCCGGAGATCCTCAGCGACGGCCGCTTCGAATCCGGTTTCACGAGCTCGCTCTTGTCCGACCACGGCATCGACCAGGGCAAGGTCGTGATCGAGATCACGGAGCGGGAGTCCGTGCGCGACTACCCGCAGTTCGAGCGGCTGATTCGCCACTACGTGCGCCAAGGTTTCCAGATTGCACTCGACGACTTCGGCAGCGGGCACTCCAGCTTGATCACCTTGATCAGCTGCTCGCCGCACTTCCTGAAGCTCGACCGCGAAATCGTGCGCGGGGTTCATGACGACTCCTATCGTCAGCGTCTGGTGCGCTCGCTGGTCGATCTGGCGGCCAGCGTGGACACGCGCTTGGTGGCCGAGGGCGTGGAACTCTGGGAGGAGCTCGAAGTCCTGGTGCGGCTGGGCGTTCGCTACGCGCAGGGCTTCTTGTTCGCGCGTCCCGCGCCGGAGCCGAACGGCATCGATCCGGACTTGGTGCGCGCTCTCGCGCGCCTCATGCACCGTGAAGACTCGCCCCGCAACGAGCTCGACGAAACCGTGGCGCGCCTGGTGAGCCGCAGCCCAACCGTGAACTCGCGCGGCATGCGTTGCTCGGAGCTCGACAACCGCTACCGCCACGACCCGAGCTTCGACGAAATGGTGCTGCTCAAAGATCGCGTACCGGTAGGTTTGCTCACGCGTCAGCAGTTCTATGATCGCACGGGCGGACCGGTCGGCTATTCACTTTTTAGCCGGCGCAGCGTGGACGAGGCCGCCAAGACGCACTTTCTGCGCGTGAGCGAGCGGACCCCCGTCACCACTTTGGCGCGGCTCGCGACCGAGCGGCTGCGCCAAGATCTCTATGATCCGGTGGTCGTCACGGACGACGCGGGCGGCTACCTCGGCACCGTGACGATGAAGCAGCTGATCGTGCGTTCGGCCGAGCTCGAAATCCAAAGTGCGGCGGGCGCGAATCCGCTCACCGGTTTGCCGGGGAACCGCGCAATCACGCGCTGGCTGCTGGAACTGATCGCGCACGGCGATTTCACGGTCGTGTACGCCGATCTCGATCGCTTCAAAGAGTTCAACGACGCGTACGGTTTTCTGGCAGGCGACGAGCTCATTCGCCTCGCGGCACACACACTGCAGAGCGGCTTGCGCGCGCTCGGCTCGAGCGCACGCTTGGGTCACATCGGTGGTGATGACTTCGTGGTCGCCTGCGAAGGCGCGCTCGGCTCGGACGCACTCCAGGAACTATGTGACGAGTTCGATCGCCACAAGCGCGGCCTTTTCCACGCGGACGACCTCGAACGCGGCGAGTTTCGCGCGCACGATCGTCAAGGGCGTGAAGTGATGGTCCCTTTGACGACGCTCAGCTTGGCCGCGCTGTGCGCCGCGCAATTTGGTCCCGGTCTGCATCCGGCTTTGCTCTCGCAAGCGGCCTCGTCGCTCAAAAAAAAGGTGAAGCAGGAGACGCATTCGGCGCGACGCAGCCTCGTGCTGTTCGATCGCCGAAAGTATCCGTCGAATCCGCCGCCTTCGAGCGCCGACCCGCTCAGCCCGCGCTGAGCATCGGCGCAGCTGCCCGGCCGGCCCTTCCCAGGGAGATTTCGGCATTTTCTCTGGATATTGGCGCTGAACATTACCGCAGAAGTGGACAAACGTTCTCGGGTTTGATCTAAGCTACCAGACCCAAGGTTGTTCGCCGAACCGCTCCCTACCCCAGCCCCGCTGGCCGCTCGTGCCGCCTTCGTGCCGCGCCTGCGACTGTTCGTCGAGCGCATGCTCGTCGACGGTGAGGGTCCGAACGCCGAGCAAGACGTGCCGGTGCTCGCGTTGAGCTTCGACTACTCGGGCACGGAAGTGCGCGCGGCCGATCGGCGAGAGCGCTTCTTCGTGGCCTTGGCCGCGGGCGTGACCATGGTCGAACGCGACGGCGCCGGCGAGGCGCGCGCGCAGTGTTTGCTCGAGAACTTTGGCGCGGTCGAGCTGGCGTGCGCGGACGGCTACAGCCCCGAGTTCGACTCCCAAGCGGACTACTTGGTGCAGCCTGGCGGCAACGTGCATTCGCTCTGTTCGTTCAGCGCGCACGCGCTACCGCAGCTCGAGAAGCTCGGCTTCCGCGTCGAGGTAGCGGACGACTACCCCTATCAGGTGCTCTCCGCCGAGACTCCGTGGTACGCCGACATGGCCGCCGACGGCGAGCGCGGCGATTGGTTCGGGCTCGAGCTGGGCGTCGAGATCGCGGGGCAACGGGTCAACCTGGTGCCCGCCCTGCTCGAGCTACTCGAAGAGTGTCCGGATTCGTCGAGCCTCGAGGCGCTCTTGCGCTTGCCCGCGCGGTTTCGCGCGATTCCGATCGGACAGAACCGCTATTTGCCGGTGCCGCCCGAGCGCTTGCGCAGCGTGCTGCAGATCCTGCTCGAGCTTTATCGCGGCGAGGAGCTGATCGACGGCGCGCTGCTTTTTCCAGGCTCGCGCGCGGGTAGCGTGACCAAGCTCGACGCCGCCTTCGCGGACGGGCCGAGGCTCTTCTGGGGCGGCGACCTCGACGCGCGCCGTCGTGGCCACGAGCTCGGCAACGCGGTCACGCCGAAACCCGTGCGGGTCGCCGTCGGCTTGCAAGCGTCGTTGCGTCCGTATCAGCAGCAGGGCCTGGATTGGCTCCAGCACTTGATAAAGTGCGGCGCGGGCGGCGTGCTCGCGGACGACATGGGGCTCGGCAAGACACTGCAAACGATCGCGCACCTGACGAGCGAGAAGGAGTCGGGGCGCCTCGATTGCCCGTGCTTGATCGTGATGCCGACGAGCCTCGTCGGCAATTGGGAGCGCGAGCTCAAGAAGTTCTCGCCGAGCCTCAAGGTCGTGTCGTGGCACGGCATGCGACGCGAACAAAAGAAGCACGAGCTCGCGGCCGCGGACGTGATCCTGACGAGCTACCCGCTGATCGTGCGCGACCTCGAACAATTTCAGAAGCTCGCGTTTCACGTGCTCGTGCTGGACGAAGCACAGGTCATCAAGAACCCGCGAAGCCAGGCCAATCGCGCGGTGAACGCGTTGACCGCGCGTCACCGACTGTGCCTGAGCGGAACGCCCGTCGAAAACAACCTGGAAGAGCTGTGGTCGCTGTTCGACTTCTTGATGCCTGGATTTTTGGGGGACGCGGCCCGTTTTCGCAACGGCTTTCGCATCCCGATCGAGCGCGACAACAACCAACAAAAGCTGCAAGCGCTGCGCTCGGCCGTGGCGCCCTTCATCATGCGGCGCATGAAGGAGCAGGTGGCTCGCGATCTACCACCCAAGACGGAAATCGTGCGACCGGTCGAGCTGGAAGGCGATCAACGCGAACTGTACGAGGGCATTCGCGCCGCGGCGCACGGCGACGTGCGCGCCGCGATCCGCAAGAAAGGCGTGGCCGGTTCGACGATCGCGATCCTGGACGCGCTGACCAAGCTCCGCCAAGTGTGCTGCGATCCGCGGCTCGTGTCCGTACCGTCGGCGCGCGACGTGAAGAGCTCCGCCAAGCTCGAGCTTTTTCTGGAGCTCTTGCAGAGTCAGCTCACGCGCGGCCGGCGCGTGCTCGTGTTTTCTCAATTCACCCGCATGCTCACGCTCATTTCGCGCGCGCTCAGCTCGCTCGGCATTCGCCACTTCGAGCTCACGGGGGAGACGCGTGAACGCCAGCGCGTGGTCGACGCCTTCGAGGCGCGCAAGGCGGACGTGTTCTTGATCAGCCTCAAAGCGGGCGGCACCGGGCTCAATCTGACCAGCGCGGACACCGTGATTCACTACGACCCGTGGTGGAACGCGGCCGCGCAGGCGCAGGCGACGGACCGCGCGTACCGCATCGGGCAAACGCGCCCGGTCTTCGTGTACAACCTGATAGCGCTCGGCAGCGTGGAGGAGCGCATGCTCCGCTTGCAGCAAAAAAAGCGGGATCTCGCGGCGAGCATGCTCGGCACGGGCGGCGGCGGGACGAGCGCCTTGTCCGCCGCTGAAGTCGACGACCTGTTCGCGCCGATCGACTGAGAGCCTCTTGTCGAGCCGCTCGGTGAAAGGTCTCCGGGCGATGCCGGGTCCCCACTCGGCCGCGAGCCCATCGGGCTGGCTACATCGCGCTTCGCGCGATGGCCCTCGCGCTTGGTCTCACTTCCGCGCTTGCGCGTAATAGCGAACTGGAGCGAAAGGCCTCGAAGCCCAGCCTCGCCCGGAGACCTTCCCCCGAGCTCCTGTTGAAGCTCATTTGCGTGGCTCGACGAGCCGTACGAGCGTGCCGATGACGCGCTGAAAGATAGCGAGCAGCTCAGGGTCCATGGGCCCGAGCCAGCCGAAGGCTTGCGCGGTCTCCCAGCACGCGAGTGCCTCGCGCGCCGAAAGCCGCCGCCGATTGATAGCGAGCCTGCCGATTCCGACCGCGCGAGCAAGCGCCTTCCGCGACGTTGAGCGGTACGCTGATGAGCGCGCGTTCGAGTTGGTCAGCGAGCGAAGCGCTCCTCGCTTTCAGCCTGGGCAACACAGGCGCGAGCCTACGAACCAACTCGAGGACAACCGGATAGATCTTCAGCGTCACGATGAAAGCTCCTTTTTGTTTGCATCCCGCTCGGGGACGCCCTCGGGCCCCGCTGCTGCGCGCAGGCCGGTGCAAGGGCGCCGCAGGCGCCGCGCGGAGCGCGGGCAAAGCCCCTTGCGGCGGCCGAGCACAGCGGCACGCTCAAACACCCCGAGCACGCCCGCACCCGCTCCCCTTTGCACCCGCTCAACCCTGAGCACGTGCCGGTACAACACCTGTGCACGCGAGCGTCGCGAGGCAGCAAACCCCTCACACTCCGCCCCAAGCTCCCTCTAGCCCTACCGTTGCCTCTGCCACTTTTATCTAGCCCTTCCTTAGCTCCTTCGGCTCCACGAAATCCTCGGGCTTCAGGACCAGCCGCTCTACGCGCTCGTTGCGCTCGAACGCGTTCACGATTTCCTCCAGATCGCCGTCTTGGACGCGGCCATAGAAATAGTTGTCCGGCTCGACGGCGATGGTCGGCCCGGCCCAGCAGGTATCGAGGCAGCTCGAGCTGCACGCGCGCACCTCGAGCTCGGCGAGATTGCGCGTTTTGAGCAGGGATTTGAGCCGTTGATGCAAGGCCTCGGAGCCGCGCGCGGCGCAGGAGCCCTTGGGCGTGCCGTCGGGGCGGCGGTTCACACACACGAACAAGTAGCGCTTGCGCTGGGCCATGAACACCGGAGCATGAGCCGAGCGGATCGGCGAATCAAGCCCGCAGTACGGAGCTTACGGACTCTGTCAGAATGCCGAGCAACTCGTGCAGATCCGCGTCGGGGATGTTCAGCGGCGGCGTGGTGTACACGACGTTGCCCATCGGGCGCAGGTACGCGCCGCGCCTGAGCGCTTGCTCGTAGACGCGCCAGCCACTCGCGTCCAAATAGCCCCGCGTGCTTTCGAGCTCGAGCGCGCCGATCATGCCGAGCGAGCGCGTGGCCCTCACGCCGGGCAGCTTGCCGAGCTCGGCGAAGGCGCTCTGGATGCGGGCGGCCTTGGCCGGAATCTTCTGCAGGATCTGCTCGTCCTGATAAACGCGCAGCACCTCGAGAGCGACGGCGGCTCCGAGCGGATTGCCGGCGAAGGTATGGCCGTAGAAAAATGTGCGTTCGCTGCCGCCCAAGAAGCCCTCGAAGATCCGGCGCGTGGTGAGCGTGGCCGCCATCGGCAACATGCCGCCGGTAAAGCCCTTGGCCGTGCACAAGATGTCCGGGTGGACGCCGGCGTGCTCGACGGCCCACATCGGCCCGGTTCGTCCGTAGCCCGCGAACACTTCGTCCGCGATCAGGAAAATATCGTATTCGCTCGCGAGCTGGCGCGCCGCGCTCAGGTATTCCGCCGCGTACGTGCGCATGCCTGACGCGCCCTGCACCATCGGTTCGAGCACGATCGCCGCGATCTGATCGGCTTCGCGGCGCACGAGTTCGTTGAGCGCCGAAAATGCGCGCTGATAGCCGTCGCTCGCGGCCGGCACGCGCAGACAATCGAACGTCACCGACGCGAACGGCTTGCGAAACAGCTCCACTCCGCCGAGCGAGGTCGTGCCGATCGTGTCGCCGTGATAAGCGCCGTCGAGCGCGACGAAGCGCGTGCGCGCGGGTCGGCCGTTTTGTGCCCAGTATTGCAGGCTGAGCTTGAGCGCGACCTCGACCGCTGTCGAACCGTCATCGCTGAAGAACACGTGCTCGAGCCCCGCCGGCGCCACCGCCACCAGCGCTTCCGCGAGCCGCGCGGCCGGCTCGTGCGTCGCGCCGGCCAGCGAAGTGTGGCTGAATCGTTCACTTTGCGCGATCAGCGCGCGCACGAGGCGCGGGTGACCGTGGCCGAGCGCGGCGCACCACCACTGCGAGTTACCGTCGAGGTACGAGCGACCGTCCACGTCGAACACGCGCGCGCCCTCGGCACGCGCAACGACGATCGGCTCGACCTCCGCGATGTAGCGGTCCATGGCCGTGTACGGATGCCAGACCAAGCGTTTGTCCAGCGCTACGATTTCGCGGCGCGTGAGCGTCATGCCACGCGTTCCGAGGCGGGGGCCTCCGCCTGCATCGGATCACCAAGCGGCAATAGAATCGTCACGGTGGTGCCCACGCCTTCTTCGCTGTCGATCGCGACTTCCCCGCCGTGCGCCTCGATGATTCGGTGCACGATCGGCAGGCCGAGGCCCGTGCCGCTCGGCCGCGTGGTGAAAAATGGATCCAGCGCGCGTTCGCGGACGCTCGCTTCCATACCGTGGCCGTGGTCGCGAATCTGAATTTCGACCGCTGGATTCGAGCCGAGCGTTCCGCGGCCCACGACGACGTCGACCCGACCGCCGTCGCGCATGGCTTGGCACGCATTGGAGACGAGATTGTCGAATACCAGCCGAAATAGACTGGGGTCCACCCAGACCGTCTGCAGCTCCGGGTCATCCGCGATTTGCACGACCACCTGATGGCCGTCCATGGCTTGCCCGCGCGAACCCTTGGCAAGCTCGAGCAGCGAGACGGGCGAACGCACCACAGTGACCGGGCGCGCGAAGCGCAGGAGATCGGTGACCAGGCGATTGAGCCGCGCGGCCTCTTCATCCACGATGCCGAGTAAAATCGAGCGGTCCTCCTCGCGGCCACTGGCGCGGCGCAGACCGGCGACGGCGTTGACGATCACGGCCAGCGGATTTCTGACCTCGTGGGCGATGGCCGCCGCGAGCTCGCCGACGGCAGCCAGTTGTTTCTTCGTGATCAGCTCGCCCTGCACGACCGCCAATTCCGCGTGTGAACTGCGGAGCTCCGCGGTTCTCTGCTGCAAGCTCTGGGCGGTTTGCTCAAGCTCCCCCCTTGCCCGTCGATAGCTCAGCAAGAGCGAGCCTGCCACGCCGAACGCGAACGCCAGAAAGCCGTGCGGCAAGAGGCTCACGCTGTTCGTCCAGCCGAGCGCGAGCGCGACGTCGTTGGCGAGTGCGGGCATCGTGAAGGCGCTGCCGACCAGCGACGCCAGCGCTTCACGGCGCCCCGAGCGGTAGGCGTACATGAGCAGAGCGAGCGCCCCCACGGCCTCCAGCGAACCCGCCACGAACGCCATTTGCCCGATCGTGCTCGGCTTACCGAGCCAGTGCTCGACATGGCCCCCGAAGAGGGGAGTCACCAGCAGCCGCTGGGAACCGCGGATCCAAAATACACCGCTCCAGTCGCACCCCACGGCGAGCAGCGCGAGCACGTATAGGGGCAGCGCCAGGCGCAAATGCGTCTTGAGCCTGGCAAAGCAGGCCGCAAAATGCACGTTGAACGCCGGCGCGAGAATCACGCCCGTCATGGCCAGGCGCAGCGGCAGCACGTGATCTGCGTTGCGGCCTCCAAAGTAGTCGAGCGCGATGCCCGCGCTCATCACGCCGAGCGAGCAGCACAAGAGGCCGAACAACAAGTACTCGAGCTCGCGGCGGCCGAGAAAAAACGCGAGCACGAAGAATACACACAGGCCGAGCTGGACCAGCGCCCAGGCGCTCAGTACTCCTGCCAAAAAAGTTCCGCTCACCTGCCAGCACGAGATTAGCACGACCCGCTCAGCCGGCAGCGCTACAACTGGTCCTCGCGGCCGAGAGCGCGATCTGCTACGTCCGAGTTTCCGAATGAGCTACCTGGTGCTGGCGCGCAAATGGCGCCCGATGCGCTTCGACGATCTGGTCGGGCAAGAGCACGTCGCGCGCACGCTCGACAACGCGATCGAGACCAACCGCGTCGCGCACGCGTTTCTGTTCACGGGCGTGCGCGGCGTCGGTAAGACCACCAGCGCGCGCATCCTCGCCAAGGCCCTGTGCTGCCTCGGCGATCCCGATCTGCCCAAGCCCGAGCAAGATCCCGGGCCGACCATCAAGCCGTGTCTGAAGTGTGCGGCCTGCCTGGAGATCGCCTTGGGCACGGACATGGACGTGCGCGAAATCGACGGCGCCAGCTACAACGGCGTCGACGAGGTGCGAAAGCTCCAGGATTCGCTGCCTTATCGTCCCACGCGCGACCGCTACAAGATCTTCATCGTCGACGAAGTGCACATGCTCTCGCAGAGCGCGTGGAACGCCTTTCTGAAGACGCTCGAGGAGCCGCCGCCGCACGTCAAATTCATTTTCGCCACGACCGAGGTGCACAAGGTCCCGGTCACCATCCTGAGTCGCGTGCAGCGCTTCGATTTCAAGCTGATTGCGGCGCAGACCATCGCTCTGCGCCTGCGCTACGTGCTCGAGCAGGAAAAGGTCGAGGCAGACGAGGCGGCGCTCAGCATCATCGCGCGGGAAGCCGCCGGCAGCATGCGCGACGCGATGAGCCTCTTGGATCAAGTGATCGCGTGGGGCGGCTCGAAGCTCGTGGGGGACGAGGTCGCGCGGGTGCTCGGCGTCGCCAGCCGCAGCGTATTGCACGATCTGGCCGGCGCGCTCGTGCGCGGCGACGCGAGCCGCTGCCTCGCGCTCGTCTCGGACGTCGCCAATCAAGGCTACGACATGGCGCACGTCGCCCGCGACGTGCTCGGCCTCTTGCGCGATCTGGTCGTGGCCAAGGTGTGTGAGGCGCCCGAAGGCCTGCTCGATCTCCCGGCCGAGGAGATCAAGGACGTGCGCACACTCGCCGACGCCACCGGCAAGGACGACGTGATCCGCCTGCACCAGGGTTTTTCACAGGGTTTCGATGAGGTCGTGCGCGGCGGCCAGCCGCGCGCGTCGCTGGAGATGCTGCTCGTGCGCCTCGCGCGCAGGCCCGCGCTGATCCCGGTGGACGAGCTCTTGCGGCGCTTGGCCGCGCTCGAGCAACGCCTCGGCGGCGGGGGCAGCGGCGGGGGCGCGCGCGGCCCCGCGCCCGATCGCGGCCCGGGCGAACCGAGCCCAACCCGCCGCTCCGCCCCTCGCGAACTCGCGCAGAGCGCCCCTTCGCAAAGCG
>DASXKQ010000234.1:0-64831 GCA_036496745.1 Polyangiaceae bacterium
GTTGGCCGCCTCCGTCGGGCCGAGGCTCTGGTTCTGCTGGCTGCAGCTCGCCATCGCGTTGCCCGTCTTGACGTTCGCCTTCCAGCCGCAGGCCGGTTTGCAGCAATCCCAGTAGCGCGAGGCCCAACCGTTCGTGCCGCCTTGCACGGGCGGCGGTGGATTCGTGCAGGTACTCGCGCCCGCGCTACCTGCAGCGCCACTCATGCCACCGGCGCCGGCTCCGCCTTTGCCGCCGGCTCCCGCGCCGCTCGTGCCGGTGCCACCAGCGCCGCTGCCGCTCGTGCCGGTGCCGCCAGCGCCGCTACCGCTCGCGCCGCCTGCGCCGGTCGCTGCGTTCTTGAACAGCCGCACGTTGTCGACCCAGAGATCGAGGTTGCCGTTCTGCCCATTCAATTGAAAGACGAAACCAAAGACGGCGGTTTTATCGAAAGGCGACTTGTTGCCACTCGTCATGGCGCTAAACTGCACGCGCACCTCGGTCCAATCCGCTGGCACGCTGAAGTTTTGACCCCACGAATCCCAGCAGTCATTGGCCGTGTTGCTGTCGTCACAGGTTCCGGCCTCCGTGGTGCCGGCGATTTCCTTGGTGACGGCCATCGCGCGCACCTGCCCAGACGCGCTGCCCTTCGCGTAGAAGGCGAAGCCGTCATACGCGCTGACGTCGTACACGTTGCGATTGGCAGTGTCCTTCGGGCGCACGCCCACGTTGTTGAGGTCGAGCGCGAGGCCCGCGTAATTCGGAAACCCACTCGCCTGCGCGTGAGCTGCGTACGCGCTGCCGTTGTAGCCACCGGTCTGGGGCGCGAAGCCGTTGGTGTTGGCAGTGTCGTTCGGCCCTGCCGGATTGACCGTGCCGTCGCTGAACGTGAACCAATTGCCCTGCCGACCTTGGGTCACGATGATGCGGCCGTCGGCGTCTTCCAGATCGTCGACCAAGTCTTCAGTGGGACCGCTCGGGCTGCCGCCGCTACCTGCCGTGCCCGTGCCGCCGCTGCCGCCGCTCGTAGCGCTGCCGCTGGTGCCGGTGCCCGCCGTGCCCGTACCCGCCGTGCCCGTACCCGCCGTGCCGCCGCTACTCATGCCACCGCTACCGTTCGGTGCGGGTACGCACTCACCCGAGCTGTCGCAGGTCAGTGATCCACAGTCGGCGTTCGTCGCGCAATTCTTTCGGCACACGCCGGCGAAGCATCGGCTGGCCACGGCGCAGTCCGTGTCGGCCACGCAGGCCGTGAACCCGACGCACTGATTGGCGCTGCACTCTTGACCCGTGGGGCAGTCGCTATTCGACGTGCATTGTGGCGTGAACAACGCCGGCGGGCTGCCCGACGTGCAAGCGACGAACACGAAACCCAACGCCAGCAGACCGAGTGCGACGTGGGCAGCACGAATTCCAGCGTATTTTTTCATAGTTCACTCAAAGCAGGTCGGCTCCGGCGCGGCTTACGACGCGGATCCGCCGATCACTGTCTCGATATGTAACCGGTTCCAGCCAATGAGTGCAAGCAGTCGCAGCACGGTGTGTGCTGAAATTTCGTGCGAACTCGCGCGCGCTTCGTGCGAACTCGCGCGCGAGGCTACAAAGCTTTGTCCGCGCTGCAACGCCGGTCGTTCCATATGCGCGATGACGCGTTCGTGCTCGCTGAGCGTGATTCAGATTGAGAAAGCCATTTGCTTTTCAGGCGCCGCGATCGCGCCGCGGTGGTCGCTGACGATCAGGTCACACCAGTGCCGCGAGTAGTCGGAATCATCAACCTTACGGGTGAAGGTCGCGTGCCGCGTTGGCGAGTGCGCAGCGGGCTGGTCTAGCGCTCTGCGCTCTTGGGTAGATCAGCGCAGGCGGCGGCAGGGTTCACTTTGCACAGCTCGCGAGAACGCTCGACCAATGCGTCCGCGTTGCGATCACTTTGGGGCACACCGTTACCGGCGCGATAGCGATCCGCGAGCGTGATGCACGCGGTCGGGGAGTTCTTGTCGCATTGCGAGAGCCAGTGCGTGAGCGCAATCTTGCGGTAATTGGCGGCCTTTGCCGGATCCGTGACGCCGGCACTGCCTTGCTCATACGCGGCGGCGGCGAGGTCGCACTCCGCCGCGTCCTTTTGATCACAGCGCATCTCTACGCGTAAGAGCTCGGCTTTCGTGCTCGGTAAGGGCGCGCTCGGCAGAGGGAGCGCGTTCGCCGTAGAAGCAGCAGGAGCAGCAACGCTCGCGACGGCAGGCGCCGGAATACTCGTGGGCGGTGCGCTCGCACTGCCGCTCGTTGCTGCGATGGGTGACTCCACGGGTGCTTGACTCGAAGACACCGGCACGGACGCCACGGAGGCTACCGATGGCGTCGCGTTTGAGACCGGTTTCATAGCTGCCGTGACCGGCGCGCTCGCCGGCGGCGGTGGTGTCGCAGCGGGCGAGCCGAACAGCGCCGCGACTGCGCCAGCCGCGCTGCCGATTGCGATCGCCAAGGCCGTCGAGCGGGCGCTCATGCCAAGAGCCCTTGTCGTTCGAGCAGCGCGTCGACGCGCGGCGGGCGACCCATGAAGGCGACGAACAAGCTCAACGGGTCTTCGCTGTCGCCGCGCGCAAGAATGCGATCCCTGAGTTCGTGGCCGACCCGCTCGTTCAAGATGCCCTCGGCCTTGAAACGGCTGAAAGCATCGGCATCCAGCACTTCAGCCCACTTGTAGGAGTAGTAGCCGGCGGCGTAGCCCACGGGGTGACTGAACAAGTGCGAGAAGCTCGCCAGCATGCCGTACTCGGTCGGCAACGGCGCCGGCGCGTGGCGAGCCAGGATCTGCTGGCCAAACGCCAGCGGATCCTTGTCTTTACTCGGGTCGTAGTCGATGTGCAGTGCGAGATCGACGGCGGCAAAGCCGAGCTGACGCATTTGCATGCTGGCTGCTCGGAAGGTGCTGGCCGCTCGCAAAGGCTCGAGCAGCGCCACGGGCAACGGCGCATCGGTTTGGTAGTGACGAGCGAACAGGTCGAGTGCTTCGCGCTCGGTGCACCAATTCTCCATGAGCTGCGAGGGCAGCTCGACGAAATCCTGGGCGACGCGCGTGCCGGCGAGGCTTCGCACGCTCACGCGACTCAAGCAATGGTGCAAGAGGTGCCCGAACTCGTGAAAGAGCGTCTCCACGTCGCGATGGAGCAGCAGCGACGGCTGACCGCCGCTCGGGGGACTCGCGTTCAGGCAAAACACCGCCTGGTTGGGGGAGGGCGGTACGGCCGAGACCAGCCCGTGCATCCAAGCTCCGGCGCGCTTGTTTTCACGCGGATAGAGGTCCACGTAAAACGTGCCGAGCTCCGCGCCACTCGCGTCGCACAGTCGATACGGACGCACCTGCGCGTCCCAGGTGGGCAAGCCCGGTGCCACTTGGATGCGCACGTCGAACAAGCGCTCCGCGAGCGCGAACGCGCCGTCGAGCACGCGTTCGGCGGGGAAGTACGCGCGCAGCTCTTCTTCGTCCAGCGCGTAGCGCGCCCGGCGCAACTTTTCCACGTAGTAGCTGACGTCCCAGGGCTCGAGCGGCGGCGCGGCGTCTCCTTCGAGCTCCTTTCTGAACGACAAGAGTTCCGCGCGTTCACGCTCGAACGCCGCCTCTGTGCGCGAGCGCAGCTCGGCCACGAAGCGAGTGGCGTCGGCGCCCGTCTTGGCCATCCGATCGTCGAGCAAAAAATCGGCAAAATCGCGGAAGCCGAGCAAGTTCGCCTTTTCGCGGCGAAGCTCGAGAATTTGCTGGATCAGCGGTCGATTGTCGTGCGCGCCGAAGGTCGCGCGATCGCTCTGCGCGCGCCAGACGCGTTCGCGGATGCCGCTGTCGTCCGCGTAGGTGAGCAGCGCAATCAGACTCGGGGCTTGCAGCGTGAAGCGGAAGCCCGGCTTTTGCTTGCTCTGCGCGTTCTCGCGGGCCGCGGCCTTCGCGGACTCGGGCAGTCCGGACAGGCTCGCTTCGTCTTCCAACAACAGCTCGAACTCGTTGGTGGAGTCGAGCACGTTTTGCGAAAAGCGTGTCGTGAGTAGGCTGAGCTCGCCGTCGATCGCTTGCAAACGTTGCTTCTTGTCGCTCGCGAGCTCGGCGCCGCTGCGTTTGAAGTCCGCCAGCGTTTTGTGCAGAAGCCGCGCGCGCGTGGCGTCGAGCGCTTTGGCCTCGGCGGTCTGAGAAAACTCGTTGAGCACGCGCCAGAGCCCCGGATCGAGCGGGATGCTCGACCAGAGCGCGCTCACGTCCGGCAGTACGGCGTTGTACGCCGCGCGCAGGGCGGGCGTGGTGGCGACGCTTTCCAGATGCTCGACGAGGGACATCGCGACCTCGAGCCGCTCCGTCGCTTGCTCGAGCTCGGCCAACGTCGACTCGTAGCGGTACGGCGCGCTCGTGTTGGCGAGTTCCTGCAAACGCTGGCGCGTCTCGGCGAGCAGGGCGTGTACCGCGGGCTCTACGTGCTCGGCTCGAATGCGATCGAAAGGGAGCGGACGAGTCAGGTAGAGCAGCGGATTTTCGTCGGACACGGCGAGCGAGAATCTAGCAAACAATCCGGGCGCTTGACGGCCTGCTTGGTGCAGGCAGCCACGTCGCTGATTTTGAGGTGTAAGGGCGCTCTTCTAGCCGCGTTTTTCTGGTCGTCGCGGGAATCCCCCGCGCGAGGTGAAGAGTTAATGAAGCGAACGCGAGCTTGGTCGATGCTGGTTCTGGGCGGTGTGTTGATCGCAGGCTGCCACGCGGCAAAGGACGAAGCGCCTCCGGCCGCGGAGCGCGTGACGGTGGGTGCGCCCGCGCCGCCCGCGGCGGCGAGCGCAGCGACCAGCAACGGGCCGAGCGTAGTCCCGCTGGATGGCCAAGCAACGGCTCGCAAGGTGATGCGCAAGGCCGAACTCACGCTGGAAGTGCGTGCGCCGGCGCAGGCGGAGACAGAAGTCACCTCGATTGCCGAGCGCGCGGGCGGCTACATAGCGAGTTCGACGCGCGAGGTGCGCGCGGACGAGGGTGCACGCGCGCTCTGCCGGGTGACACTGACCTTGCGCGTACCTTCCGACAGGCTCGGTAGCGTGCTCGCGGACGTGAAGCGGCTCGGTATCGGCAGCGCGACGGAGAACATCACGTCCGACGACGTCACCGACGAATACATCGACCTCGAAGCGCGCCTCAAGAATCAGCGCGCGATGGAAGAGCAGTTTCGTGAGCTCTTGAAGCGGGCGAGCTCCGTCGAAGACGCGCTGAAGGTCGAGCAGCAGCTCGGCAGCGTGCGCACCGAGATCGATCGCATGGAGGGCCGGCGTCGCTTCATCGACCAAGAGAGCGCGTTCTCTACGGTCACGCTCACCTTGAGCGAAGCGCGACCGCTCGTGGCAGCGACGCCGAGCGGGTTCGGCGTGAGCGTGCGCGAGGCCGTCAGTGACTCGCTCGAGCTCGCTGCGGGCCTGCTCACGGGCGCGATTCGGCTGACGGGCGTGCTCTTGCCGCTCGCCCTCCTGCTCGGCTTGCCGCTCGCTCTCGCGTTGCGTTGGCTGCGCAGGGCGCGCCGCGCGCGGTTGGCGGAGATTTCAGGCTAACCTTCGGCGAGTGCCTGAACGATCCGCGCTGAGCCGGCGCCAAGCGCTCGAGCTCCTGCTGGGAGCTCCGCTCGCCGCGCAGGCGTGCCGGCACGCTCGCCCTCGCGCTTACCCGGGGCGATTGCTGGGTGCTTCCTCGCAAGTCGGGCATCGCTTGCGCGACGCGACGCTCGCTCAGGCGCCCGCAGAGGAGACCGAGCTCGGCGTGGCGATCGTCGGCGCTGGTCCGAGTGGACTCTCGGCCGCCTGGCGGCTCGAGCGACTCGGGTACCGCGATTTCCAAGTCTTCGAGCTCGAGCCACAGGCCGGTGGCACTTCAGCCTATGGTCGCGACGGCGTGGTGCCCTATCCGTGGGGCGCGCACTACGTCCCAATGCCGAGCGAAAAAAATCCGGCGCTCGTCACCCTTCTGGCTGAAGTGGGCGCGCTCTCGGTCGCCCCCGCTGGGCAGCTCGTGCCGAGCGAGCGCGCGCTGATCCGCGAGCCGGACGAGCGCTTGTTCATCGACGGCAGCTGGCAAGCAGGCCTCTTTCCGCGCGCCGGCGCGAGCGCCGAGGATTTGGCGGAAATGGCGCGCTTCGAGCAGCTAATCGCGCGCTGGGTCGCCTTTCGTGACGCGCGAGGCCGGCGCGCGTTTGCCGTGCCGATGCGGCTCGCCTCGGACGCAGCGGAAGTGAAAGAACTCGATCGGATTTCGGCGGCGAGCCTGCTGCGAGCCCAGGGTTTCAAGTCGGCGCGCGTTCGCTGGTACGCCGAGTATGCTTGTCGCGACGACTACGGCCTGGATCTCGAGCACACGAGCGCCTGGGCGTTCTTGTTCTATTTCTGCGCGCGCGTCGCGGAGCCAGGCGGCCCATCGCAACCGTTTCTGAGCTGGCCGGAGGGCAACGGCCATTTGGTGGCGCACCTCGCGTCCGTAGCCGGCGAACGCCTGCGCACGAATCAGCTGGTGACCGACGTCGAGCGCGACGCGCGTGGCGTGCGCCTCGCCGTGCTGGATGCTCCGAGCGGTAAGATGCGCGCGTATCGTGCGTCCGCGGTGATCCTGGCGGTGCCGAAATTCGTCGTGCCGCGCGTGCTCGGGGCCTACCGTGCCGCGCCGCCCAGCGACCTTGCCGCGTTCCAATACGGTTCGTGGCTGGTCGCCAATCTGCACTTGCGGTGTCGGCCGGCGAGCAAAGGCTTTCCGTTTGCGTGGGACAACGTGCTCTACGACAGCCCCTCGCTCGGCTACGTGGTCGCGACGCACCAGACCCTGGCCGATCTCGGTCCTACGATTTGGACCTACTATTTGCCGCTCGTCGGGGATGCGCAGGCCGAACGCCGCAAGCTCGAGGCGCTGGATCGCGAGCAGTGCGTCGACTCGATCGTGAGCGATCTCGCGCGAGCCCACCAAGGACTCGAGGACGCGATCGAGCGCATCGACGTGTGGCGCTGGGGTCATGCGATGATCTCGCCACGCCCAGGCTTCATTTGGGGTGGGGCACGCGAACACGCGGCCGAGCCGCTCGCTGACCGTATTTTCTTCGCGCATTCCGATCTCTCGGGCCTCGCGTTGTTCGAGGAAGCGCAGGATCGCGGCGTGCGGGCCGCGGAGGCGGCGCTGCGGGCGCTCGGCCGCGACGTCCCCGAACTGACGCCCGGCTAAGGCTCGGCCACCCTGCGGCGCTCGTCCCTTGAAGTCAATTGATCTGCCAATTGCTTTTTAGTGATCCTTCTCGAATCCGAGTTCGGACTGCCTGTTTGATCATCTACTGGGGCAATCACCGAATAAACAGATGGTCAGGTAGCAAAGACAACGTGATCGAGTTGCCCTCACAGCACTCGAAATATTCGATTGCGTATCTCGCTAAAGCCCAGTTAGTCTCCAGCCACCCATGAGCAAAATCGACTCCCTAGTTTCCGACTTCGTCGTTGCCCTCCGCAAAGCCATTGCACAAGAAGCCGCCGCTGCGTTTGCCAGCGTTGCCGGTGGCGAGAGCCCCGTCTCGTTCGGCGGTGGCGGCCGCGTCGCGGGTAAAAAGAGCGCTCCGCGAGCGCGGGCCAAAGGTGCCAAGCGCACGCCGGAGGCGATCGAGGCGCAAACCAAGAATCTACTCGCAACCATCAAAAAATCCCCAGGCTCGTCGATTGAACAGCTGTCTGACTTCCTGAAGATCTCGACCAAGGACCTGGCGTTGCCGGTCTTGAAGCTATGGGACTCCAAGTCGATTAAGACGACTGGGCAGAAGCGCGGCACCAAGTATTTCCCGAAGTGACCCGTTAGTTGGGTTGTCTCGGCGGCAGCCGAGGAGCACACGCCGAGCCTGATCGGATTTCGGGCTCCGCGTCTCGGCTTCAGCTATGCTCCCGCCGCATGGACGCGTTGCCCGCCGCCGCCGCTCGGAGCGCGGCTGAACGCTGCACGTTCGGTCCCTGGCTGTGGAGCCCGCGCCGCGACCTAACGGTGTTCGGCGGCAGTGCGGCGTTCGCGCTCGCGTTGATCGCGCTTGGCCATGTCTTCGGCTTTGGCGGCGGGGCGCTGCCCGAGTGGGCGTTCTTCGCGTTCGTGCTCGGCATCGACGTGGCGCACGTGCACGCGACGCTGTTTCGCACGTATTTCGACGCGGCGGAGCTGCGCGCGCGGCCGTTGCGCTACGTGCTGGTGCCCCTGTCGAGCTACGCGTTGGGCGTCGCGTTGTACGCGCACGGCTCGCTCGCGTTCTGGCGTGGGCTCGCGTATCTCGCGCTGGTTCATTTCGTGCGCCAAGAAGTCGGCTGGCTACGGCTCTATCGCGCGCGCGCCGCCGAGCGCAGCAAGCTCGACGCGCGCCTGGACGACGCAGCGCTCTACGCCGTTACGCTGTATCCTGTATTGTATTGGCACGTACACCTGACTGAACGGCACTTTTCCTGGTTCGTACCGGGCGATTTCGTGGCGTTGCCGCCGTTCGTAGCTGGAGCGTTGCCCGTGCTCCGCCTTCTGGCGGTAGCCACTTTGTTTGCGTTCCTAGCCAGACAGTTCACGTGGTTCGTGCAAGGAGTCGTGCGTTCAGGCCCACTATTGATCGTGCTCAAAACGGCGCTCGTCTGGTATGTCGGAATCGTGCTGACCAATAGTGATTTCGACTTCACGGTGAGCAACGTGATTGTGCATGGCGCCCCCTATTTTCTGCTGCTTTGGGGTTACGGCCGCGCGCGCGCCGAGCTGTCGCCGCAGGGGGTTGGGAGCCGGATCATCGTCGCTGGCGTGAGCGCCTTTGCCGGCGTCTTATTGCTGCTCGCTTTTGCAGAAGAGCTCTTATGGGATCGCTCGGTGTGGCACGATCATAGTTCTGTATTTGGCAAAGGGGCCGAGCTTGGCCCGAATATCCTGACATTCTTGGTGCCGCTCTTGGCGGTGCCGCAAGTCTCACACTACGTTTTGGACGGTCTGCTCTGGCGCCGCACCGAAACAGCGCGGTTACCCGCGCAACGCCGCGCGCTCGGCTTCGGGCGACCCACGGCCCGCGCGGAGGTCGGCTGATGTCCGTGACGGAAGGCCAAGTGCTTTGGGAACCGAGTGAAGCCGCGCGGCGCTCGAGCCGAATGACGGCGTTCATGCAGTTTCTGCAGGAGACGCGCGGTCTAACCCTTCGGGATTACGACGCGCTCTACGGCTGGTCCGTCCGCGAGTTGCCTGCGTTTTGGTCCGCCCTGGCCGAGTTCTTCCAAGTCCAATTTCACGAGCCGCCGCGCACGATCCTGAGCGGGCAAATGCCCGCGGCGCACTGGTTCGACGGGGCCACGCTGAACTACGCCGAGCACGCTCTGCGCGCTGCGAGCGAGGGCTTGGCCGTGATCGCTCGCTCGGAAGAGGGCGCGCGCGTCGAGTACAGCTATGGCGAGCTGCGGGAGCGCGTGGCGCGCGCGCGAGCCGGCCTGCTTCGGCTCGGGGTCGTCCGCGGTGATCGCGTGGCGGCGGTGTTGCCGAACGCGCCGGAAGCGCTGATCGCGTTTCTCGCTTGCGCGAGCCTCGGCGCAATCTGGTCTAGCTGTTCGCCGGAGTTCGGGGCGAGCAGCGTGCTCGAGCGATTTCGTCAGATCGAACCCAAGCTGCTGATCGCCGTCACGAGTTATCGTTACGGCGGCAAGGTCTTCGAGCGCAGCGCGGAACTCGATAAAATCCGCAAGGCGTTGCCGAGCCTCGCCGCCACCGTGCTCGTCGGTGACGGAGCCGCGCTCGACGGCGCGCTCAGCTTCGACGAGTTGCTGGCGGAGACGGCGCCCTTGAGCTTCGATCCGGTGCCCTTCGAGCATCCTCTCTGGGTGCTCTATTCATCGGGCACTACGGGCTTGCCCAAAGCGATCGTGCACGGACATGGCGGCATGTTGCTCGAGCATCTCAAGGCGCTCGGCCTGCATGGGGATCTGGGAGCGCGCGATCGCTTTTTCTGGTTTTCGACCACGGGCTGGATGATGTGGAACTACCTCGTGGCCGGGCTGCTGGTCGAAGCGACGACCGTATTGTACGACGGGAGTCCCGCGTATCCCACGCTCGGCGCGCTATGGCAGCTCGCGGAACGTGAACGGCTCACTTACTTTGGTACGAGCGCGCCGTTTCTCCTGGCCTGTCAAAAAGCGGGTCTCGAGCCCGGAAAAAAGAACGACCTTTCCACGCTGCGCGCGATCGGGACGACCGGCGCGCCGCTGCCCGCGGACGGCTTCGGTTGGGTTTACGAACACGTTGCGCGCGATGTCCTGCTCGCCTCGGTCAGCGGCGGCACGGACGTGTGCACGGCGTTCCTGCTCTCGTGTCCGCTCTTACCCGTCTACGCCGGTGAGCTCCAATGTCGCGGGCTCGGTGTGAAAATCGAAGCCTTCGATGAGCGCGGCGAGAGCGTCGTCGATCAAGTGGGGGAGCTCGTGCTGACGGCGCCGTTTCCAGCCATGCCGGTTCGTTTCTGGGGAGATACCGACGGGGCGCGCCTACACGACAGCTATTTCTCGAGTTATCCCGGCGTGTGGCGGCACGGCGATTGGATCAAGCTCACGCCGCGCGGCACCGCCGTGATCTACGGTCGCTCGGACTCCACGCTGAACCGTGGCGGCGTGCGCATGGGCACCAGCGAATTTTACCGCGTGGTCGAGGCCTTGCCGGAAATCGCAGACAGCTTGGTGGTGGACACCGGTTCGCTCAGTGATTCGAGCGGCACGCTCTATCTATTCGTCGTGCTCGCGCCAAGTAACCAGCTCGACCACGCGCTCAAAAAGCGGATCGCTGCCGCCGTGCGCGGCGAGCTCTCGCCGCGTCACGTCCCCGACGAGATCTTGGCCGTGAGCGCGATCCCCCGCACGCTCAGCGGAAAAAAGCTGGAGGTGCCCGTGAAGCGCATCCTGCTCGGCACAGCGCCGGAGCGCGCGGCGAGCCGCGATACGTTGCAGAACCCGCAAGCGCTCGACGAGTTCGTGGCGATCGCAAATACGATTGCGAAGTAGCAGTTTGTTGCAAGAGTCGTATCGAAAGAATACCTATTGTTCGGGTAGGTCGATCCCCTTAGTTGGGGAGCGGGCTAAGGGTCCCACCAATGGAACGATCATGGTCAATGTGGACGTCGAGTCGGGCTACTACTGCTTTTTCTGAGCTCAGGCGTTTAGGCGGCCACGCACGCGCTCGGCTTTTTATCTCAGGCGCTCTCGCGCTACTGCCAGGCTGCGGGACGTTCCTGGGCACCGAGGTTCAGCCCGCCGTCAACCCCGGGCGCGGGACCTCGCTCGGCGTTGCAGGCGGCTATCGCGGCTACTTGCTCAATAGCCAGGGCTGGCTGCTCGGCGGCAGCGCCGAGTTGCTGCCGCCGCTGTCCAAACAGTGCTGCTTTCAGGCCCGCTCGCGCTTCGACGTCGGACTCGGCGTCTTGCCGTTGCCGCACACCAGCGCGCTCGGCGTCGAAGGCACGATCGGTCCCACGATCGGCAACGCGGTCGTGCGGGATTTAGCTCAAAATAGCGGGCATTTCGCGGTGGGTGGCACGACCGAGCTGTCCGTGCTGTGGCGCGTGTCGCGAGCGCAACGAGAGTGGGAGGAGAGCGCGCTCAGCTCGCCGCTCCATTTCCTGGTATTGAGCGGCGGACTCGACGTGCTGGCACCGGTCGGGGACGTGGATCATCGGGGCATCCCGACGCTGCACTTCGCGTTGACGTATCGCTACATGCAATGGCCGGCCATGGTGCCGTGATGATCCGCGAATCGGCCTGCAAACTGGCGCTCCGGATCGCCGTCGTGCTGGTTGCGCTCGGCGTCCTAGCGGCTTGCGAACATCAGCAGATGCCGCTCACACGCTGTGCCGCGACGTTCGTGCCGCCCCCGGAGACTCGTGGCAACTTCTTCGCGGGTGCGGCGCTCGCGGACGTCACGCCGCCGGCCGGTGCCTCTACCTTTGGCCACGCGGTCGACTCACACGTCGCCAACGGCTATTGGACGCGCCTCTATTGTCGAGCGTTCGTATTCGTCGACGCGGCGACGGGCTCCAGCGCGGTCAGCAATGCCATGGCCATCGTGCCCTGTGACTTAGCGGCCATGTCCACGTTGCTGCAACGCAGCGTCGCGGCCAAGCTGAAGAGCACCGCAATCCCACCGCAGCGACTCTTCTTGAGCGCGATTCACACGCATGCCGGTCCTGCGCACTACTTCGACGGTTCCTTCTACGGCGGCCTCGCGAGTAGTCAGGTCCCCGGCTTCGATCCGGAGATGGTGGACTTTTTGGCCATGAGCATCGCAGGAGCGATCGACGCCGCATATCTACAGGCCATGGCGGCTCGAGCACAGGGGCGCGTGGCGGAGCTACGCTGGTTGCACGGTCTGGCCTGGGGCCTGACCCACAATCGCAACCTAGCGGCCTTCAGGCAAAACGGAGAGCCGAAGCTCGTGGCCGTTCAGGATCCTGCTCAATCCGTGACCGACTTGGATCCGGCTTCACTGGCGATCGATCCGAACCTCGATATTCTGGAAATCGTGGAGAAAGGGCAGGAGCCGGGGAAAGCAGGTGACCCGGGAAAGCGCCCGCTGCCGATCGGCTGGCTGGCGTTCTTCGCGATGCACCCGACCGTGCTGCCGAGTGGCAATCGCTATTTCGGCTCGGACGCGTTCGGCGTCGCGACTCGGCTCGCGGAGCAAGAGCTCGGCCGGCTCGCCTTGGAACGCGGCGCTCGGGATCGGCCACCACCACTGGTGGGCCTCGTCAACACCAATGAGGGTGATTTGTCCCCGCGTTGGTCGGTGGGCGACGTCGAAGAGACCATCACGATTGGGCGACGTCTCGCAGAACACATGCTTCGCGTGTGGCACGAAAACAAGCACGCAAAGTTCGAAGATCAGCCGCGGATCGCTGCGACTTACTTGGAGGTCAAGCTACCTGGAAACACCTTTGGGCTCGAGCACGGTCAAAAGCTGTGCGACAGCGCCGAGCTCGGCCTCGCCGCGATCTGGGGAGCGGCAGATCACCAATCCATGCTGATCGACGCGCGAGACGTGAGCGCGCCGTCGTACGACCTGAATCGTCTGCGGCGTGGCGAGTGCCAAGCGCCCAAGCGCAAAGCGCTGGGTTATCTGCAGACGGCGATGGGCGGCGCGGGCGCCTTTCCAGTCGAAGTGCCGCTCGGGCTCGTTCAGATCGGCGACACGTCGATCGCGTTCGTTCCGGCCGAAGTGACCGCCACGGTCGGTTTTCGGATCCGGAAGCGAGTGCTCGCCGCGATGCCTGCGACCGGCGTGCATCGCGCTCTGATCGGCGGGCTCACCAACGGCTACTTCGAGTACGTCGCGACGCCCGAGGAATATCAACTGCAGCTCTACGAGGGTGGCTCGACGCTCTACGGGCAGTACACCGCGCCGTTTCTCGCGGCGACCTTCGAAAACATGGCGCAACGACTGGCGGGTGGTAACGGCGCGCCGCCGCCCGACACCGAACCCGACGTCGCTCACGCGTTCGACTACGAAACGGGACCGGTTCGGCATCGCCTCGCGAATTCGAGCGAAGACCCCGTCACGCCGAAGGCCCTGGGTATGTGCGAGCTGCCTCGAGCAACCGATCTGGCGGGACCGCCGCGTTTCTGCTTTGCGTGGCTCGACGGTCCGCCGAACGTGATCTCATCGCCGCCCCATCGTCCGGTCGCCTTGATTGCCATGAACGCGACGGGGCATCCGCCGCTCGTGCAGATCAATCTGCAAAATCCACTGAGCGCCATGAGTGGCCATCCGCCGCTCGGTCCCGACCGGGTCGTGCTCTCGGACAGCGGCTTCGATTTCCGAACCAAGGTGCACGGCCGTTCGGGCGACGAATGGGTTTGGACGACGCTGTTCGAGCCCACGCCTGACGAGTGGACGGATCTCGGCTCGCAGAGCTCGCTATTTGCGTTCCGCGTTGGCGACGCCAAGCGTCAGCCCGAGCTCACCTCGCTCGCCTTCTCGCTGGGCGAAGGCAAGGCAAATCTTGCGATTTGTAGCCCAGAAACGACGACATTTTGCGGCATGGCGGAGTAGTCCCACGCTCCCTCTCAACTACTGAAGCCACCCGAGGCGCCTGAGGTCCGTCTTCTGAAACACGACCGTGTAGCGCTTGCCGCCGCCTTGCACGAAATAGTGGCGCGCCATCGCGCGCGTCCAGACGGAGTTTCCGAGCAGGCCGATGCAGGCAATCGCCGCGGTGATCGTCCAGGCGATGGGCAACAGATAGCCGATGTTCGCGTCACTGGCGCCGGCCAGGTAGACGACCGCCGCGATCAGCCCGCCGACCCCGACCATGCCGAACGCCAGAAACTCGCGCAGCGTGTTGACGATGCTGAGCCGGTACCAGACGATGTCGCCGCGCACGATGCTGCGCATGAGCTGACCGCCGACATAGACGCCGATACGTTGCTCGGGCCCGAGGGCCAGCGTGATGGGCTTGAGCAGTCGAAGCAGTTGCACGATCACACACAGAGCGCCGAGGGCGAGCCCGCCCGCGGCGACCTCGAGCGCCTGGATGTCCGAGAAGCCTCCGAGCACCCAATAGAGCAGGTGCGCTCCACCGATCAGCAGACTCCCGGCGCCCACGGCGCCGAAACCCCAGCCGGGCCGTGAACGCAAACGCGCCTCGAGCGGGACGTGCACCAGCGCGGGCGGGAATGCGAACGCGCCCACCACAGGCGCGGGTTGGAACCCGGGCTGCACCGGCGCATTGTCGATCAGCGACGCGGGGGGGGCAACGCCTGTTGTGGCGCGCGGTGCCGCGCGTGCGATCCGAGGGCGAGATCCGCGAGGAGGCGTTCTTTGCGTTCAGGGTTCATTCGCCGAAATGCGAGACGACGAACCATGCGAGCGGGGAGGGCGCAGGTATGCTAGGGTTCTTCTCGCGCGTGGCCGCTTGGCGTTTTGGCCGTCTCGGCGTCACAGCTCAAGGTTGCCGCGGTTCGCACGTTGCAGCGCGTGCGGACCGGACGCTAGGAGAGCGCGAGTCGACTGTCAGGGCTGCTTTTTTCAGAAAGAGTTTTGATGACCCAACCCACCGGCGAAACACGTGCTCTCCCCCTCTACAACCACACGACGCGCAAGGATTGGGGCATCGCCATTCTCGTGCGGGAGGACGAAGGCAAGCGGGGGTATTTGTTCGAGGACGGTTCGGTGCGAACGATGGCGAACGGCTACCACCAGCTGATGCATCGCGTGGAGCGCCCGAACGCCGAGCAGATCGCGTTCTATGAAAAGCAGCGCACCCTGATCGAGCGCCGCGAAAGCGCGCGCTCCTCGACGTCGCTCGGCGGCCCGAGTTTTCTCGACCAGCTCGACAAGCTCCACGCGACGTACCGGGCGGGCCTCGCGGATCCACAGTGGGTCACCGGCGTTCGTGGCGAGGGCGTGGCCGAGCGCACGCCCGCCCATCGTGACGCGTTGATTCGTGAAGCACGGGAGCAGCTCTCACTGGCGACGCTCGACGCGTTGCTCAAAAAGCAGAGCTTTGCTCAAATCTGGAGCTCGATCACCGCCCTGCTCGGCCGCACGGACTTGGTGCCGGCCGTCCAACTCAAGAAGACGAAGTCGGTGACCAGCGAGGGCTTGCGGGTCATCGCGACCGCAGTTCGTGAGCTCCTCTACGGAACTGGGCCTTATGAACAACGTTTTGGTGCCTACCTGGTCGCGCTCACGTCGATCTACGGCGAGGCTCCGCATTGGGAGATCGCGACGGCACTTTCAGCGGCCGTGCATCCGGAGGAGCACATCTGTGTGCAACCTGCGGCGTTTCGCCAGCAGCTCAAAGCGATGGGAGCCCGCGGCTCCGCTCCAGCGCGCGCGACGGCGGCGGCTTACACGCGCTTCTTGAGCGTTGCGCGCATGGTCTCCGACAAGCTCACCGAGCAGGGACAGCCCCCGCGCGATCTGTTCGAC
Organism: Polyangiaceae bacterium; assembly: GCA_036496745.1. Classification (GTDB taxonomy): domain Bacteria; phylum Myxococcota_A; class Polyangia; order Polyangiales; family Polyangiaceae; genus PMG-095. The sequence goes on from DASXKQ010000234.1 coordinate 15,921, forward strand.
GTCGGCGAGTTCATTCGCCTCACGCTCGGCTCGCCCGCGAAAACCAAAGCGAAGAGCGTCAAGGCGCGTGCCAAGAACGCGGCGCCGGTGCCCGACGAAGAGAGCGAAGCCGAAGATTGAACGGCTTCACTCTCCGATCCGATCCGGCCTAGAGGTTAGGCCTTCGACGCGCCTAGCCTCGCCTTCACGACACCAATCGCGACTCGACTCCGATCGATACCCACCCAGCGCCGGCCGCAGCCGTCCGCGGCGACCAGGGTCGTGCCCGAACCACACATCGGGTCGAGCACGCGGCTCTCAGGCAGACTCGCGGCGCGCACGATTCTCTCCAGGAGCGCGAGCGGCTTTTGCGTCGGATAGCCCGTGGTTTCTCGCAATAGCGGCGTATTCGCGCGCATCGCCGGGCAGTCGCTCCACACGCTGCCCAGAGTGCGCCCGCGGTCGGCGTAATAGCGGTAGGTCTTGCCGGCTACCCGGCGCTCTCGATACTTGCGGCCCTCTTTATCCAGGTTGTTGAAGTGCATATTGAGGCTGGTCTCGGCGAAGGGCTCTCGCAACGCGCTGTCTTGGCCGTTCCAGATCATCTCGCGCCCTTGGCTGTAAATTAAGATGGTTTGATGGGTGACGCTCGGCGCGTTGCGCCGTTTTCCGCCGTTGCCCGGCACCCAGATCACCTCACCGCGAAACGCGGTTCTCCCGAATATTTTGTCGGCGAGCACCTTGGCGTCGTGCACGGCGCGATGATCCAAGTGCAGCCAGAGGCTGCCTCGTTCACTCAGCGCGTCGCGCATGGCCGCGAGGCGCGGCTCGAGCATGGCCAAGAACGCATCGAGACCGCCCCACGAGTCGCGATAAGCCGTCTTGCCGTGGATGCGTTCGCCGCTGCGAGCTCGCGCGCCGCGCACGCCGCCCGCGTTGAACGGCGGATCGACGTAGATCAAGTCGAAGCGAGTCTTCTTACCGATCGTGGCGATCTCGTCCAAACAGTCGCCGTGTACGAGCTCACCGCGCCGAAAGCGGTGCCGCGTGGAGCTCACGCTCCCCCGGGCCCGGCGGTAGCGGTCTCTGCAGGTGGCTCGAGTTGGAACGGGTCGTCGTGGGCGATGCCGGAGAGCGACGCGGCGTCGAGCGGTTCGGGGCGCGCGTCGGGCTTGAGCCATTCCCAGCGCGGGCCACCGCCGCTGCAACCGGCGAGGCTGTCTTCGGGCGAGCAGCTGACGCGCAAATGCAGGTGGTCGTCGTGCGGCAGGCTGTCGGTGGGCTGGAGCAAGACGGTTTCCGCGTGCCAGAGTAGCTCGGGCGGTTCATTGCGCGCGCGCGCGTAGTCGATCAAGAGGCCCTCGATCTCGCGGCTCGCGAACAGGAATTGCACGCCGACCTCCGGGGACTCGAGCAGCGAGCGCACGAGCAGCCACTCGCGCTCCACGTCGAGCCGAACGTAGTCGTTGGTTTCCTCGACCAACGCGAGGCCGTCGGCTTCGAAATGCACGAAGCCGGGGCTCGATACCGGGACACCGGCGGGTGTGGTCACGTAAAAGAGCAGATCGGCATCGCGACCGCTGCGGTGGGAATCGTGGCCCGGAATTCGTCCGCCGGTTTGCGCAGAGAGGTCGCCGATGAAGAGCGGTGCGCCGCCCGGAAACCGGGACGCGACCGCGGACGCGGCGCGCTCGATGGTGTGCACCAGGCCTGGGCGACCAAAGTAGTGCGGACTCAGCGGGCGATAGCGAACGAAGCCGGGGCCACGCGTGGGCAGTTCCTCACCGTCGGTGAGCACGCCATGGTTTGGCGCGCCGATCGAGCCGCTCAAACCGGGCGCGAGCGGTGTCGGCATGCTGAAACAGCCGAGTGGCGTGAGCAGGACTGCCAGCGACAACGCGCGCTTCAAGTCGGTCCTCCGGGGAAGTAGTTGCGAATGTGCTGCGCAAGGTTGCTGAGCCCACCGCGCGCGGCGACGCCTTCGCCGAGGTCGAGTTTGTTGTCGCGCTGCGCGAGGTAGCCGTGATCGACGAACGCCTGAAAGGCGTTTTGCAAAATGGTTTTGCTCACCGCCTCAGGGCGCTCGATCGCGGCCGCGAGGAACAAGCGATTGCCGAGCGCGAGCGCGCGCTTGGTGAGCTCCTTTTCGGCGAGCGGCACTTTCTCCAGGTGCTCGAGGGCGCGCGCGGCGACCCAGTAACCTTCGATGAAGTTGCGCAGGATGGATGCGTAGAGCCTGAGCCACTGCTCGCCGCTCAGGTTGTCGCGGCCCGCGCCCGCGCTCAGCTCGTCTCCGTTCTGTGACACTTCGCCATTTTCGAACATCACCCGCAGGGTGTCCTGGAAAATGGCTTCGAACGGCGCGTCCGCGCGGAAGCGGAACTCGAACTTGAATAGGCGCGAGAGCTCCTGCACGCGCGTCTGCACCCAGTTGAAGCTCGTGCGCTCGCCGGTCGGAGAGCTCAGGATCGCCATCGCGACGAGCGCGCGCTCCACGAAAAAATGCACGATGATGTTCTTCGACGTGTCGAGTGAAAGGCGTTTGTTGTTGGGTACCGTGTAGCTGGCTTGAGAGCTCGCGCGACCGCGTTCGGCGCGACCCGGATCGTCGAGCAGCGTCGCCTCCACCAACTCCGCGTCGATGAACAGCTGGCAGGCTTCGCGAATCGACTCCGGTCGGAGCTCGCCGGAGGGCAAGCGCAGCGCCTGACTCGCGCGCGCTCCCGAATGCGTCGTCACGCGCAGCAGCTTGCTGCACAGTTCGACCAGATCCTCGTGGTTGATGCCTCGGCGCTCGTGACAGAGCAAGGTCAGCGCGGCGAGCGCGCCGGGCGTGACGGCCGTGACGCGGTTGATCTCGTCCATCACGCGATTGCCGAGACGCGTGACGAGGCTGCGGCGTTTGGCCGGCGTGAGGGCCACCTCGGGCGGGATCGATAGCTCGCGCCGGAGCTCGTCAAACGTGAGAATTTGCCCGACTTGCATGTTGATCGCGCCGTAGCGGTGACGAAGCACCTCACGACTCTTCAACAGCCCTGCCGCGTCTTCCTTGGGCTTTTCACCGCCCTGCAGCTCGCGCTCGTAGCTCTTGGCCTCGATCACGCGCTCGTAGCCGATGCTGACCGGCACGAAGAAACACTCTTTGTCCGGAATACCGAGGGCCGCGTCGGCGACCATGTTCAAGAGCCCGAATTTGGGCGCGAGCAACTTGCCGGTGCGGCTGCGCCCGCCCTCCAGGAACAGCTCGACCGGGTAGCCGCTACGCAGGAGACGCCGCACGTACGCGTCCACCACGGCCGCGTACAGGCGATCGCCGCGGAACGAACGGCGAATGAAGAACGCGCCGCCGCGGCGGAAAATCGGGCCCATCGGGAAGAAATTCAGATTGTCGCCGGCCGCGATCACCGGCAGCGGCAGATTCTGCGCGTTGAAGATGTAGCTCAGGATCAAATAGTCGATGTGGCTCTTGTGGCTCGGCAAGAGCACCAGCACGCCGCGCTTGGCGGCCTGGCGGAGCCGCTCGATGTCGCCCTTTTCGTACTCGATGCCCGCGTAAATGCGCGTAAAAACCCGATCGAAAATCACTTCAAGCGCCTTGATCGTCGTCTGATCGGGCGTAGCTTGGAGTTCGCTCAACATACCGAGCGCGCGTTCGGTGAGCGTGTAGCGATCGGTGCGTTCGTCCGCCAAGTCTTCGATCACGGCGCGCAGTTTCGGGCTGCGAATGATCTCGCTGCGCAGTCGATCAGGTGCCTTCTCGGCGGGCCCAGTCACCACCCGCCGCTCGCGCTCGAGCCGGCGCAGCACCGTATAAGTGAGCCGACGCACGAGCACGGAGTCCGGTAGCTCCGGATTGTCTTTCAAGAAATCCGCGAGCGAGATCGGCTCTCCGAGCTTCAGCTCGACGTGTTTGTAGTTGTAAAAAAATTGACCGATCGTGCGCGTCGGGCTCGGCCACGCGCGCGGTCCGAGCACGAAGTCGAACGCGTCCGTTGCGGATTTATCGGGATGTTTGGTCCACACGAACACCTGCGGCACGAGCAAGATCGGCCGATCGCTGCGACGCTGACGGTCGAGCAACGCGCGCACGAGCTCGTCGCCCTCTTGCAGGCCGCGCACGCCGCTCGCGCCGGCCGCGCGATCGAGCACGCCCGGCGGTCGTTTCAAGAACAGCGCCGCAGAACCACCGTGCTCGAGCGCGTCTTCCAGCTCCTCCGACGGTGAAGCCTCGTACTTGGGCGCGATCGCGTTGAGCCAACCCTTGCTCATGGGGTTGAGCACCCACAGGCCGAGATCGTTGACGAAGCGGATCGCTGGCAGACCGTGCTTTTTGACGAGATGATCGAGCGCGAGAAAATCGATCAAGTTGAGGCTGCGCAGCACGTAAACGACCGAGCCTTGTGTAGCGAGCTCCTTCACCGAGCGCGCCCATGCTTCGTCGACTTGTATCCGCTCGAAGAATCGACGATAGAGCGCGAGCAATATCGGATTCGGGGCGTAGGGCCGGGTCAGCTCTCGTTTCGCCATCGATGGAATTCGGACGGCGGGATCATACTTGCTGGGGGCGTGCGGTGCGAGTAGTCGATTGGCAGCACGATGTACGGGTTTCGACGATCGTCGCATTCTCTGCGAGCTCTCGGCTTCGTCGGCGGTTTCGTTGCTTTCGCACTCTGTGCGACGCCCATCGCATGCAAGAAAAAAGCGCCGCTTCCGGCTGCCAAGCCGCTTCCCGAGCTTCCGGACATCGCACCGGACGAAGGGTCAGTCGAGCCGCCACAAGCCGCGAAGCCTTCGCCGATGCCTGCGTGTCGGTCACTGCCGGGCGTCGCGCTCTTTCGGATCGGCGAAGAGTCGGGCGCGGTTGCGCATGGCGAGCCCGTCGCTGACGACGACGCGGGCACGGACGATCAAGACGATGTCCCGCTGCCCTTTTCGACCGAGGTGGGCGACGCGCGTGCAGGCGCGACTGGCTTCGTCACGGGCGCGCTGCGCTCGGCCAAAGGCAATACGCACGCGCTGCTCGCCATGATCCCCAGCACGGCTCCTGCGCTCAAGTTGATCGATCTCGGCCCAGTGCACGGCGATCCCGATCCGCCGGCGTTCGCGATTCACGGCGCGGACATGCTCGTCGCCGCGTCGGACACGGACGCGGGCGGCGCGATGTTGCGCCTCGGCATGGTTCACGACGCTCTCGGTGCGGCGAACGTGACGTGGGGCGCCGAGCTCACCGGCGTGCGGCGCGACTCGCCGTTCGCGCTCGAGGTCTCCGGCGCACGCGCGTTGCTCGTGTTCGCGAGCGTCGCGCACGACAAGGTTCGCTTGCTCGGCGCGTCGTTTTCAGTCGATCAGGTTCCGGCAAAGCTCGCGACAGAGCCCGTTTCACCGGGCGACGCGGACGTCGACGAGCCGCGTCTTGCCCCGAGAATTGGCGGGTTTTGGTTGGCGAGCGCGCGTGCGCTCCCGACTGACAAAGGCAAGGGCAAAACGACGCCCGCGCCGGCGCCGAGCGCGGACGAATCCGATCCGTCGCTAGTGGAAGACGTGGCGCGTCGGATCGAGCTCACGCAGCTCGACGGCAACGGCAAGCCGCTCGGCGCCGCGCTCGCGCTGAGCATGGCAGGCGAGTCGGTGATGACGTTCAACCTGGCCGCCGCAGCGGACGGCAGCGCGTACGTCGCCTTCCGCACCGACGACACCACGCCCGGCGCGGACGGCGGTCCGCTGCGACTCGTCCACGTCAAGCTCGACGGCACGCTGGAGCGTTTACCGGTGGAGGGGGACGAGCAAGGCTCGGGCGCGCCCACGCTGGTAGTCGACGCGGCGAGCGGGACGCTCTGGCTCGTCGCGTCCGGCTCGACCGGCGCCACGTGGTTCGGCAAAGTGGGGGCGAAGACCGAGCTTCGCACGAACGACGGCGTGCGCGGCGCGAGCTTGCTCGGCATTCAGGCGGGTCATTGGCTGAGCGAACGCGCTCGCGGTACAGCTGCGGAGCTGTCGTTGCTCGAGTGCCCGAGCGGCTGAGTTCGCGGTAAATCATGGCCAAAGCGCTGACGATTCTGGTCGAAGGGTTCGAGGAGATCGAGGCCGTGACGATCATCGACGTGCTGCGTCGCGCGGGCGTAGAGGTCGTGAGCGCGGGGCTCGCGGCCGGGCCGGTGCGGGGCTCGCACGAGATCGCCGTGAGCGCGGAGGTCGCCCTCGACGCGGCGAGGGCGCCGGACTTCGACGCGCTGGTGTTGCCGGGCGGTATGCCGGGCGCGGCCACGCTGCGCGACGAGCCGCGTGTGCAGCGCGTGGTCCGCGAGTTCTCCGAGCATGGCAAGCTGATCGCCGCGATCTGCGCAGCGCCGATCGCGCTCGAGGCGGCGGGCGTGTTGCACGGCAGGCAAGCTACCTCGTATCCCGGCAACCCGCTGCCCAGTGCTCGCTACAGCGAGGAGAGCGTGGTGGAGGACGGGCCCGTGATCACGAGTCGCGCGGCCGGCACCGCGTTCGCCTTTGCATTGCGCTTGGTCGAACGCCTGGTTTCGAAGGAAGAAGCCGAGCGGCAGCGCGTGAAGTTGCTCTTGAGCTAAGGCTGCAGAATCTCGAGTCCTTGCGCGGCGCCGGCCCAGGCGATGCCGAGCGTGCCCGCGACCATGGCCGCCAGCTTCGCCCCGAAGCTGCGCGCGACGATTTCACAACCGAGCTCGAGCCCGCGCGCCCCCGTGCGCACGCTGAGAAATTTGCCGGAGACGCAGACGGCGTCCGTCGCCCGAACGCGTAGTGTGGGTTCGACGGCGGCGAGATCCGCAGCGAGCTCAGGTTGGGCGGCCACTTCGAGCGTCGCCAGGCAGCCCGCGTGCGCGAGCGGGAGAAGACCATTGCCGAGCACCGCGACGACCTCGGCGCGCGCAACGGCGGAGCGCAGCCAGAGTTGATGCGCGCTGCTCGTTGCGACGCGGCGCGCGCCGTAACCGCCCGGCACGAGCAGAATGTCGATCGGCGAGTCGCTCGCGAAATCGCGGGTCGCGGCGAGCGGCAAGCCGCTCGCGGTCGTGACGGGTCCGTTCGTCTCCGCGGCGAGCTCGATCTTGAACGGGCGAAAGTTCCAAGTGCGCCCCGCGTTCGTGATGACGCCGATCGGACTCATCACGTCCAGCAGCTCGACCTCATCGAAGACCAGCGCGACAGTGTGCAGGGACTTGGTGCGCACGTTCTCGACGCCGGATTGTGCAACACGTCAGGGGCGCTGGAAAGTTCTGCAGCTTCGAGCTCCGATTGCGTGACTTCTTGAGTGCGGGCATGTGTTCTGATCAGGGGTCGCGTGCCTGGGAATACCTGACGGCTTTAGGATGGCCTCGCTGCATCCTGCCTCACTTCAATTTTCCCAAGCCGATTCGAGACGCGCATGAACAATCCGATCGTATTTGGCTCGTCCCTGCTGCTGGCCCTCGCCGTCTCGTCGCTCGCGCAAGCCACCGACTACTACGTCGCGACGAATGGAAGTCAGACCAACGCCGGCACGATCGACAAGCCCTTCAGCGTGAGCAAAGCGCAGACCACGGCGAAAGCCGGCGACACGGTGTATTTCCGCGCGGGGACCTATACACAAGGGCTCAGCCCGGCGAACTCGGGCACAGCGAGCGCGTGGATCACGTTCTCGGCGTATACGGACGAGATCGTGATCTTCGACGGATCGGCCGGCACGGGCGTGGGCACGTCGACCGGACAATTCATTCGCTACGTCGGACTGATCTCGCGCAATCACTCGTCGAGCGGTTTCAGCAATGGTTGGACGGATGCGAATTGCACGACAATCTCGAACGGGAATCAGCAGTTCATCAACGTGATCGCCGACGGCAACGGGATCAACGGCATCGCGTTTTATTGCGCGCAAGGGCTCTTGATTCAGCAATCGATCATCGCTCACAACGGCGCGCAGATGCCGTCTTTTTCGAGCGGGGTGAACTTGTTTCATGCGATGGGCACCGCGGCGGACAATATCGTCCGTCAAAATGTCTCCTTCGAAAATGACGACATTTCGACGCACCACTCGGACGGCAGCGGCTTCATCCTGGATCAGAACAGCACCGGGGCGCGCTTCGAGAACAACATCGGCTTTCGCAATGGCGGCTCGTGTATTCGCCTCACCAACAGCGCAAACTCGGTGATCGTCAACAACACCTGCTACCACGACGGGCTCGATCCGATGGACGCCCAAGGCCAACCGTCGAAGCCCGGCGAGATCTTTTATTCGGACGCGACGTCCAAGAGCGGCGCGACCTTCTTCAACAATTTGGCCGCGGCTAGCGGCTACAACAACGATCAAAACGCGTTCGGTGGCCAGTTACCCGCGGGCACGACGAACGTCAGCGTCAACTCCAACGGCGCGACGCCGTTCTTCATGGACCCAGCCGGGACGAACCCGGATTTTCGCCTGACTGCCGCGGCCAGCACCGTGATCGACAAGGGTACGGCTGCCAACGCCCCGAGCGACGACATCGGCTTCGATCCAAAGTGTCTGACCAAGACAGGGACGGGCACGGAGCCATTTTGGATCTACGCGGTCGATTACAATTACATCCAGACTCTGCACAGCGTTGCCGCTTGCTTTCACCCGGCTACGCGCTCGGCCGCCCCGGACATCGGAGCTTACGAGTACGGCGGCGTCGTCGCGGGCTGTACGTCTGCCGCGCAATGTGACGACAGTAACGTGTGCACGACGGACAGCTGCGATACGGGCACGGGCCAGTGCGGGCACGCCGCGGTCAGCGGTTGCTGCACGTCTGCCGCGCAATGTGACGACAGTAACGTGTGCACCACGGATAGCTGCAACACGGCCACGGGCCAGTGCGGGCACGCGGCCGTCGCGGCGTGCTGTCTGAGCGCGCAGGATTGCGATGACACCAACCCGTGCACCACCGATGCTTGCAACTCGACTACGCATCAGTGTTCGCACGGCGCGGTGACAGGCTGCTGCCAACAGGACGCGACGTGCAACGACGGCAATGCGTGCACATCGGATTTCTGCAATCTGACGACGCATCAGTGCTCCGCGAGCTCGATCTCCGGTTGCTGCAACCAAAATGGCGACTGCTCGGGTGGCTCTACCTGCACCACGGTGAGCTGCGACACGAACGCGCACGCCTGCGTGAGCTCGGTGATCGCCGGTTGCTGCAGCAATGATGCCGCCTGCAACGACCAGAACGCCTGCACAGTCGACAGCTGTAACGTCGCGACCGGTGCATGCACGAACGCGCCCGTCGCGGGCTGCTGTTTGCTCGACGGGGATTGCAACGACAGCGATCCGTGCACGGCGGACAGCTGCAATCCGGGCACGCACGTCTGCGCGCACGCCGGAGTGAGTGGCTGCTGCGTCAACGACGGCACGTGCGCCGACAGCGACAGCTGTACGATCGACTCGTGTGATCTCGGCAAGAACCAATGCACCCACACAGCGGATCCCGCTTGTGCAGGCGCGAGCGGCGCGGGCGGCTCGGGAGCGGGCGGCTCCGGCGCGAGCGGCGCGGGCGGCTCTGGAGCGGGCGGCGCAGGCGCGGGCGGCGCAGGCGCGGGCGGCGCAGGCGGCGCAGGCGGCTCCGCGGTTGGCGGTGCGGCGAGCGGGGGCTCCGCGGCGGGTGGCTCGCCAAACGGCGGCATGAGCGGCGCCGGGGGCGCGGCAAGCGGCGCGGGTGGGACTGGTGACGGCGGCATGAGCGCCGGTGGCGCGTCGGTGGCAGGCGCAGGTGGGAGTGCAGCAAGTGGCGGCGCGAACGCATCAGGTGGTGCGGGTGAAGGTGGTGCGGGAATAGCCGGAGCCAGCGCGGGCGCGACGAGCGCTGGAGCGAGCGGCACCGCGACGGGCAGCGCGGGCTCCGGCGTCGCAGGCTCCGGCGTCGCAGGCTCCGGCACGGCGGGCAGCGCTACCGGTGTGGCCGGCACGCTCTCGGGTTCGGCGGGTTCGACTCGCGCAGAGGCGCCGGAATCGCTCACCGCCACGAACCCGGGTTGCGCGTGCTCGGTTCCGACCCGCTCGCATGAAACGGGCGCCGCGTGGGCAGCGCTTGCGCTGTGCGGCGTGCTCAGCGCGCGACGTCGTCGTAGCGCGCGATAGTCCGCCTAGCTATTTGCGGCGCACCGGCCGAGCGCACGACTTGTTCAACCACTCTGGGTAGAGCGCGTCGCTGCTCGGAAATACGTTCTGTGGTATGCGAACGGTGCCTCATGTCCCCCGATTCCGGCGCTCATTTCCCGTTCGAGCTTCGGCCGACGCCGAACCCACTGCCTGCCAGCGAGCGGGTCAAGATCATGAAGGACTTGGGTTTTGGGCGCGTCTTCACCGAGAACATGGTGACGCTCCGCTATCGCGCCGCGGAGGGCTGGGGCTCAGGCACGCTCGAGCCGTTTTCGCCGATCTCGCTCTCGCCCGCGGCGTCCGTGCTCCACTACGGGCAAGCCATCTTCGAGGGCTTCAAGGCGTATCGCCAGCCGAACGGCGGGATCGCTACCTTTCGGCCCGATGCCAACGCGCGCCGCTTCAACACGTCCGCGCGCCGCCTCGCGATGCCCGAGCTGCCCGTCGAGCAGTTCATCGCCGCAGCGGACTTGCTGATTCGTCACGAACGCGAGTGGGTACCGCCGAACGCCGGTGAGAGCCTGTACGTGCGCCCACTGATGATCGCCACCGAGGCGGCTCTCGGTGTGCGCCCCGCCAAGGAGTACCTTTTTCTGGTCTTTGGTTCACCGTCGGGTGCGTATTTCCCGCAGGGCGTGAAGCCGCTCACCGTTTGGCTGTGCACCGACTACGTGCGCGCGGCTCCCGGCGGCACGGGCGAGGCCAAGTGCGCCGGCAACTACGCGGCCAGCCTCGTCGCTCAGCAGAAGGCGATCGACGCCGGCTGTCAGCAGGTCGTCTGGCTCGACGCCGTGCACCATCGCTTCGTCGAAGAGATGGGCGGCATGAATTTGTTCTTCGTGTACGGCTCGGGCAAGGGCGCGCGGCTCGTCACTCCGCAGCTCACCGGCACGCTACTGCCCGGTATCACGCGCGACAGCATTTTGAGACTCGCGCCCGAGCTCGGCTACTCGGTCGAAGAGGGCACGATCAGCGTGGAGGATTGGCAGCGCGATCTGCAGAGCGGCGCGCTCACCGAAGTGTTCGCCTGCGGCACGGCGGCGGTGATCACACCCGTCGGCAACGTCAAGTTCGAAGGCGGAGAGTGGTCGATCCACGGTGGCGAAACCGGCCCCGTTGCGCAGCACTTGCGCGACACGCTGTTGGCGATCCAACACGGCTCGCAGCCGGACAGCCACGGCTGGATGCACGTCGTTTTGTAGCGAGTCTCGTTTTCGTGACGTAGTCGGGCTGCGCCCGTGCGGAAAACACGAAGGGACGCCGAGGTGAGGGTCGAGCCGTTCGATGAAGTGACGATCGAGCTCAAGAGACGGCCAGGCGGGCTCAGCGCGGAGCACCTAGCGCACGAACACCTCGAGCCACGGCGCGCTCCCGCCGCCGGCTCCGGTCGCGAACGTCGCGCCGGCACCGCTGCCGCGCTCAGCGCTGAGCGCGACCCCGTAGTCTTCGTCGGGGTGTTTGTCGGCCGAGCGGATCAGCGCGCTGACGTCGATGCGGAGCTCGCCGTGCGCTTCCGCGTTCGCTTCCGCGTAGGGCGGATTGAGCGCCGGTCGGTTCTCCCAGGTGAGCTCGGCGGCGCGCCACGGATCGCGGATGCGGGAGGCATGCAGCGAGACGACTCCGTCGCTCGCCGGAGAGCCCTCGCGGGGGTCAAGATGTAGCAAAGCTGCCTGCACGCGGCCGCGCCGCGCCCAGCTGCGCTCGAACGCGACGAGCAATATCGTCTGCTCGCCCGCGCCGCCGAACGTCACGGCGGTCGGTAGCGCGCCGCTCGCGTGCGACTCCTGGAGGATGCCGAGGGCGCTCACCTGCGCGATCAGTCGTTGATCGCGCGCGTCGGCTACGAACGCTGGCTGTTCACCGCCACAACCCTCGAGGGTGAACGCGAGCACGAACCAGCTCGAGCATAGCGACAACCTGTTCATCCTTTGCGACCTCTCCGACGTGCGAGCAATACCTCGGCCGCGGTCAGCTGGCGCCCGGGTGGAGGAATCGAAGGAGTTTCGCCCGTGCCGCTCGCAGCGCTCGCTGGCGGTTGCGAGAAGCGCGGTACGCTCGGCGGCGATTGCTCTACCGTTGGTGGACGCTGCGCCGGTTTCGCCCGCTCGCGCGCAGAGGCCGACTGCGGCAGCGGCGGAGCGCGCTGAACCGGCAGTTCCGCGTCGCTGCGCGCTTTCGCCTCCAGGAGCGAGTCGAGCGCGCTGTGCGTGGCCGCTGCTTGCTCGCTGCGGCTCCGTTTGCGCGGGCTCGTTCGAAAGAGGAGTGCGACCCGTGCGGGCGCGTGGAGCAGGGCATCTGGAATCGCGAGCCTGCGCACCGCTACGGACGAGAGCAGCAGAGAGGCAGCCAGCAGAATCAGCAGATTGCCCAGATTCTGATAGGCAAAGCGCTTGAGCTCGCGGTCGTTGAAAATCCCGGCCAACGTGTCGCGGACCTTGCCGCCGGTGGTTTGGCTGAGGCGCTTGAGCAGGCCGCGATCCGTGCCCGACGGCCTGAGCTCCTCGCCGGCCGAGAGCGCCGCGCCGGTGCTGCCGAGCGGTTCGTTGCTTTGCTCATCGATGGCCGTGACGACGTAGGCGCCCGGGCGCGAGAGGGGCAGGGTACCGGCGTAGGCGCCCGCGCCCGACGCTTCGAGCGGCACCGTGCTGGTGAAGCCGTCGGGACCGGCCACGCGCGCGAGCAGACGGCGGAAATTCTCGGCGTGCCCGCGCTCGTCGACCAGGCCAACGCGCATGCGCAGATCGCCGCCGAGGGTGTCGGCTTCCACGCGCACGCGCGGGTTGTCCGCGCGCCGCGCGACGTCGCGGCCGAGCTGCCCGAATAGCCGCGCAGCGCCCTCCCAGCTCGTCCAGGCGACGCCCCAGCGATCCTTGTAGTCGCTCGTGAAGGTTGCCGCGCGGCCCACGCCGACCGACCAGGTCGCGAGGATCGGGTCACCCTCAGGTCCGGTCAGGTGCACCTGCGCGCGCGGTTTGCCGAGGGTGACCACGTAGCCTTTGAGCGGGGGTGCGCTCGAAAAATCGATGCCGCGCGTCGCCGGTCCGGGCGCGCCGAGGGCGGGGCGAAAGACGAGCTCGTTGATAGAGCTGCGCGCGGCGAGCACGGTTTCTTGTGCGAAGACCGCCGGCAAGCGGCCGGCGTCTTCGATCAAGTAGAAGCGGCCGTCGCCGAGTTGGCTCATGTGCTCGAGCGCGGGCACGTCCGCGCCGGAGCCGAGCGCGATCACGCTGGTGGTGATCCCGCGCGCCTTGGCGGAGCTGACCAGCGAAAACGCTCGGCTGCGCTCCTCGGCGTCCGAGCCGTCCGAGAGCAAGAGCATGTGTTTGAGCTGCACGTGCTCGTGGCTCAGCGCCTGATAGCCGGTCTCGAGCGCCAAATCGACGTAAATACCGCCGCCGCCGACGCCCACGGCGCGGATGGCCTTGGCGATTGCGGCCGTGTCCGTGACCGGGCCGAGCGGCACGGTCCAGCGCACCGCGGTGTCCACGTGCATCACGCCCAAGCGATCCCCCGCGCCGAGCAGCTGCGCGCTGCGCGCTGCGGCTTCGTTGGCGAGCTCGAGTTTGGTGTTCTTCCCTGCGCTCATGCCCATCGAGCCCGAGTAGTCGACCGCGATCACCTCGGCGAGGCTCGCGCGCCGGCGCTCCTGCTTGAGATCGAAGGAGACCGGGCTCACTTCCTCGATTGGGGTTTTGCCGTAGCCGCCTGGGCCGAGCGAGTGGTCACCCCCCATCAAAATCAATCCGCCGCCCAGATCGCGCACATACGACGCGAGCGCGTCGATTTGTGAAGGCGCAAGCTCGCTCGCCGCGATGTCGCTGAGTACGATCGCGTCGTAGGCCGCGCAGGCCGCGACGTCCGCCGGCACGCCCGCAGGCCCCGCGACGCGCACCTGAAAAGCCGCAGATTCGAGGGCCTTTTGCAGAGCGAGCGCGAGCGACGGATCCCGCTCGAGCACGAGCGCGACGGCCTTGCCGCGCACGCGCACGAAGGCCGTGCCGAGGTTGTCCTCGTGGGCCTGATCGAGCTTGGGATCGAGCGCGCTCACTTCCACGTCGTAGCGGTGAAAGCCGGGCTCATTGGCGAGTTCGCGCAGGTGCACGACGTCCTCGCCCTGTCCGATCTTGACGACGCCCTTGCGCACGGGCTCGCCGTCCCGCGACACTCGCAGCTCGACCTCGGTCGCCACGCTCGACTCGGTGACCACGCGCAGGTCGAGCGCCTCACCCTGGTTCGCGCGGGGTACGGTGTGAACCGACGAGATGCGCACGTTCGTGAGCTTTTGCTGGTCGAGCGGCACGACGTCGACCGGAACGCTAGCCGCGATCGCCAGCGCGGCGTCACTCAGCACGTCGCCGCGCGTCGAGACACCGTCGCTCAAGAGCACGATGCGAGCCGCCGAGTCGGCCGGAACCTCGCCGAGCGCGGTGCGCAGGGCGCTGCCGATATCCGTGCCGTCGCGGCCTATTTCCGCGATTTGCGGGGCCTTGAGCGTGCTGTGCTCGCGCAGCGGGTCCTCCACCGCCGAGCTCGCGCCAAACGCAATCGTGCCGATGCGGTCATGTTCGCGCATGCCGAGCTCGGCGACGCGCAGCTCCTCGGCGATGCGCGTGGCCGCGTTCGGCACCAGATCGATGCTGCGGCTGCGATCGATGGCGATGATCACCGCCAGTCGGTCGAGTGGGCGACCGAGCTCCACGCCGATCATGGCGTAAGCGGCCGCGAGGGCCGAGCCGCCGAGCAACGCCGCTTGCAGCACGCGCCGCGCCGTCGCCATGCGCGTCGAGAGCCGGTTCAGGCGCGCAGCCACGAACCAGACGGCGACCGCCGCGGGTACCGACAAGACCGGGCGCTCGAAGCGCAGGTAGGGAAAATAGAACCAGCTGAACAGGCCGAGCGCGACGAGCGCGAGCGGTACCAGGGACAGGGCGCGCAGCGTGTAGAGGAGTCCCCTCATGGGCTCTCCCGCGCCGGGCTGTCCGGAAGCGCCCGGCGATCCGGGCGGCGCGGACTCTGGGACAGGACCCGCGGACGCGCCTTGCGCGTCAAAAAGTAGGCGTCCGCGGCCACGGCGCCGAGTGCGATCGCGGCGAGCAGCCAGCTCCAGTCACTGACGGCATCCGCGATTTTGGGCTGCTCGCGCACGGTGAGCCGGGGGCCAGCCGGCAGCGCGCGAGGAGACAGGTCGCTCTCACGCTCGCTGGTCAGGTTCGCGACGATCAGCGCGCTGCCCGTCTGCTGCCCTTTGTAGTTAGCGAAGTAGAAGCCCGCGCGCGGCAGGTTCGGAATCACGCACAGGCCGCCGCGCGCCGAAAAGGGTCGCTTGTTTCCGGCCGGGTCTTCGAGCGTCACTTCGCTCACGTCGAGCGGGACGCGCAGGGTGTAGGGGTCGCCGGTGCGCGTGGCGGCCTCGGCCCCGCGACTGCGATGGCTGCGCGCGAGCTCGATCACGTTGCGCATGAACAGCACGAACGACGCCTTGAGCGGCCAATTGCTGTCGCCCACGTCGAAGCCGACCAGCGTCCCCGTGCGACCGAGCGTGGAGATATCGGCGATCAGCGTGCCGTGCGCGCTCTGCACCAGGGCCTGCTGGGGGCTCTCGGCGTCGACCTTGCGCGCCTTCAGCAGGTCCACGCCGTCGAGCGACAGAAAACGCAGCCGCGGGTCGACCTCGGTCCAGGACGTGATGCTCGGCGCGTCCAAGAGCTCGCCGACGATCGCGGTTCCGCACGCCCCAGGGGGCGGGTTGAGGACGAGCAGATCACCGCCCGGCACCTCGCTCGGACACGCGCCCTGAATCACGACCAGCGCGTCCTCGGGGACGCCCGCGCTCGCCAGGCTCTCCAAGCTCACGCCCAGGAGCTCGACTTCCGGGTCGGCTTGTAGCGCGCGGCTGACCCAGCCGCTCGCCTTGCTCGGCGCCATCACGACCGGCAGTCGCGCGCTGTTCGGCACGCGGCCGTACGCGCGGTCGTCGCTCGGCAACGCGTCGTGCGGCGCGATCTCGACGATCAGGCCGCTGCCGCTGTCACCCGGGGCGGGCTCGAAGCTCAGGACAGCCGGCACGCGCTCCCCAGGCGCAAGATCGATGCGGCGGGAAGCGAGCGGTTGCTCGACGTTGCGCTGGCTCAACGTGGCGTAGACCGTACGCGGCTTGCTGCCGAAATTCTGGATCAAGGCGAACGCCTGCACCTCGTCGCGATGGGTTTCCGGGTTCGTTCGATTCGCGACGTCGAGCCGCACGACTGCGGCATTTTCGACCGGCTCGCCAATCCGGATCAGATCCGTGGGCAGGCTCGCGCTCGCCAGCGAATCCGGCTCGGCGAGTGCGCCGTCACTGATCACGACGATGCGCACGGAGCCCGAAAAAGGGCGCAGCGCGCTGGTCGCGACCGCGATGGCTCGGCTCAGTCGGCCCTCGGCGTCGCTCGCTTCGATTTGGTCGATCGCCGCCGCCAAGCGCCGTCGATCGCGGTCCATGGCCGAAATGGCGCGTGCGTCGCGACCGGCCTCGATCACGATGGCTTCGGACTCCGGGGCGAGCGTTTGCAGGACCTCGCGCGCGGCCGCCCGAGCGTGCTCGAGGCGCGATTTCCCATCCGGCAAGAGCGCGTTCATCGAGGCGCTGTTGTCGACCACGATCGCGATGTGGTTGCCGGCGATCCGGCCGCCGCGCGTCGCTGGGCGACTGAGCGCGAGCGCCAGCAGAACGAGCGCGCACAGCTCGGCGAGCAGCGTCGCTTGTGGGACCAAACGACGGAACGGATGCTTGGCAAGCAGATCGCGCGCCGCTGCGACCCACAGCCAGGTCGAGGGCACCGTGAGCCTGTCGCGCCGGGTCTTCAATATGTAGAGGACGATCAGCGGCGCGAGCAGGCCCAGGAGCCAGAGACCGCTCGGGGCTTTCAGCTCCATGCTTCGGGATTCTATCAGAGCGGGCGTGAAACGGGCGCTGGGTCACTCCGCAGCCGGGCGTAGCTCTCGTCACGATCCCGGCGGATGTCGGCTACGACGGCGTCGAGCGTCGCGCTGCCGACTTTGAGCAGGGTCTCGAGGTTGTCTTGGGCGATTTTCTGGCGCAACGAGGGGCGGCTCGGGGCCAGCATGGAAGGTGAAAAAACAGCCTCGACGTCGATGAAAGCCGTGCCTTCGGGGTGCTTACCGCGCACCCGGTCGAGGACGCTCATGCGCACGAGTTGGATGGTCGGGTCAGGTGTACGGCGGAGGTAGGGGATGAGCCGCTCGGCGTCCTCGAGCTCGACGGGGGCGTCGGGGTGGAAGGCCGCCAGCGCGAACGGTATCTCACCCGGCTCGTGACGTTCGGCGTCCCGTTCACGCAGCGTCCGGACGAAGCGTTCGAACGACAAGCGGTCGAGCGACAAGTCGGGATAGATGAACAGCGCGACCTCGATCTTCGGCGTGCTCGCGAGTGCTGCAATCTGCTCCAGGGACTTGCGCGGATCGCCCGCAATTTCAGCCAAAATGACGCGTTCTGTGACATGGCCCTCGCGACGCGCGGGCGCCGCCCACGGACACAAATCGTACGCCTCGACCAGCTCGACCACATAGCGTCGATAGACCCGAAGTGCCTCGCGCACGAACGCTTCGTCGCTGCTGCGGGTGCTGCTCATGGGGTGATGCTAGCACCGACGCGCACGCGCCTCGTAGGCATACTCGCTACGCGTTCGAGGGCGTCGCGCGAGACCGCGCGCGCGATCGAAACTGTCTCAATCTCAAACACCTTCTTGACGTCGCATGCGATTGTCTTGCAAACTATCGTTTCGAACGGCGCTTCCATATCGAGCGCCATCAGAAAACAGAGGACGGAGTCAATGGCCGTACGCAAGAAGAAAGCAGCGAAGAAAGCAGAACCCGCAGCAGCGCCCGCCAAGAAGGCGAAGAAGCGCCGCTCGAAGAAGAAGAAGGCAGCCAAGGCGGCCCCCGCCGCGGCCAAGCCCGCCAAGAAGCGCAAGAAGCGTCGCGCTAAGAAGGGCTGAGCTTGCAACCGAGTGAGCGCGAGCGTCGCTGCTCTTCATCGAGTCAGCGGCGCTCGCAGCTCACCGGGTTCTCTTTTGGTGTCCGTGTGAGGTGGGGTCAGGGGTTGGGTTGGGTGAGCGGGCGGAGGCCGTCGCAATCGGGCAAAAAGCCCGATGCCGGCCTCGGCCAGGGCTGGTCGCGGGGCTTGGCGACGCAGAATTTTCAAACAAGCCAACTAGTCGATGACTCGACTCACGAACCGACGCATCACGCCCTGCAACGGCTCGCTGGTCACGACCCTCAGATACACCTGCCCGTGCTTGCGAGCCCACGCCCGCAGTTCCTCGATCAGGCCCGTCAACCGAAGTACGTAGGCCTCGACCGCGCCGGCATCCACGGTCACCTCGACCTGCTGTAGACTCTCCGAGTCCACTAGAGAGTAGTCGCCCTCGAGAGGGGGTTCGAGTTCCTCCGGGGAAAGGACCTGTACCAAGCTCAGCTGATGCCCCTGGGAGCGCGCTCGGGACAGCGCCAGGGTGACCTGTCCCGCGTCTAAGAAGTCGCTCAGGATCACGAGCAGGCCAGGGCGGGCGGAGCGCTGCACGGTCAAGTCGATCGCTCGCGCCAGATCGAGCGAGCCGCCCGGCTGTGGACCGCTCAAGTCGCGAAGCAATGCGGGCAGAGCGTCGCGTCCGCGGCGCGGACTGCTCACCTGCTCGAGGACGCGCGCGCCCTCTGCGTCGTCTTTGGCGCGCGCGACGAGCACCTGCACGCGTTCCCCGTGCTCGAGCGCGAGGTAACCGACGGCCGCGGCGAGCCGTCGCGACACTTCGATCTTGCGGGGATTGCCGAAGTCGAGCGAGGCCGAAACATCCAGCAATATCCGGACGATTGCGTCTTCTTCTGCACGGAATTGTTTCACTACGGGTTCGCCCGTGCGCGCGAACGCGAGCCAGTCCACGCGGCGTAGATCGTCGCCCGGCGCGTACGGCCGATGCTCGTGAAACTCGGCGGAGCCACCGCGCCGATTCGACGTGCGCTCGCCGCTCGCGCCGCTGCGCGCCTCAATCGAGAGCAGGCGAGCGAGCGCACGGAGCTCGTTGCGAAAGGCCGGGTCGAGCAGCGTCTCGCCGGTCATTGCTCAGCCCGCGGTTTCCGGAACCTGCTCGGCGCGTTGCGGGGGCGGCCCCGCGTCCTTGCCAGCCGAGTTGTTCTCGGCGTCTTCGGCCGCCAGGGCGGCCTGCATGCGCGCATGACGCGCGGCGTCCTCGTCGAGGCGTTTTTTGGCGCGCGCGCTGCCGAGGGTCAAGAGGCCCGCGCCGATCAACGCCCAGGCAGCCGCGCACACCGTGCCGCCGAGCAGGAGTGCTCCGCGCTCGGGCGCGTCGGTCTTGATGGCGCTGATCATGGCAATCGTGAAGGTGGGGGAGGGAGCGGCCAGCACCAAGGCGTGGTCGGGAGTGCTGCTGAGCACTCCGGCGATGGCCATCGCGATCCACGGTCCGACGAAGGCAAAGAACAGCGCCACCACCAGCAGCACGCGCGGCGTGCCGGCACCGTGCGCCCGGGAGCGCGCCCAAACCATGAAGCCCACCACGAAGGCGAAAAAGGCCAGGGCGTAGCCGTGAAACGCCACCAAGGCGTCCCGCTCGTTCGGGTGCGTATTGACCAGCGAACCGACCGCGCCACTGAGCGACAAGGCGAACGCCGTGAGCAGGAACAAGAGCACGCTGGCGCGCACGAGGCCGGGCCCGAGGAAGCGACCGAGACCACCGCGCCCGGAGCGCTCCCAATGGGTGAGGACGCGCTGAGAGGGCCCGAGCGGCTCGCCGGCGAACAGGAAGACGGCAAAGCAACCGAACACCCAGATGAACGTCGTGCTGGCGTACACCCATTCGTCGGTCTTACCGCCCAGAATAACGGCGATCGCCGTGAGTGCGAGCACCGGGGCGGACACCAGAAACCAGATGCGCAACCGGGTCGAGCGGTCATCGCTCGGCGCGCTCATGTTGGCGACGGTGACTTCGTACAGCAGCCAGGCCGGCAGCGCGAGCAACACCAGCGGCAAGAACACCAAGAACGCCAGGTAGGGCAGGCCGAACTCGGCGCGCAGGTACGCGCCCGGTAGCCACACCGGCGGGCCCTCTGGAATGCCGGGCCAAGCGCGATGCGCCACCATCGACAGGCCGACGCCGCCCGCGCTGAACACGAACATGGACGCCGGCAGCGCGACCAGCAGGGTGACGATGATGGCTGCCGCGGGGCTCGAGAACTTGGAGCTCACCGCCAAGCCGAAGGCCACCGACAGCCCGGCGAACAGGAACAGCCAAACGAACGCGAGCAGCACCTCCGTGGCCGTGATCCCGCCGAACAAGAACGGCAGCACGCCCACGGGCGCGAGCATGATCACGTACAGCGAGATATATGTGTACGCGGCCAGGAATTTACCGCGCGCGATGCTGGCCGGGCTGAGGCTCGTGAGCTGCAAGGCCTCCCAGGTTCGACCGCTGCGCTCGCCGGCGATCGTGTGCGCCGCGACGGCCGGGCCGACCCAGGTCACCACCACGAAAGCGAGTGAGAAGAACGTGTGGAAAATGCCAACGCCGACCCGCGCTGGTTCGGCCGACACGCTGGCCACGCCGCCCACCGAGCAGATCAAGAGCGTCATCATGCCCGTCACGGCCGCCAGGATGATGGGCGTGCGCGTGAGCCGCGCGGATTGCCGGAGCTCGCGCATCCAGACCGGGTTCGGATCGCTGAACTGGCGCGCCCACGCCACCCGCGCGCGCGCCGCCCCGCGCACCGACGTCGGTGGCGGCGGAATCGACGCTGTGCCCGTCTGCGCGCTCATAACCAGCGCCTCACATTCTCGAGCAGACCTCGCAGATGCACGCGAGCGGGGCTTGGGGCCCCGCTCGCCCACGAGGAGAGAGTGTCCGAACCAGCCGTGGGACGAGAGGCACCCACGACGCCGCGGCCCGCGGCGAAGCGAACCTCCCAGTTATCCGTCAGCTCAGGGCTAGGAATCGAGCCTGCTTCGGGAAAGAAATCTCTCTCCCAGCTCATTGCAGCTCTCCGCGCGTGACCTCGAGGAAAATGCGCTCGAGCTCATTGCGCTCGGGCTCGACGCCCACCACCCCCACGCCATTGGCGACCAGGTGGCGTACCACCTCCGCGACGAAGCGCGCGTCGCCGGAATAGTGGACGGTGAGCTGGCCGCCCGCGCCGGCTTCGACGCTGAGCACGCCGCCTCCGCCCGCGATCAGCGGCAAGGCGCGCTGGGAGTCGCCGAGCACGCGCAATTTGAGGCGTTTGCGGGCGCTCGGGGGAATGTCCACGCCGCCGGCCGTGGTCGCGCTCGCGCCGTTCGCCGCAAGCTCGCTGCCCGCGCCTTCCGTGAGCGCGGGGCGCATCGCCAGGCGCTCGGCAATTTCCCCGATGGGCCCGGCCACGACCAAACCGCCTTTCTCCAGGATGCCGACCGAGGTGCACACGTCGCTGAGCTCGGTGAGGATGTGGCTGGACAGAAAGATGGTTTTGCCGAGCTCCTTCAGCTCGAGCAAGAGATCGCGCAGCTCGATGCGCGCGCGGGGATCGAGATCGCTGGCTGGCTCGTCGAGCACGAGCACCTTCGGATCGTGCAGCAAAATGCGAGCGATTTGCAGGCGCTGCTTCATGCCCTTACTCAGCTCGACGACCAAGCGCTGATCGAGCTTTTGCAGATCGGTGAGCTCGATCACGGCGTCCACCACGGTCGGCTCGCTGACGCCGTAGGCGTCCGCGAAAAACTCCAAAAACTCGCGGACGGTGATGCGCTCGTAGACGCCCGCGTGGTCCGGCATGTAGCCGACCATGCGCCGCACGCGGTCCGGGTCGAGCGCGACGTCGATGCCGTCGATCTCGACGCGGCCCGCCATCGGCTCGAGCAGCGTGGCCATGATGCGAATGGTCGTGGTCTTGCCGGCGCCGTTCGGCCCGATGAAGCCGAAGATTTCGCCGTGTCCGACTTCGAAGCTGACATCGCGCAGCACGTCCCGGTTGCCGAAGCGGTGCCACAAGTGGCGCACGCGGATGGCCGGCACACGCGCGTTCACTTGACGCCTCCGTAGCCGACTACTCGAATCAGCACGCGATCGGTCTCGATCTTCAGGCCGGAGTCGGAGCTCGCGCCCTCGCCGCCCTCGAGTTGGGCGAGCAGTACGGGGCTCTCTTCCGGCCACCAATCGGCGTCGGTGCCGGTGAGCGACTCGAACGCCTCCCAGGCGTCGCCCAGGCCGGCTGCTGCCTGCGCGTTCACCGTGCTCGCAAACAGAGCCGCGCTGAGCGCGCGCGTGGCGCCGATGGTCATGGGGCTCGGCAGCGCTTTGGCGTCCGAGAACTTCGCGCTCTGGCCGTCTTTGATGCGCGGTAGAAAGCCCCAGTGCCCACTCGGCACCGCCACCACCACGCCGAGCAGGTCGCGGGCGGTCTGATTTTTGATCGAGAGGTCACCGTTCGGGAGCGCGGTCAGGCTGACGCCGCCTGCCAGATTCACGAACGCGTCCTCGCGCACCAGCAATAGATCCCAAGGCTTGGCGCGCAAGCGATCGAGTCGTAGGCCGTCGCGATCGGTCAGCAGATCGCGTGGGCTTTCGTCTGGATCGCCCGTGACGTCGAGCACGGCGCCGCGCGCCGCGCGCACCGTCAGGTTCTCCGACGAAGATGCGTACAGGCCGCGGAAGCGCGTGGCCGCGGCGCGACCCATGCCGGCGCCGGCCTCGATCAGCGTCAGATGACGGCTGCGCCCGTTGATGCCTTTGCCGCAAATGCCGAGCACGACGATGGCCGCCATCACCGATAGCGCCCAGATCGGCAAGTGCCAGAGCGCCGCGAGGGGTCTGCCTTTGCGCGCGGCCAGGTGAAAATTCAGTGGTCCGGCCAGCGCGGCATAGAGCAAAAGGAGCAAGGCCGAGACCGCGATGGTCCAGCGCGTGCCTTGATTGGGGTCGAGCAATTTTCGCACAGCCGGCAACCGCGCGTCTTCCATGCTCGCTTGTGCGTGCGGCAGCGCGACGGCGCTCGCTCGCTCCCAGGCGTGGCGCACGAGATCCGCGAGCTCGAGCTCCACCCAGCGATCGCTCGCGGCGGCCTCCGTGTTCGGGTCGAACGCCAGCAGATGGAGTTCGCCGAGCCCATAGCTGGCGGCGGCTCCCCAGGGCGTGTCACGCAAGTTGCCCCCGCTAAAACCGTGCAGCGCGCGCGCTACGGCGAGTGACGGCGCGCGCGCCTCTTGCGCGACGTGCAGCTCGCCATAGCCGAGATGCTTGCCATTTTGCGGATCGGAACGCACCGTGAACTGCGTGGTGTGCGCGAGAGCGCGCGCGGCTCCGGTGCGCTGCACGCGTCCACCCGCGAACGCCTCGAGCCAAGGGCTCGCGAGATCCTCGGGCCGGTCGATGCTGACGGCCAGCGCGCCGCCGGCGAGCAGCCAGTTGCCGAGCGCGTCGAGGGCTGCGGGATCCATGCTGGACAAGCGGCGGCCGTTGGCGAGCACGAGCGTGGCGCCCGCGTAGCCGGCGGCCAGATCCGGCAGGATCGCCTCACCGCTGCTCTGGTTCAGTTCGGGGATCGTGACGCTGAGGGTCGAGCCGCCATAGCCATAGCTGTACGAGCGGCGCGTCACGGGCAGCGGAAAGCCGCTCAACGTCGACATGATGCGACTCGGCACGTCGAGGTGGAAGAGCAGCGCGTCGAACGTGCGCTGCGGCGCGAGGTCCGCGCTGTCGAGTTCCTTGCCCTGCGTGTCCAATGCGCGCACGCGCGAGCGACCGTTGCGCGAGGCAAGTCCGTTTTCCGGCAAGAACAGATGGACGCGCGCGTGCGGCGCGAGCGAAAAAGGCGCGCTCGAGATGACGCGCGCGGTCTCGTTGACCAGCGCGTTGGAGCGCAGCTCCAACATGCCGCTCACGGGAGTCGTGCCGCTGTTTTCGAGGCGCACGGAGAGCTCTCCCCAGCCGTCGCTGGCAGGGCTGCCGGTGCCGAGCACGGGCGCGACCTCGAGATGAATCGGGCTGTCTGCCGCGGCCGAGCGCGGCAAGCTGACGAGCAGTAATAGCGTCGTCCACAGCCACCGGAGGGGGCGCCCGTTCACGGCTCAGTTCCCCTGTAGGGCGCGCTCGACGACTTCCGGGCGCGTCGGAACCGCGCTCACCAGCTCGGCGACGATCTGATCGGGGGTCACGCCGTCCGCTTCGCCTTCGAAGCTGCGCAGAATGCGATGGCGCAAGACGGGCGCCGCGGTCTTCTGCACGTCCGTGAAAGAGACGTGCGCGCGCCCCTCGAGCACGGCGAGTGCCTTGGCCGCGAGCACGAGCGCCTGCGCGCCGCGCACGCCCGCGCCGTAACGGACCGCGCGCCGCACGAGCGGCGGCGACGTGGGCGAGTCGGGTGAGCTTTGTCCGACGAGGCGCGCGGCGTAACGCAACACCGGCTCGGCGACGGCGATCTCCCGGCACAAGCTCTGCAGCGCGCGCACTTCTTTGCGGCTGACCACGCGCTCCGGCGCGGCCACGGGCGCGCCCGTCGTGCGCGTGAGGATCTCGGTCAGCTCATTTTCGCTCGGCGCAGGCACGGCGATCTTGAGCAAGAAGCGATCGAGCTGCGCCTCGGGCAGCGGGTAGGTGCCCTCCATCTCGATCGGATTCTCCGTGGCCAGCACGAAAAATGGCTCTTCCAGCACGTGGCGCGTGCCGGCGATGGTGACGGCGTGCTCCTGCATGGCCTCGAGCAACGCGCTCTGCGTCTTGGGTGTGGCGCGGTTGATCTCGTCGGCCAGCACCACTTGGCCGAAGATCGGGCCGCGATGCAGCTCGAAGCGCCCGCCGTGCCCACCGCTGCCGTCCATGACGAGCACGTTCGTGCCCGTCACGTCGCTTGGCATCAGATCGGGCGTGAACTGAATGCGCGAAAACCTCAGATCGAGGCAGGACGAGAGCGTGCGCACCAGCAGTGTCTTACCGAGGCCCGGGTTGCCCTCGAGCAGCACGTGGCCGCCCGCGATCAAACCCCACATCACTTGCTCGACCACGGCTTCTTGCCCGACGATCACCTGCGCGATGGCCTGCCGGAGCCGACCGCTCGCGGCCTTGGCCTCGGCCAGACGCGTCTCGAAGCTGTGAGTCGAATCCACCATCAGGACAGGCTCGAGCATAGCCTGCTACGGCTCGAAATAGCGCCCCACTTGTTCGCGATATTCCTCGGGAATATCCGCGTGATCGACCGCTCCGACCTCGGCTTGACCGACGCTGCCGAGGCTGCCCTGACCGAGTTCGTTCGCCGTCTCGCCGGCGCGTGCCGGCGCGCGGCCGAGCGTCGCGCTGTGCATGGGCCCGCCGCCTTGGAGTGCGGCTTGCGCCTTGGCGCGGAGCTCCTTGCCGTTCACTTCGGGAGTCGAGCCCGCGTGATCGCTGGTGCCTGTGTCGTGATGGCTGCCCGGACCGCCGCTGCCCGCGCCGCCGCTGCCATGGTTGCCGGCGCCGTCCTTGGCTGCGTCTTTGCCGCCGGGGGCGTCGTTCGGGGCGCCGCTGCCGTCGCCCGGCATGGGCATGGGTAGCACGCCAAGACCACGCTGCGCCTCCGAGTCCCCGCGGTCGGCGTCACCGAGACCCTTTTCGCGGCGCGCGTCGTCGCTCGACTCCTGCTTGGCGAGATCGCGCAGCTCGTCGCGCAACGCGTCGGCGCCGTCCTTCGACGCGAGCTTCTTGGCGAGCGATTCGAGCTCCTGCTTCGTCATCGGACGAGCGCCGCCCTGTGCGTCGTCGAGCTTCTTGCTCAAGCGCTCGGCGAGCCGTTTACGCTCCTCGGGTGTGAGCCCTTCCAGGGCTTTTTCCATGGCTTCGGCGAGCTTGCGCTGCGCTTCCGGATTACCCGTGGCTCCGAACTCCTTGAGATCGTCGAGAGCTTCTGGCGATAGCTTGTCACGCATCGCATCGGCCAGCTCGCGCAGCGCTTCGGCCTTCGATTCGCGCTCGCCGAAGAGCTTCCGCTCGTCACGCAGTGCATCGGCGAGCCCTTGCGCGCCCTTCGCCCGCGCGGCGCGCTCGGCTTGCTCGAGCGCGTCCTTGGCGGCTTCCCGATCGGCGCTCTCGGCGCGATTCGCCAAGCGCTTCATCTCTTCGTCGAACTGGGTGAGATCGCCGTTGCCGAGCGCGCGCTGAGCTTGACGCAGCGCCTGTTTCTGTCCCAACGCGCTCTGCGCGGCGTCGAGCCCCGCGCGATTCTGAGGATCGCCGAGCTTCAGTCGCTCGGCGTTGATCTCGTCGCGCATCTGGCCGAGCTCGGAGAGGGCTTCACGGCGCTCGAGCCCCTGCGCCAACGCTTCACGCAGCTTCTTGGCTTGCTCGGCCAGCGCGCGCAGACGCTCTTCTTGTTCCGGGGTGCGCCCAGGGAGCTTGGCGAGGGCTTCGATCCGCTCGAGACCCGCCAGGTTTTGAATCTTCACCGCGTCGATCCCCGGCAGCTTGCCGGGCGTTGCTCGGGGCGGCAGCGGCAGCCGACTGACGAAAGCGATGCCGAGCGCGCACACCGGCACGAGCCAATGCAAGCGCTGAAATACGCGTGGACCGACCGGCGTCACCGCGTGCTTTCGCAACACGGCGTTGCCTTGCTCGAGCACGTGCGCGAGAGCAGGCTCACTATCGCCCGCGGCGCGCGCCGCGACGGCCGTCGTCAGCGTCTCGTCGCTCTTCAAGCGCGCGTCGAGGTAGAGCGCGAGGTGCGTGTCCGACCAGCGCTCTCGCAGACCGACGACTCCGCCGGCGAGCGCGCCGAGCGCGCCGAGCGCCGCGCAGGCGAGCCGCTCGGCGCCGAAACCCAGGCCCCAAAGAGCGATCGCTCCGACGAGCCCCGATGCGAGTCCGAAGAGCGCGCCGTTCAGCGCGAGCGCGCCGAGCCGCCGAAGCTCGACGCCACGCGCCTTTTTCGCGAACGCGCCGTCGAACTCTGAAGCGCTGGGGGACGCGTTCATGCCAGAAGTCACAGATTACCGCCGCTTTTCCAGCCGAGCCAGCCGCGCCTCAAAAACAGCGAGAGTCGTGGCAGAGTCGCGCCCGAAGCCATGGAGCTCTACGTCCGACACCGCGCCCAGCACGGCGGAGTGCCCATCGTCGCGAGCGTGCCGCATTCGGGCCTGTACGTGCCCCCGGAGATAAACGAGCTCTTCGAGCCGCAGCACCGTCGCTGGCTGCGCAACACCGACTGGTACTTGCCCGAACTCTACGACTTTCTGCCGGAGCTCGGCGCTACATCGTGCGCTCGCACGCGAGCCCGCCGCGGATTGAAGCTCTGCAGATCGAACTTCGCTATACGACGTACCTCGACTGCTCGCAGATCGATGAACCGGACAGGCCCATTCTCGAGCCCGATCGACTGGCGAGGGCCCGCGCCCGCGTACGCCAAGCGCTGGAGCATGCGATTGCTGTGTTGAGCGGGAAGTGAATGCGTGCGGCGGCCAGAAAGCGCCGCCTATCGTCACACCCTTTTGGATGAGGCGCGGCGCGCCAGCAAGCTCGAGCGAGGACCGGCGACCAACGAGCGCTCGGCTCGCGACTGGATTCGCGGGGTGGTAAGGTGAAATGCACCGATGAGCTCGTCGAAGATAACGGTCACCCAGCTCCGCGCGCGCAAGCGGAGCGGTCCGAAGATCGCCGTACTCACCGCCTACGACGCGACGATGGCGCGCTTGCTCGACGAGGGCGGCGCGGACGTGCTCTTGGTCGGGGACTCGCTGGGCATGGTGGTGCAGGGCCTGCCGAATACGCTGCCGGTCACGGTGGAGGAGATTTGCTATCACGGTCGCGCGGTGGCGCGCGCCACGCGCCGGGCGCAGGTCGTCGGGGACATGCCGTTCATGTCGTACCAAGCCTCCAAGGAGCACGCGCTGGCAGCGGCGGGTCGCTTGCTCAAAGAGGGCGCGTGTGAAGCCGTCAAGCTCGAAGGCGGCGAGCGCATCGCGGAACACGTGCATGCGATCACCTCGGTCGGGATTCCAGTGATGGGTCACGTCGGGCTCCTGCCGCAGTCCGTGCACGCGATGGGCGGCTTTCGCGTGCAGGGCAAGGACGAAGCGGCGGCCGAGCGCGTGATCGCGGATGCGCGCGCGCTCGAGCAAGCGGGCGCTTATTCGCTCGTGATCGAGGGCGTGCCGAGCGAACTTGGCCGACGGGTGACCGAGGCTGTTTCGATTCCGACCATCGGCATCGGCGCTGGACCCGAGTGCGACGGGCAAGTGTTGGTCTGTTACGATTTCTTGGGCATGTATCCGGAGCTCAAGCCGAAATTCGTGAAGCACTTCGCCGAGCTCGGCACGGCGATCGTGGCCGCCACGCGCGCGTACGTGAGCGAGGTGCAGAGCGGCGCGTTCCCGAGCGCCGCGCAGAGCTTTGGGGGTGCGCCCAAGCCGCCGGCAGACACGGGTCAAAAGCCGTTCGTCGCCGATCCGCCTCCCGGTTATGGGCCCGCCGACGAGGAGTCGTGAGCGTCGCGGTTCATCACACGGTCGCGCAATTCCGCGGCGCGCTCGACGCCGCGCGCGCGCAGGGCAAAAACGTCGGCCTCGTGCCGACGATGGGCGCGCTCCACGCGGGGCACGGCTCGCTCGTGCGCGCGGCACGCGCGCGCGCTGACGTGGTCGCGGTTACTATTTTCGTGAACCCCACGCAGTTCGGCCCCAATGAAGATTTCGCACGCTATCCGCGCACGCTCGAGCAGGATTTGGCGCTCGCAGAAGCGGAAGGAGCGACGCACGTGTTCGCGCCGGAGGCGAGCGAGATGTATCCCGCGGGCGAGCGCACCCGCGTGCACGTGAGCGGGTTGACCGACGCCTTGTGCGGTCCGCATCGCCCCGGCCACTTCGACGGCGTCGCGACGATCGTGAGCAAGCTGTTTCTCGCCACAGGGTCGTGCCTGGCCCTGTTTGGACGCAAGGACTACCAGCAGCTGAAGGTGATCGAGCGCATGGCGCGCGATCTGCTCATGCCGGTTGAGGTCGTCGGCTTGCCGACGGTGCGCGCCCCGGACGGGCTCGCGCTCTCTTCGCGCAACGCTTACCTGTCGAGCGAGGAGCGCGCGCGGGCTCTCGCCATTCCCGAGTCGCTGTCGCGCGCGGTGCTGGCGTTCGCCGCCGGGGAGCGCGGCGCCGCTGCTCTGCGGACGCCCGTGGCGCAAGCGCTCGAGCGCGCCGCGTCGCGCGTCGACTACGTCACCCTGGCAGACGCCGACACCCTCACGCCGCTCGCGGACGACAGGCAGGTCGGCGAGCGAGCCGTGCTCGCGCTAGCCGGATTTTGGGGGGCCACGCGCTTGATCGACAACGTCGTGCTCGGCGAGGACCGCCCGCCGATTGCGTCCGCGCGCGACTCGGAGAAGGATGCTGCGAGCGATGACGCCTCCTGATCAATCTCCCGGATCCGAGCGCCGCTTCCCCGGGCTGTTCGTGGTAATCGAGGGCACGGACGGCTGCGGCAGCACGACGCACAGCAAGCTGCTCGCGAAATCGCTGCGCCAACGCAAGCACGAGGTCGTGCTCACGTGCGAACCCACCCCGGGGCCGATCGGCTCGTTGATTCGCCAAGTGCTCGCGCGTCGCTTGTTCGTGCCGGACGCCACGGGACCGCGCGCATTCGCTTGGTCGACGATGGCGCTCTTGTTCGCGGCCGATCGCATGGATCACCTGGATTCGAAGATCGTGCCCGCGCTGCGCGACGGCATGATCGTCGTGAGCGATCGCTACGAGCTCTCGAGCCTCGTCTACCAATCCGTCACGGCGCCCAACAGCGAGCGCGCGTTGCCCTGGATCCGCGACATCAACGGTTGCGCGCTGCGGCCCGACGTCACGGTCGTGATCGACGTGCCCGCGGAAGTGGCCGAGGAGCGCCGAAAAAACCGCGGTGGGGTCGAGGAGCTCTTCGAGTCGCGGGAAATTCAGCGCAAAGTCGCGGCGGTTTACGCCAAAGCCGAGGAACTCGTGCCGGGTGACCACCTGGTGCACGTCTCGGGCGTCGGGGAGCCGGGCGAAGTCGGTTCGCGGATCTTGGAGGCGGTCCTCACCGCCGGCGCCGCGTTTTTCGAAAGGAAGTAGGCACATTCTTGGCCGATCGCCGAGATGGCGACATATTGGGGTCATGCGCGGCATTTTCTGGCTGATTTCGGTGTGTGCTCTCGGCTGCGGCGGCGCGGCGGAAACGGCACCGCCCGCGCTCGCGCCTCAACTCAAACCAACGCCCGTCGTCGCAGTGCCGGCGCCTAAGCCACCGAGCGGCGCGCTCTTCCGGGAAGACGTGGACGCGCTGATCGATCAGGGCTTCGCGCGCTTTCTGAGTCGCGTCGACGTTCAGCCGCGACTGGTTGCCGGACAATTTCGGGGTTGGAGCATCGTGAACCTCCAGCCAAGCGATTTCTGGGCGGGAGTCGACCTGAAGCCGGGCGACGTCGTCACCAAGGTGAACGATCTGCCGATCGAGCGCGACACCGAGGCCTACGACGCCTTCGAGTCACTCAAGCAAGCCGACAAGCTTACCGTCCTCTTCGAACGAGACGGCAAGAGCCAACGCCTCGAGTACCGCATCGTGCCGCGGCCAGTTCGCTCGGCGTCGAACTGAGGAAGCGTATTCGGGCGAGCTCGCACCCGCCCAGGTTTCCGCGTTGCTCAGCCCGGTTACGTGAATCAGCTCCGCGCCACGAAGTCCGCGATCGCGTCGAGCACGGCCGCAAAGCGTTGGCGCGTGAAGCGAGCTCCGCTCGTGACCCAGTCGAAGTGTTCGCTCGGCTTCTTGTCGTCGTGAAAATGGCCGAGGACGTCTAGGTGGTCGGCTTCGCCGGCCCACAAGAGCTCGCCCCACAGCATGCTCAGGGTAGGCACGATGCCGTCATTGCTGGCGTTGTTCACGGCGTGATCGAGTCCGGTGCGTAGGTACTCGGCTTCGCGCGCGTTCGGTCGCGCGTAGGGATACACGGCGGGCTCGGTGCTCGCGAATTGGTACATGGTGGAGTAGAGCGCAGCGGTGAACGCCGCGTATGGAGAGCGAATGCGGCGCGCGAGGCGCATCGAGACCGGTGTGGGCGACGCGCTCGCGACGCACCCGTAACGAACGCGCGCGTCGTTTTCCGTGGTCGCGTTGAAGAGGTCCATGGCCTCGGGCATGATCTGGATGATTGCGCCCTGGTCGACCCGGATCTTGCTCAGAAAGTCGGCTATTTCGCCGCGCCCGTCGCGATCGACGAAGCGCAACACGCTGTCGGTGATGCGGCTGAAGAGCTTCAGATCGCCACCGAACAGCGAGTCGATACCGCCGATGCCGGCGACCACTCGCGAAAAAATCGCGAGCGACGGTTCGCCCACGGCAAGCGACACTGCGGTGAGCAGACTAAGCACGTACAGCATGCGCGTCCCGGCCACCGTGGTGAAGTAGCCGGCGAGGGGAGTGCCGTAGTGCGGCGTGTTGATGGTCACTGCGCTCCGCACGCGCGTGCGCCAGGCGAGCTGCTCACTCGAGAGTCCGAGTTGCACGCTGGGGGACAGCACGAGCCGCACGTCGAGGCCGCCCGTCGAGTGGCCGATCAGGTGGATAGGATTCGCGTCACCGCTGGTACTGGCGATCGTGCTGGCGAGGACTCGTGAGCGGTAACGCAACGAGGAGGTCGGCGGCGCCGGAATGTCCTCGAAGCGCGCGTCGACGCCGCGCGCGCGCAGGCGTTGCTCGAGCCCAACCCGCACGTGATTGAAGTAGTCGTAGCCGGCGAGCTTGCCGAAGCCGAACATGCCCGGCACGAAGTAGACGCGATGCGTGGCCGCCATCGTCAGCGTCAGAACCGAGTCACTCTACGAAGCTGACGGCTTTGGCGGCTTGAAAGTCGAAACGAACTTGGCCCGCGTCGATGGCGGGCGAGCTGAACGCCGCGCTGCGTACGCGGTGCAAGGCGAGTTGACCCGCGCCGACGCCGGCGAATGCGCCCGCGGGAACGCTGCCGTTGCCGGTGTCGCCCAGGCTGCAGCGCAGAGTCGCGCTGCCGTCCGCGGTCGACAGATCGGCGTAGATGGCGTCCGTGGCGCTGCCGGGTAGCCATTCGAGGACGAGCGCGCTGTGGGTCGAAACGGCGCTGAGCTCAGCGAGCGGGATGCCCGAAACCCGCACGTCGCTGGGCGGAGCCGGGGCGTCCACCGCGACGCTGAAAGCGCCGAGCGCGCCACCGGAGGCTCCCAGCGAATAGTGCGTCGCCGCGGGCAAGGGCTCGGCCGAGCGGTCACGCGTCGTGTAGACGACGCCGGAGATGTCGAGCACCGCCGGGAACGCGCGGGGTGCGAGGGCGGCCGTAGTGTCCGACGTGCGAAGCAGCACGTCCCCCGCGTCCAAGAATTCGATGCGACCGAGGCCGGAAAGCGGCTGCGAGCTGTCGCGCTCGCGCGAGACCTCGCTGCACTGCCCGAGCGCCGGCAGCTCGAGGCCGAGACCCGCGAGACGCATGACGGTCGCCGGGTCGATTTCCGGCGGTGTGCGGACGAAGGCGGCAAATGCGGCGGCGCGCGCCGGCTCGTCGACGCTCGTGCTGCGCTCGACCGTGATAAGCCCGTGCGTGCTGCCGGCTTCCGCGTCGCTCGTGTAGCCGGATGGAGTCGCGGAGCAACCCAACGCGAGAAGGGTCAGCGCACCACCGAGTTTCGAACCAGAAGCCAGCACGCAGGAAGCGTAGCATCCCGGCCTCTCCGTCAACAACCGTTCAGCGCCCGCAGCCAATTTGCCTCTGTAACGTCTTCGATAAGCCTTGAGGGTGGGTGAAACAGCGCCGTGCGGGACTCGCGTCCGGCGCTCGGGTCGCGTGGCGGTTATTTGCGGAAACGCGACGCGAACGTACCGCTGTCCGCGCGCTGCTTGAGCTCGGCGTCGTCCGGGTGCAGGCGCACGGCCCGCTCGATCAAAGCGTCTTCCTGTTCGCTGTGCTTGGGATCCGGCAGACAGCACTCGACCGGGCATACCGCTTGACATGCTTCGTGATCGTCGAAGCCCACGCATTCGGTGCACAGATCGGGATCGATGACGTAGATCTCGTCACCTTCGGAGATGGCGTCGTTCGGACACTCCGGTTCGCACGCGCCGCAGTTGATGCAATCGTCGGTGATGAAGGTGGCCATGGGCGGTTTTCTTGCTGGATGAATGCTAGCAGGCCCGCTCCGGGTACCCCCAAATTCCCGCGCGTGCAACGCGCCCGAGCCTTTTTGGAGTCGCACAGGCGTCGGCGCTGGCGACCCGGTCGAGTTCGAGTAGAGTCCCGGCGCCCTATGCTTCGGCTCGACCTGCGGACACTTCTCTTCTTCAGCGCCCTCGCTGGCGCGTGCACGCCCAAGATCGGCGACAAGTGTCAGACGTCCGTCGACTGCTCGGCCACGGGCGATCGCCTGTGCGACATCACGCAACCGGGCGGCTACTGCACGATCTTCAACTGCGAGCCGGGGGTTTGTCCCGAAGACTCCGTGTGCGTGAACTTTGGGGCGGAACCCTCGGATGTCCTCGGCTGCGCCACCGCGCAAGGCGCCTCGCCGTATCAGCGCTCCTTTTGCATGGCGAACTGTGGCTCGCCCAGCGATTGTCGTGGCGGCTACGATTGCGTCACGCTCGGCGCAAGCAACCAATGGTCCGCCGTGGTCGTCGACATCAACGTTTCCAATCGCGTGTGCATGGCGCACGAGTTCTCCGCGGATCCCTCCGCGCTGGTAGACGCCGGGCCGGACGCGGCGCCCTACAAGGTCGGCAACGCCGTTTGCATCGGAGCCGAGGCGTCCACGAGTGACGCTGAAGCCGGCGATTCGGGACCGGACGGCGCGGGCGGCGAAGCGGGAGCCTCGTCCGGTCAAGCGGGCGCGGGCGGCATGAGCGGCTCGTCGAACTAGCGCCCATAGAGCGGTGCTAGGCTCAAACGGCCATGTTCGGGCTGTCGTCCCTACCGAGAAATCTGAACGCCGCGACGCGTGACGCAAAGCATCGCAGAGTCGAAGTGCGGGTGGCCGCGGTCCGCGATCTGGCGCGCCTCGCCCACGATGCCGAGCGCGCAGCGGCGATTTCCGCGCTGGTGGCCGTGCTCGACAGCGACTCGGAACCGAGCGTGCGTGCGCAAGCCGCCGTCTGCCTGAGTGACGCGCAGGCTCACGAGGCGATTTCCGATCTGCTGCGAGCGGCCCGCGCCGGCCACGTCAAGGTGCGCGAGATGGCCGTGCTGGCGCTGGGTGAGACGGCGCCAAGCGAGCACGCCGAGCTGCGAGCTTTGCTCGAGGAGACATTGAACGATCCGGCGCCCGAGCTCCGCTTTCAGTCGTTGATCGCTGCCAGGCGTCTCGTGCCGAGCTTGTTCGCGGAGCGCTTGGCCGAGGCCACGCGCGATGAAGACATGGAGGTGCGTCAAATCGCGTTCCGTCTGGCCGAGGAAGCCGTGGACGGTGGCGAGTTCGAGCTGCCCGAACCGGTGCGTCAGCGCGCCTGCGCGGCATTGCGCGATGACTCGTCGGCCGTACGTCTCGCGGCGGCGCTCTTGCTCACGCGCGTGCGTGATTCCGCCGGCCACGCGGTGATCGCCGCGGTCGTGAAGCGCGAGCTGCGCGTGCCTTCACTCGCCGACGAGCAAGCTGCGGTCGAGCTCGCCGGTGAGCTCGGCTTGGAAGAGACGCGCGCGGCGCTCAGCCGGCGCGCCTTTGGCATTCTGGGATTTACGCGCGATCGGCTGTTTTGGCACGCGCGCGTGTCGCTGGCGCGGCTCGGGGATTCACGCGCGCGGGACGCACTTTTGCGGGGATTGCGCGCCTACACGCGCGACGCGAGAACCGTCGCGGTCGCGGCGGTCGGCCGGGCGCGCCTGGTCGAGGCGCGCCCTCTCTTGCGCGCGATGAGCACAGCACACGCGGACCCAGACACCGTGGCCGAGGCGCTCGCCGCGCTCGGGCCGGAATGAGCGCGGCACTCTCGGCATCACAGCTTGCCGTCGCACTCTATCGCGAGATGCGACGCGTGCGGTTGCTCGACGAACGTCTCGCCGAGTTGCAGCGCCAAGGGCGCATCGGCTTTTACGGCAGCTGTACGGGACAGGAGGCGGTGCCCGTGGCGACGGGACTCGCCCTCGACGCTCGGGATTGGGTGTTTCCCGCGTTACGCGAGAGCGCGCTCCTGCTCGTGCGCGGCTTCCCGCTCGAGAGCTACGTCGCGCAAGCATTCGGTAACGAGCTCGACGTGCTCAAGGGCCGTCAAATGCCGAGCCACATGAGCGGTCGCAGCGCGAACGTGGTGTCTTGGTCGAGCGCGATCGGCACGCAGCTCACGCACGCCGTCGGCGCAGCCTGGGCTGCGCGGCTGCGCCGTGACCGCTCGATCAGTGTTGGGTTCTTGGGTGACGGCGCGACGAGCACGGCCGACTTTCACGCGGCCCTCAACTTTGCGGCCGTCTTTCGGGTGCCTTGTGTGTTCATCTGCCAGAACAATCACTTCGCGATCAGCACGACCAAAGAGCGTCAGACCTCGGCGACGACGTTTGCCGACCGGGCGCGCGCCTACGGCGTCGTCGCCGAAAGCGTCGACGGCAATGACGCGCTCGCCGTATACGCCGCGGTGCGCTCCGCCGCAGAGCACGCGCGTTCCGGACAGGGTCCGATCTTTCTCGAGTGCGAGACGTATCGGGTTGGTGCGCATTCTTCGAGCGACGATCCCAGCCGCTATCGGACGCAAGCGGAGTTGCTCGCGTGGCAAGCACGCGATCCGCTCGCGCGCTTGGCGGCCGAGCTCGAACGCGACGGGCTGCTCGCGCCGCCCGCTCGCGCCGAGCTCGACGGCGAACTCGCTCGCCAGATCAGCGCCGCGATCGCCGGGGTCGAGGGGCGCCCAAGCCCGCCGCGCGCGTCGCTGTTCGATGACGTGTACGGCGTGCTGCCGTGGAACCTCGTGGAACAGCGTCGCGAGCTGCTCGAGGAGCGCGCGCGCTAAACGCTTGCTGACTCGGCGGGGTTCGGAGTCGCCGTGCGGAGCGATTGTTTGACCGTAGCGAGAACTATCTCGCTGTACGGTATGAAAAATGCCTCGTAAAATCGCGGGGTTGGGCAGTGATCGAATGTTGGAGCGTCGCGCATTACGTCCGATCGGGCCGAGAGGCGCACCTGCGCTGAAGCCATTTCCCAAAGAGGCTCCATGTCCAAACTTCTTGTCCGCTGCTTGGTTGCGTCTGGTCTCCTCATTGGCTGCGTCGCCGGGACGCAAACCTCGGGAGACGACTTCGGTGATCCAGGAGACACGAGCGGCTCCAGCAACGGCGGAAGCGGGCAGGCAGCGGGTGCCCCGGGAACGGGCGGGGCCAGCGTGGGAACAGCGGGCGCTCCCGGCGCGGGAGCACCGAGCGGCGGAGTGACGGGCTCGGCGGGCTTGGGGCCCGGCGCGGGCAGCGGACAGGGTGGCAACGCCGGGTCCGGGGTAGCGGGCAATGGCACTGCAGGCAATGGAACCGCGGGTAGCGGGACGGCCGGCAACGGGACGGCGGGCAACGGGACGGCGGGCAGCGGAACCGCGGGCAGCGGAACCGCGGGGACAGGCACCGCAGGCACCAGCGCTGGCGGAACCGGGTCGGCGGGCAAGGGTGGCGCGGGTGGTACCGGTACGGCGGGTTCCGGGACCGCGGGCACGGGCGGTACGCCCGTCGTGACCACATTTCCGGATTGTCCCGAATGGCCCGCGTCGGTAGGCAGCGACAAGACGCTCACCGCGACGCAGAAAGTCTCCGGCACGTTCGACGGCAAGCTCACGCGCTACAAGAGCAACGGCGCGAGCGGCCTCGGTGATGGCAGCCAATCGGAGAGCCAGAGCCCGTTGTTCGATCTATCGGACGGCGCCACGCTAAAGAACGTGATCATCGGCGCCCCAGCAGCCGACGGTATTCACTGCGAAGGCTCTTGCACGCTGCAGAACGTATGGTGGGAAGACGTCGGGGAAGACGCCTTCACGCTCAAGGGCACGTCGAGCTCGCAGGTGGCGAACATCACCTGCGGCGGCGCCAAGCTGGCCGATGATAAAGTGCTCCAGCACAACGGTCCGGGCACCGTAAACGTCAAGGAGTTCTATGCCGACACGTTCGGCAAACTCTACCGCTCTTGCGGCAACTGCAGCAAGCAGTACACGCGGCACGCCACCTTCACCGACGTGGTGGTATCGGCGGGGTCGACGGTCGCCGCGGTGAACAAGAACTACAACGACACGGCGACGTTCGTGAGCGCCTTCATGCACGGCAGCTTCGCGTTCTGTGAGGTGTATCAAGGCAACAACACGGGCGCCGAGCCGCCCTTGCTGACCAAGGGCAACGACGGCGTGAACTGTATCGTGCCGACGGGCTCGACCGCGTTTTTCTAGAACCGCAAGCACGGGCGGCCAGCCTCGAAACGGAACGTTTCCGACGATAGTTTTGGGGATGGAGCCCCAAAACCTGGGGGTGGGGCCCCGCTGAATTCATTTCAGCGGGCGCGGGGGCTGAGCCCCCGATGAGCAGCAAACTTACAAGCCAGCTCATTCATAGCTGGCTTGTAAGCCGTTGCGCTCTGAGGCTGCTGGCACTACACGGCCCAGCATGGATCAGTTCGACGCCATTGTGCTGGGCGGCGGCCCGGGCGGTTATGTGTGCGCGATTCGTCTCGGGCAGCTCGGCCAGAAGGTTGCTTGTGTCGAGGAGGAAGAATACGGCGGCGTGTGCCTCAACTGGGGCTGCATTCCCTCCAAGGCGTTAATCGCGAACGCCCACTTCGTGCAGAAGGCCAAGCACATCGCCGAGGCCGGGATCGCGGTGAACGGCGTTAGCGTCGACGTCGACAAGATGCAGGGCTGGAAGAACGGCATCGTCAAGAAGATGACCGGCAGCGTGCGGAGTTTGCTCAAGTCGAACGGCGCTCAGGTGGTGGAAGGGCGCGGGCGTTTGCTCGACGCGAACACCGTCGAAGTCACGAGCAAGAACGGCGACAAGCAGATACTCAAGGCGAGCAAGGCGATCGTCGTCGCGACGGGTTCGGCCACGATTCAGGTGCCTGGCTTCGAGTTCGACGGCAAAGTGGTGATCGGCGCGCGTGAAGCGGTGAGCCTGCCGGCGATCCCCAAGCGCCTGTTGGTCGTGGGCGGCGGCGTGATCGGCCTCGAGCTCGGCATGGTGTACCAGAGCTTCGGCGCGGAGCTCACGGTCGTGGAATTGACGCCGAATTTGCTGCCGGGTATCGACCCGGAAGCGGTCAAAATCGTCGAGCGCATGATCACCAAGCGTGGCGGCGTGGTGCTCAAGAACGCGCGCGCCGAAAAGCTCGAGAAGACCGCGAAGGGGGCAGTGGTCACGGTGTCGAGCGGCGGCGCCGAGCAGAAGATCGAAGCCGACGTGGTGCTGGTCGCGGTCGGCATGAAGCCGCGTTCGCGCGGCATCGGCCTCGAGGAGCTGGGCGTCGAGATCGATCAGCGCGGCTTCGTGAAAACGGACGAGCAGTGTCGCACCAACGTCAAGAGTGTGTACGCCATCGGGGACGTGAGCGGAATGCCGATGCTCGCGCACAAGGCTTCGAAGGAGGGCGAGGTCGCCGCGGAGGTGATCGCGGGGCACGCTGCGGGCAAGGATTGGGTGACCGTGCCGGGCATCGTGTTCACCGAGCCCGAAGTGGCGACCGTGGGTATCACCGAAGCGCAG
This sequence comes from Polyangiaceae bacterium, assembly GCA_036496745.1. Taxonomy (GTDB): domain Bacteria; phylum Myxococcota_A; class Polyangia; order Polyangiales; family Polyangiaceae; genus PMG-095. The sequence continues at coordinate 54,703 of DASXKQ010000234.1, forward strand.
GCCAAGGAGCAGGGCGTTTCGGTTAAGGTCGGCAAGTTCCCGTTCGCGGCCAACGGCCGCGCGCTCAGCATCGGCGAGACGGATGGATTCGTGAAAGTGCTGACGGATACCGCTTCGGGCCGCGTGCTCGGCATTCACATCGTCGGTCCGTCCGCGAGCGATTTGATCAGCGAGGCGGCGCTCGCCCTCGAAGTCGTCGCCACCGCGGAGGACATGGCGCTCACCATCCACCCGCACCCCACGCTCGGTGAAGCCCTGATGGAAGCGAGCGCGGCCTCGCTCGGTCACGCGATTCACATCGTGAATCGCTGACGCTTGCCCGACTGGGCGTGTCAGCATGCTAGGACTAGGGGGACGTCCAAGCGCACGTGAGGCAAGAAAATGGGCATTTTCGATCGCGTAGGCAAGGTGATCTCGTCGAACTTCAACGCGTTGCTCGACAGCGCGGAGGATCCCAAAAAGAGCCTCGAGCATACGTTGAGCGAGATGCGCGAGCAGGTGCGCGCTGCGCGGCAAGAGGTGGTGAGCGCGGTCGCCGCCGAAAAGCAGCTGCGCGGCAAGGTGGAGCAGCTCGATCGCGAAGTCGAAAAGTGGAACGGGCGCGCGGAGCTCGCGGTCAAGCAAGGCGACGACCCGTTGGCGAAAGAAGCGCTCCTGCAACGACGGCGCGTCGTGGGCGAGCGGGATCGCGCGGAGGCGCTGCGCGCTGAACAGCGCGCCAGTGCGTTGGAAATGAAATCCGAGCTCGAACGCATGGACAAAAAGATCGTCGAGTTCGAGGCTCGCAAAGGCACGATTGCCGCGCGCGTGGCGCAGGCCAAGGCCGGCGGCGGCGCCGAGGGGCTCGGCAAGCGCGGCGCGGGCCCCGGCGCGTTCGACGAGTTTCGGCGCATGGAGGATCAGATCGAAGGCGTGGAAACCAGCGTGCAAGCGCAGCGTGAGCTCGACGCGATGCTCGGCGGAACCGGTCCGGCCGGGATGTCGCCCGCAGAAGTCGAAGCCAAGTTTCGCGCGCTCGAAGCAGGCGTGACGGAGAAGGGCAGCACGCCCGCGCATTCAGAAGTGGACGCGGAGCTGGTCGCGCTCAAAAAGCGGATCCGGATCGCGGACTAGGGTTGGCTGCGAGCTGCTTCAGTCGCCCAGATTTCGCGCAGGATCTCGGCGACGGCTTCGTACAGCGCTTCCGGGATCTCGTCGCCGATTTCGAGCTCGTTGAGCGCTCGCGCCACGGGGACGTCGCGCACCACGGGCACGCCGTACGCTCGCGCGGCCTCGATGATCAATTTGGCGACTTCGCCTTGGCCCTGCGCGACGACCTCCGGCGCTTCCGTCTCGTCCGCGACGTATTTGAGCGCGGTGGCCAGGTGCGTGGGATTGACGATCACGACGCTCGCCGTCCGCACGGCGGCGAGCGCGATGCCGGTGAGCGCCTCTTGGTGAGCGCGCCGGCGGGCGGCCTTCACTGCCGGATCGCCCTCGGATTCGCGGTGTTCGCGCTTGAGCTCGTCCTTGCTCATGCGGTTGCGCTTGAGCCATGCTGCACGGCTGAGCAGCAAATCCAGGCCGCCGAGCGCGAGGCCGACCAGCGCGGCGGCCCACGCGACGCGCGCAGCGAGGCCGAGGCCAAAACCGCCGGAGCGCTCGATATCCCCGACGCCGTTGGCGAGACTCCCTGCGTTTGCAAGGAGCAGACGGCACGCGAGCCAGCTCACGAGCGCCGCTGCGATCAGGGCTCGCAGCACGGTCACCACACGCTGCCAAGAAAAGAGCCCGAGCAACCCGCTCGCCAAGTTCAAGCGATCTAGGCGCGGCACGAGTTTGGCAAACGAGATCGTCGCGCCCGATTGCACGAAGCCGAGCGAGGCGCTGCCGAGCGCACTCGCGGTCAGGATCGGCAGACTCAAGGCGAGCACGTGGCCGACAATCGCGAACGCGGAAGGCGTTTGCCCCGCCGAGCCCAGCGCCGCGCCGAAAAGCTGCGTGAACCTCGCGACCGTGGCCGCGAGCAACGCCGGCATCAGCAAAAGCGCCAGCACGAATCCGATACTCTGCGAGAGCGCCGCCGAACTCGGACTATCGCCCTCCTCCCGCGCCTTCCGCTGCCGCTTCGCACTCGGCTGCTCCGTCTTCTCGGCCATCTCGGAGCCCGAGTATCGGTCAACTCAGCAAGCCGTTGCCTGAAAAATTTCTCTGCCTTGTTGAAGCCTGGAGCAAGGCAGAGTTAGAGCGGGTGCTTGGGGTGGTGCATGGGCGGGGTCCGGCGCGAAAGCGCGCCCTCCCGGGGCCGCAGGGGCAGCGCCCCGCTCGTCGACTCCATCAGTCTTGGAAGAAAAAATCACGATCCGCCACTGAAGCCCAACCTCTCACGAGACCGGCGACACCGGCGTCCGCTATCCAACGAGCGAGTTAGTCGCAAGGCGTTTGTGCGGAGCGCTTACAAAAAACCTCGCCTGCTATCCAACGGACGGAACCGTCGCGAGGCGTCATGCGGAGGAAGAACGAGACAAAACTTTAGATCGGATACGGCAACCCCCGCCCACCCGTCGTCCGCCAAGCGGCCGCCGTCTGTTGAATGATGGGCAAGCGCAATTGCGGCGGTGGGTGCGTGTTTTCGAAGCTGAACAGGATGTCGACCGGGCTCATCTGATCGAGACCTTCGAAGAACTGCATCGTGATTAGCGCCCCACCTTCGGTCAGGTGGTAGTCCGGCCTGCGCGCGCCCATCGTGAGCAGGGTGTTGATGCCCGACATGTCGGCGGCGACTTCATTGGGTTGGTTGAAGAGGGGGACGGCGCTCGAAAACAATTGCCCGAGCTGAGCGAGGGGAGTCGCGCCCTGTGACGTACACGGCAGGTGACCCAGATAGTGATGTGCGAGCTCATGCCCGAGCACGAAACCAATCTGCTCCTCGAGTAGCTGGTGTTGGCGTTGCACTTTGCGTCCGTCCGCCTGCTGGGTTGGATCGAAAAAGCCCGGAGCGGGCTGGACGATCGGTTGCTTGGGCTGCTGATTGCGGGCGATAAGGGCGATGTACTGGCTCAGTTTTTGGGTGCCGAACAGCTCGTCAGTGGCGCGCGCCGCACTCAAGTGCGCTTCGATATCGAGCAAGCCGTCGGTGATGGCCATCGCGGGGCGGCCGTTGTCGCAAGTCGCGAAAGCGTTCACTTCACCAGCCGTGCTGTCGACCACCAGCGGAATGCCTTGCACACGACCTTGCTGCGGCTGCGGCAGTGTCGCGACGAGCTCGTTCAAGATCGCTTGTGCTTCGCCGCGCAGATAGCCGAGGTCGACCTGGTTGATGGGATCGAGTGGAACCGGGGGCAAGAGTTGTGCTTGCGGATACTGTTGCGCCTGACCGGGCTGCTGCGGGTAGGGTTGCTGCCCTGGATATTGCTGGGGGTACGGCTGCCCGGGGTACGGCTGCCCGGGGTATTGGTTGGGATAGCTCGGCTGTGGATTGTCGCTCCCGCACGCGAAGCAGACGAGCGCGACCAAAGAGCCCGCGAATGCGCGCAGGCGACCTCGAACAAGCGGTGTCATTGGCTCGAGCTTAGCAATCCGACGAAAAACCGCTGGGTTTTTTTGCCACGAAGGAGTGCGCTTTTTTGCGCTTGGGCGCTACGATGAAGTCGGTGTCCGAGCCTCGCGTGCCCCTGCCTTCGAGCTCGGATGAGCAGTTCGTGGGGGGCAACCGCGTGCGTTTGCTGCGCGATGGGCGTGAAGCGTTTCCGTGCATGCTCGAAGCCATCGGCGACGCCCAGCAACAGATCCTGCTCGAAATGTATTGGTTCACGGGCAGGATCGCCGAGCGCTTCACCGACGCGCTTGCCCGCGCTGCCGAGCGCGACGTCGACGTGGTCGTGCTGTACGACGCGCTCGGTTCGATGGGCGGCGACGGTCACGTCTTTGCGCGGCTGGCGCAGAGCGGCGCGCGAGTGATCGAGTACAACCCGATCGCGCCCTGGAAGCGGCGCTTTCGCCTGGGCACTCTGACGCGCCGCGATCACAGAAAGATGCTCGTCGTGGACGGCTTGGTCGGCTTCGCAGGCGGCATCAACATCGGCGATCCGTGGCTAGCGGTCGAAGAGGGCGGTCTCGGTTTTCGCGACGACATGGTGCGCGTCGAAGGCCCCGCCGTATCGGGCATGGTCGACTGTCTGGTGCGCGCGTGGCGTAAACAAAACGGCGCGGCCATCAAGCGCGTCGGCTGGGCGCGCCGTTCAGTCGCCGAGGGCATCGCCGCGCACGAGCCGGGTTCGCAGCGGGTGCGCGTGCTCGGCGCGCACTTTTTCCGAACTCGGCACGAGATCGCGCGCGCCTACAAGCGACACGTCGAGCATGCGACGCGCTCCGTCTACATCTCCAACCCCTATTTCCTGCCGGATCCGAGCGTGATGCGCACGCTCTGTCGCGCGGCCGAACGCGGCGTGGACGTGCGCGTGCTCTTGCCCGGTCAAAGCGACGTGCGCGTGGTGGACTACGCAAGTCGCGCCGTTTGGCCGCGCTTGCTCGCCGCAGGTGTGCGCATCTACGAATGGCAAAAGACGGTGTTACACGCAAAGAGCGCGGTGGTCGACGGCCGCTGGAGTACCGTCGGCACCTTCAACTTCGACGCGCTGTCGCTGCGCTCGAACCTGGAGGTCAACGTGACCGTGTTCGATGCCGACTTTGGGGCGCGTCTGGAAGCGTTCTTTTTGCAAGACTTTGCGGAGAGCCGCGAGGTCGACGGCGCAACTTTCCAAGAGCGCTCTTGGCGTGCGCGCTGGCTCGAGCACTCAGCTTACAGGTTGCGGAAGATTTTGTAGTGGCGCAGATCGAATTCCGGACTCATCAGAGCATCGCCGAACTCGGCCCGGAGCGCTGGCGACGGCTGGCCGAGGGCGCGCCGCCGCCGCTCGACTATCGCTGGCTCGCTGCGCTGGAGAGTACCGGCTGCGTCGAGCCCTCGCGCGGCTGGTTGCCGATGCACGTCGGCGCGTACCAGGACGGCGAACTCGTGGGCGGCAGTCCCGGCTATATCAAGGGCAACAGTGAGGGTGAGTTCGTGTTCGATCACGGCTGGGCGCGCTTCGCCGAAGCGTCGCTCGGGCTCGAGTATTTTCCGAAGTGGATCGTGGCCGTGCCGTTCACGCCCGCGACCGGCCCACGCTTCTTGACCGCCCCCGGCGCGGATGCCGCCGAGCTCGAGCGGGCGTGGGCGCAGGCCCTGCCGCGCTTCGCCGAGAAGCTCGGGGTGTCCGGCGTGCACGTGCTCTTTCCGGAGCCGGCGCAGGCGGACTTGCTCGAGCAGAGCGGACTACTGCGCCGCTACGGGGTGCAATTTCATTGGCGCAATCCGGGCTACGCGACGCTCGACGACTTCCTCGCCCGCTTCAACTCCAAAAAAAGAAACCAGATCCGGCGCGAGATCCGAGAAATGCGCGACCAGGCTCTGGAGCTCGATGTGCTCACGGGCAAGGATCTCCGCCCGGAAGCGGTGGATCACATTTTCGAGTTCTATGTCTCGACCGTGGACAAGTTCTTCTATGGTCGCCGTTACTTGAATCGCGCGTTCTTCGAGCAGGTGTGCAGCGTGATGCCCGAGCGCTTGCACGTCGTCTTTGCGCGGCCCATGGGTCAAGAAGTGCCGATCGCCGGCGCGTTCAATCTGCTCGGCCACGACACGTTGTACGGCCGCTACTGGGGTGCGCGGGAGGACCGACCCTTTCTGCACTTCAACGTCTGCTTTTACCGCGGTATCGAGGACGCGATCGCGCGCAAACTCGCGGTTTTCGAGCCGGGCGCAGGTGGCGAGCACAAGCTCGCGCGCGGCTTCGAGCCGACGCTGACGCACAGCGCGCACGCCTTCACGGACCAGCGCCTGTCGCGGGCGATCGCCGATCACCTGGCGCGCGAGCGGGTCGCCATCGACGCGCACGTCGCGGAAGCGAAGCGCGAAGGGGTGCTGAAGCCCGCGTGAGGGCTAGGGCTGTCCTCTTCTGTTGAAGAGATGGAGAGGGCAAAGGCAGAGTTAGGGCGTGGTTGGGGTAGAGCGTGGGGTTTGCTGCCCCGTGATACTCGCTTGCACAGGTATTGTGAGGCGCGTGCTCAGGGTTGAGCGGGTGCCAAACGGGCGTGTGGGCGGGAGCGCTCGGGGTGTTTGAGTGTGCCGCTGGTCTAATTGGCGCTCCACTGCACGATCTCGTCGACGGCGATGTAGCCCCAAGGGCCGCGCGCGTCATCGACGATTTCGAGCACGGCGCGCTGGTGTCGGTACGCCCGCACGTCCCATTGCTTGCGGACCATGTTGTCGCTGCGGCGCCCGGTCGCGCTCGCCACGCGGCGACCTCCGAGCAGCAGGCTGACGCGCAGGTGTTCCGGATCATTGCCGCCTGCGAGCCGGAACTCCAGCTTGTCGCCGACGAGTTCGAACTCGGGTGAGGCGAGCCGCCCCGTCGCGTCGTTGTTGCGTTCCCTGCTGAACGAGTTGACGAATCCGCCGCGCACTCCGGTAAGATCCCCTTGGCCGGCTTCATTGCGGTAGGCGGGGAGCCGTGCGAATGCGTCGCCGCTCGCAGTCCACCCTTCGGGAAATGTGTCGAAACTGACGCGTGTTTCCGGCAAATAATGGCCGGTACTCGCGGCGGTGTCCCGGGTGTAAATACCGTCGGCGATCTCCGCTGGAACGGCGTCGCTGAAGTAGTAACCAAGCTGCCAGAGATCGAGCGGCAAATAGCCGGCGATGAAGTAGGTCGGCTGCTTGCCGAGGATGTAGCTGGGCGAGCCGAGTTTTTCATGACCCGGCTTGCCGTGACCGAAGGCCGGCACGTGCTCGTGAGCGATCACCGGATCGATGACGCCACAGATGTCGATCACGCGGAGCCCGGAGAAAAAGCCGGTGTGACCGATCAGGCAAGTCGCGATGGATTCACCCGGATTTGCCGCGCGTCCGAGCCAGCTCATCAAGCGGCGATTCTTGCTGAGGTCGTCGCGCCACGCGAGGATCTCTTGCGTGAGCGGGCCTCGGGCTCGGCCTTCCGTCCACAGCGATACGAACGCGACGCCGATCGCTACGGCCGCGGCGCCCGCGATGGCTTGCCGCGGCACTCCCACGCGCTCGAGTAACCAGCTGACGCGAGGCCGTTGCAGCAGGAGCCAAGCCTGCTGACAGCCATAACCGGCGAGCAACGCGAACATCGGAATCTGCGGCACCAAAAAGCGGTGCCCCGAAAAAAAGTCGCCCCCGACGTAGACGACATACAGGCAGTGGCAGCTGAGATAGCCGACCAACAAGCGCGCGACGCGGTCACGGAGCCCGAGCAAGGAGAACAGCCCGAGCAGCGGGAGCCATAGTCGAATCGAGCAAAAGTCACGCAAGTAGGCGAGCCCGCGCGCCCAACCGTCGATGTCACCGGCAAGTTTCAAATAGTAAGTGTTTGGAAACAAGTCGCCGTAGTAAGCGCGACGAAACGCGAGGTGCGCGGCAGCGCACGCGAGCCACACGCCACCCATAGCCAGGGCTTGCCTTACGATACTCCGCCGAAGGTGCGCCGGCGTCAGCGCTGCTTCGATCAGTTCGTTGGCGACGACCCATGCGCAGAATAAACCGGCGTCTGGTCGCGTGAGCTGAGCCGCGGCGAGAGCGAGCCCGGTCCAAAGCCATCTTCGGCGTCCGGGCTGCTCCAGCAAGAGCAGCGCGAGCAGCATCCAAAACGCCAAAAAGTGTGTTTCGAGCCCAAACACCGCCCACGTCGTGTACGAACCATCGAATACGCATGAGCCGAGTGCGAGCGCTGTCAGCAGGGCCGAGTCGTTCCAGCGTTTGCGACCCACGAGGAAGAGCACAACCACCGCAGCCGTGGCGAAGCATTCGCTGACACGAATGAGCATGGGCTCGTAGCTGAGACCGAACGCCTGGCTCACTACATAAAGCGGCGCCTGGAAGAGCACCCACAGGAAGTTGCTGTAGCCCTCGACCCGCTCGCCCACGTTGAACACGAGCCCGTTGCCGAGCGCGAGGTTCTTTGCGTATTGCATCGAGGTTGCCGCGTCGTCGACGACATTTCTCCGGTATTGTAGCGAGTACCGTTCGGAGAGCGTGAGGGTCAGGACGACCGCGGCTGCGCAGAACAAGGCGCCTTGCACCTGGCTGATGCTGGGTCGACTCGCGGAGCTCGTAGCGGAACTGCGAGCGCCGTTCGCTTGCTCCTGGAAGATCGGCTCGAGCGTCGCTGGGCCACCCGCCGGAGCCACCCTCTGCAGATTGTGATTGGCCAAGACTCTCGAGCGGCGCAGCTAGCAACCTGCGTGCCGCAACGATCGACCGCTGGCGCGCGCGATTCGTGCTTGGACGCTTGCGCCAGTGTGTGCCAGGCGCGCGAGCCCGCGACTCTCCTGCCAGCGCTCGGACGGTTACTCGCCTGCGCCGCGCTTGATGGATGAGGACGAGGGCGCGCGCACGGCGGGTTGGCGTTGGCTGCTCGTGCCACTCCCGTTGGGAGGCGGGCGTGAGCTGCGCACGGCCGGCAATTGGCCGCTCGAATCGACTCGACGCGCGCCGCTGCCGCGACCCGGCGGCAGCGAGCGCGTGCGATACACTTCTCCGTCGACCAGCACTTCCACCCCGAGCGTGCGACAGCGACGCGCGACGCGCTCGAGATCGACGCCGGCTGCGATCAACAGCCCTGCCGGGGGCGACGGATCGACGAATAGATCCGCCGTTTGCCGGCGTGTGCGCAAGAGCTCGCGTACTTCGGGATCTTCGACCCACAAGAACCCGTGCGTCACCACGAATTCCGCGCGGCCGACGACTGCGCTCGCCTGCGCGAGCGTGCGCGCGATTGGATCGGGCAGGCTGGACAAGGTCTCGAGCCGCGCGCGGATCACATCGGCTTCGAAACCCGCGCTGAGGGCCTGCGACAGGGTTTGCGGCGTGATCAGCACGTCGATCGCGCTGCCGGAGATGCCGCCGATCTCGACGAATGCGGAAAGCGCGATCACCGAGCCGACGCTCGAGCTGCCGCCGATGCGCAAGGCTTGGTTGTCGAGGAAGCGGCTGGCGAGCGACTCGGGTGTGCGGCTCTCCGGCGCGCTGTCGGCCAAGAATGCGCGACCGCGCGGCGTGATGCGCAGCGTGGGACCGAGCGTGCTCTCGTCATCGCTGTCGGCGTCGCCGATGTCGACGATGCCGAGCACGTGTAGCGATTCGAGCGCGACGCGGCGGCCGATTTCGGCGGGCGTCAGCGCTTCGACCCCGGCGCGCTGGGCCCAGCGCTCGATCAAGCGGGTGAGACCCGGCGCACGCGCGTCCGAGCGCACGTAGCCGGCGATGGCTTCCCAGGGTGCCCAGCGCCCGTCGCCGAGCTCCTGCAGCGCTTCGAGCACGAGCTCGCGCACCATGCCGACCGCGCTCGCTTCACGGGCGTCGGCCGGGACGCGTAGCGACTCGCCGTCCGGGCGCGCCTCGTCCCAGGCTCCGCCGCGACGCCAGGCGTCGAACAGAGCGCGACCGAGCGAGCTCACCGTGAATGAGCCCGGTGGAGACGCCGCGCTGATCGCCGAATGATCCCAGAGGCCGATCGCGCGGCTCAGGGCTGCCACGAACGCGACGACCTCCGCGTCACGCCCGAAGCGCGCGGCAAACTTGGTGAGCAGCGAGCGCGGTGTCCCGACGCCGGGGCGAACCTCGGACGATGGATCGCGCACGGCCAGGGCCATGGCCAGCGCGAGCGGTGTCGGATCCTCGGCGAAGCGAGCGCGGCGCGGTGCGTGGTCATCGGCCAGTACGAAGCTGTGGATCTGACGGCGCTGCGCTTCGCGCTCGATACGGCGCTGTGCGCCGACGATCGCCACGACTTCGCTCGGGATCACGTGCCGATTCGGGTGAACCGGCATCAGGAAGCCGCGCCGCTCGAGGGCGAAACCGACGCCGCGCCGCGACGGGGTGGCTCCCGTGGCGCCGCGCAAACGCATCGGTTCCCGCTCGAGATCCAGCAGTTCCTCGGTGTCGACCTCGCCGCCGACCTTTTCGACCGCGTTCAAGAGCTTGCGCTCGAGAGGGGCGAGCTCCTCGACCTCGCGTTCGAGACGGCGCGTATCCGTAAAGGCTTCCCACGCCGGCTCCAAGCAGAGCGCGACCGGAGGCGTGGCC
>DASXKQ010000235.1:0-3974 GCA_036496745.1 Polyangiaceae bacterium
CGTTCGAAATACATGACCCAGGGCACCGCTTGAATGGCGTAATTCTCGGCGGCGGATTGGTCGTCCAGATTGTCCATGTCACTCGTGCGGAGCTTGACCCACAAGCGATGCACGCCTTTGGGTGTGGCGAGCTCCGTACCGTCCACGCCGCGGCCAGTGGAAACGAGCGTGGCAAAGACCGGTTTGTCTCCGACGTAGCTCGTGAGCATTTGGCGATTCGTGTCTATATCGAGCCAGCGCTCGCCCGGGCGTAACTCGGCCGGGGGCTCGACGCGCTCCGGCGTGCGCGCATCGCGATCGCTCAACCACGATTTCTCTGCCACGCGATACCAATGGTGTCCCTTGACCTCCCGCTCTTCGAGCAGGGGGAGTTGTTGAAACTTACTGAGCTTGAGTGATCGGTCGCGCGCTTTCTCCGGTTCAACGAACGCAGCTGGCGAGTCGCTGACTACCCAAACGACCGCGGGCGACGCGCCGTCGAGCTCTTGCCCGCGAAGCACCGGCGCTGTGACAGAATTGAGATCGCGCATCGGCACCCAAACCCCGGCGGTAGTGAGTCCGAACTCGTCTCCCCCGGATTTGTGCGCGACGCGGACGAGCGCAACGCCGAAACCTTTGAGCAACTCCGTGTCGGGGACGCCGTCCTCGGCGGTTTCCAGTGCGCGATAGCCCAAGGTGCCGTTCGGGCCCACGAAATAGTAGCGATAGGGCAGACCATCCGGCGGCACCGTTGCCTCGGTCGTGTCAGGCGGCGCTGCGCTCAACGAGCCACCGGCGTCGCACAGCCATGCGAGCGGGCCAACCGAGATGAAGTATCCCTCGCAGCCCGGGCCGCGTGTCATGGCGAAGACGGGCAAGCGCGCGCCCTTGCTGGCCGCGCCGCGCCGCGCGGCGCTGGTACTCGGAGCCTGATAGAGGGGCTCGTCGGGGCGGGAGACTTCGACGCTACGGGCCCCCTCGGGCAGCGGTATCTCAGCCTGGAAATCGGCCGCGATAGCTCGGCTTGCCCCGCACAGCGCGAGCGCGAGCGCGCTCGCCGCGAGCAGCGAAGCTAGGCGCCGCGCAAGGGGCAGGTTCACTGGAAGGAGAAGCGCAGCTCGTGATCGCACACCTTGAAGGTGTCGCCGTCACTGATCACTTTGCGCTGAACTCGCTGACCCTTGTACTCGACGCCGTTCGTCGAGCCCATATCGACGATGTAGTACTGACCGCTCAAGAATTCGATCATCGCGTGCTGTCGCGAAACGTTCGGATCCTTGATCGTCAGATCGCTGGTCTGCTTGCCGCGACCGATGATGAAGCGATCCTTGTTCACTTGGAACACTTCACCTTGGTACGTGATGGTCAACGTGCCCGCTTGGCTTGGAGCTGGCGGCGCGGAAGGCGGCCGGGGAGCAGCCGGGGGCGGGGGCATGCTGCGCGGGGGAGCGAGCGGTGGCGGGCCGGGCTTGCGTGCCGCACCGGCGCCGGCCGACACGGGTGGTGGAGCGCCCGGTGGACCGGGGTGCGCAGGTGGCGGCGGTACGGGAACCGCGCCGCTGCGCTTCGCCGTCCGGCCTGGAGCCGCGGGAGGGGGGGGAGCCCCACGCGCTCCGGGCGGAGGAGGAGGGAGTGCGTGGCCACCGCCGGCGGGAGGCGGCGGGGGCGCGGCGGTCGGCGCAGGAGGCGAGGCCGAGCCAGCTGCACCGACCGGAGGCGGTGCGAGCGACTGACCGCCCGCGGCGGCGCCGTAACCACGCTGCCGCGCGTATTGCTTCATCGCGTCGTTGATCAGGTAGTCGACCGAGCATTCGAGCTCGCGCGCCATCTGCTCGAATTTTTGCCAGAGCGCTTCACGACACTGAAAGCTGCGCGCTGTTTTCTTGTTCGGGTCCGAGGTCATGCGAAAAGTCCTGGATCAAACACGGGGCAATGAGTGGGCGCCCGATCGCATGCGACTACTTGGTGCGCTTTTGCATCGCGGGGGTGACGCAAAGCTCCACGAAGTCCCCCACCGTTTTGACGTCTTTCGTCTCGTCGCCACCGGCGCCGTGAACGGTGCATTTCCACTCGCATTCCTTGGCGTCCGGCTTGCACTTGGGCGTCGGCTCCTTGTCTTTTGCATAAGGCTCGACCTTGGACAACATCGCGGCCGTTCCGGTCGCGTAATAGAAGCCGAGCGCGGTCAGGCGATCTTGCACCGGGTTGTTCGGGGCGGCATATTTGTCTGCGATTTCCGTTGGGCTTGGGGTGCCCTTCAGGTCGGCGAGCAGCCCGCCATAACTGAGCGGTTCGGTGAGCGCCATGCCTTCGGCCTGGCCGAGCTTGCTCATGAACTCCGGGATCTGCGAGGCGTCGCTCATTTTCAGCACGAGCTCAGCCGCCACCCAGCGCACCTTCCAGGCATCGCTCTTGAAGAGCTCGAACAGGTGCCCGACGACCACGGAACGCGGAAACTCACCGACGCGCTGAAGCGCCACGTCACGGACCGCATCGGGCGTTGCCGAGTCGGCGGCAATCGTCAGGATGATCTGGGCGTGCGAGGGGTTATTCTTGTCGAGATTGCCTTGCAACGCGGCGAGCGCTGCGGCGCGTCGCTTTTCGGCATACGCCTTGTTCTGCGCAAAGTTCAGCAGAAACTCCACGACGGGCTTGCCACCGATCTTCTTCATCGAGCCGAAATCGCGGAGTAGCTCCTCTTCCTGGAACGCAGCGACCTGCGCCTTCAACTGATCCGCGTTGGGATTGAGCTTGGAGGCTTTGTTTGCGGCTTCGACAGCGGGCGTTTTCTGCTTGATCCATTTGTCCGAGCTCGTGTCGCTGGCCACGGCGACCAGTTTCTCGCTCGCACGCAGTTTGGTGTCGGCGTCCCCGAAATCTGCGATGAGATCGGCCATACGATCGATCTTGGTCGCCCCGGGAACGATCAAGCTCGGCAGAGCCCTCACGCCATCCGCCTTCAACTCTCGCAGCATTTGCTCGATGCCATAGAGCTGAGACGAGTCGTCCATTCGATCGGAGAAATTCGTCGAGCACCACTGAGCGAGCGCAGCGCGCACCGCTTTGCGCTCGGCCTCGTCCGGCATCAGCGCGCCGTCCTCATAAGTGAGGATGGCGAAGGCCGCGTCCTTGTAGGGCACGGACTCGTCCGTGGGTATCGGCTGGCCTGGCTGAGCTACCGGAGCAGGCTTCGCGATCTCGGCCAACAGTTGCGGCAGGAGCTTGCCGACTAAAGTGGTGCGCGCAGGAGGTGCCATCTGCGCCAGCGCGCCGATCAGACCAACCTGCTCGTCGGTGCCCTGAATGCCCAAGCGCCGCCCGCTGCGCGGCTTCATGCGAACGAGGGTGAGCGCAGCTTCGACGCGAAGCTCGATCGGGTACTTGTCGTGGATCAATACTGCGACGAGCTTGCGGGGTCCTTGCGAGGTGTTCGCCCAGCGGTGGACGTCATCGTCGCTCGTTCGGCACCCGGTGCTGACCGCCAGCACGCACGACAGCCCCGCGATGGCGAGAAATCGGACCGTTCTCCCCCTTTTCATGCGATTTCGCTCCATTCTCGGGTGTCCCGACATTGATGCTCTCTCCGATCCTCGGCACAAGATCCTGGAAGGACCCATTTTTCGGCCCATTTTCGCCCGTGGATCTAAAGAGGAGCCATAGTAATGCCCGAGCGCAGTCCGACTCAAGCGCGGCTCTCGTGTCGATGCCGGGTGCGCGAGAACTTGCATGTTGAGGTAGTTGGATGTAGGTAAAGGTACGCTCATGGGTGCCAAGCTATTCAGCCCGCGCGCCGCGCCTGCCGGGCCTGGTTCCGCGATTAATTTGCGAAATCCACTCAGGTCGGAGGGCCGGTACCGCGAGGCCGCGGCGCTCCTGTTGTTCGCGGCGGCTGCCTTCGCCACGCTCGCGCTCGGGAGCGTCCGTCTCGATCCATTGGACGCGGGAGGTCACGGAGCCAATTGGGTGGGGCCTGCCGGGGCGGCCTTTGCGACGCT
>DASXKQ010000236.1:0-10351 GCA_036496745.1 Polyangiaceae bacterium
ATTCGCCCCAGCGATCATTCCGCCCGACCAGGTTTGCGAACCCGGACACTCAGGAGACTTCAACGCCATGACTCTGCCGCCCTGAGATTCCAAGACACACCTTCACTTATTCTCCGGATGCGGATCCAGCGCAGGCTTCAGCTTCACCGAGTTATTGTCAATCACGATCGGCAGCCCGTTGCGCAGCTTGAAGCCGCCGGAGGTGACGACTTCTTGGCCGGCTTTGAGTCCGTCGAGCACGGACGTGAAGTCGCCGCGGGCTTCGCCGAGTTTGACGAACTGTTGGCGGGCGATTTTGCGCGGCTTGCCGTCGGGGCCGTGCGGATCGTCTTCCACGATGAACACGGAGTCGCCGAACGAGGCGTGAATCACGGCGGTGAGCGGAATCGCTACGACGGCACCCTGGTTCACGAGGCCTTGCTTGGGCAGCACGACCGACACGCGCACGAACATGCCCGGGCGCAAGCGCTCGTCCTGGTTCGGTAGGGTCGCGCGCACGTGGACCGAGCGCGTTGCGGCGTCGACCGACGGATCAATCGCGCTGATCGAGCCGATCACGGGAGCGGAGTCGCCTTCGCTCTGCGTGGCGCGCACCTCCATGCCGACTTGGAGGGACGCGACGTCGCGCTGGGGCAGCGTGAAATCGACGTACACGTTCTGGGTCGATTCGAGCGTGGTGATCGTGGTGCCCGGCGCGAGATATTGACCCAAATTGACGGCGCGAATGCCGAGCTTGCCGGCGAAGGGAGCCGTGATGGTTTTGCGCGCGATTTGCGCCTCGAGCGCGTTCGCGTCGGCGGTGGCGCCCTTGGCGGCGGATTCGTCGGCGTCGAGCTGTGCCGGAGCGATCGCGCCTGAGCTCACCAGTGTGCGGGAACGCTGCGCCGAAAGGTCCGCGAGCTCCCGCCGCGCTTTGGCGGACGCGAGCTGCGCGCGCTCGACCTTGGTGTCGAGCTCGACCAAGAGCTGACCCTGACGGACGACTTGGCCCGACTCGAAGTTGATGTGAGACACGACGCCCGCCGCGTCGTTGCTGACCGCCACGCCTTTGGCCGACACCACGCTGGCGACCGCGCTCAGCGTGCCCTCCCAGGCTTGCTGCTGCGCCAATGCGGTGCTCACGACCTCCGGCGGCGGCCCCATCGCCTTCATGGTCTTGCCGAATCCGATCAGCATTTTGATCTGAGCGGCTTTGGTGGCGCCGAGCGCGGCGACGAGCGCGAGCACACCCGCGATCGGGATCGCGTAGCGTAAAAACTTGGACCCACGCGACTTCGGGTGTTCGCTCGTGTGCGGGGTGGACTGCTCTTCTAGGCTTCCGGCGGTCATCTAGTCTCCGTGTCGGTCTCGTTTCGGGGGCGCAGAACAGCACTCGGCCGACGGGCCTCGGGATTCCTAGTGCCGTGTCGTGGCGAGCGCCACCCTGCGTCGCAACTTGCACCGGAACCGGCGATCCGCATGGGGCTTTGGCGCGCATCGTCGGGAGGCGGGCGTGGCAGCTCCGAGTGGCACCGGGCGAAACGGTTTTGTGACGGGAGCGACGGGCTACCTCGGCTCGCGGCTCGGTCCACTGCTGGCGGAGCGTGGCCACCGTGTGCGCGGGCTCGGCGGCTCTCGTGCTAGTCAGCGAAACAATGAACACGCGGACACTCGTCGGTGTCATCTGCTGGACTTGTACTGCGGTGACCGCTTGCAGCGCGCGCTACCAGCAACCGAGCCCCGTCGACTTGAGCAGCGGCCCCGTGGCAGAAGGCGACTTCCCCGCGAGCTTTGCTAGCGCTTACTGCCAGAACATCGCGGGTTGCTGTGCAAGCCAAGGCTTTGCCGTCGATGGCGCGGCGTGTAGCGCAGCGCTCATTTCGACCGTGAACGCGCTGCTGCAACCCAACGAAAGTGACAGCCAAATCATTTACGATCCGGACGCGGCCGGGCATTGCATCGACGCGTATCGCGCCGCGCTCACGACTTGCACCGACCCCAAGCTACTGGCTGCGACTTCAGAGGCGTGTGCCGCAATCCTTCAAGGGACGCTTCAGGGAAGCTGCATGCGCGACCGAGAATGCTACCGGCCGCCGGGCAATGACGTGCAATGCAGCCCGAACGAAGTGACGCTCGCGCCCGACTGCACCTATGTAACGAGCTTCACGGCGATCCGTGCGAAGTTGTCTGAAACCTGCTCGTACACCTGCGCGGGGAGCATCCTCAACCCGACCTGCTACGGCGGCGGCGTTCCGGGTCAGCCGGCGGGCACGTGCTGGTTGGAAGACGGCGTGGGTTGCGGATTGTCGGGGAGATGCGAGAGCACGTTGCAAAGCGGCCAGGACTGCAGCGTGGGTTGGTGCGCCGCAGGCAGCCACTGTGAAAACTCGACGTGCGTTGCAAACTCTGACGCCGACCTATGCGCAGTGTCGAGCGACTGCAGCACGATGTCTTATTGCGCACCGGCGAGCGCCGCAGGATTTACGGGCGGCTGCTTTCCCCGCAAGCCCGACGGTGCGACCTGCACCGCAAGCGATGAGTGCGCGGGCGGCCAATGCACACAAGCTGAGTGTCGCCGCTGGACTCTGGCCGACGCGAACGCGTGTAGCGGCGCCATTCAGCTCGGGTGGTGATGAACTACACTCTGCCTACGGGCGGCTGACTACCCAAAGCGACGCAACTCAAAGGCACTTGGAGTTGTCTTGCGGATTGAGGTTGCTGCAGGTGCTGTCGCAGCAGGAATCCACTGAGAAATCCATGCAATAGTCTGGAGTGGGTCCGTCGCAGTCCCCGTCGATGACGCCACAGCCGCAGGTGCATTGTCCGTCAAGGTAGGCGTCATAGGGACAGGTCCAACCGGTTGGGCAATAGAACGTACCGATACAGTCTGGATCGTCGCAGTCGACTTTGCCGTCGCCGTCGTCGTCCATGCCGTTGGTGCAAAGCGCGGTGGTATTCTCCACGCCCCCGGTTCCACCGCCGGTACCGGCGCCGCCCGCGCCGCCACCGCTCTTGCCCGCGCTACCCGCACCGCCCGCGCCGCCGCCGCTCTTGCCGGCACTACCGGCGCCGCCTGCGCCACTACCGCTCTTGCCCGCGCTACCCGCACCGCCCGCGCCGCCACCGCTCTTGCCTGCGCTACCCGTACCGCCCGCGCCGCCACCGCTCTTGCCTGCGCTACCCGTGCCGCCCGCGCCGCTCATGCCTGAGCCCGCTGTGGCTCCCACACCGGCACCGGAAGTCGAGCCTGAGACGCCTGCTGCGCCGCCCTGACCTGCGCCACCGGTGCTCGTATCGCCCGCGCTCGAGTCATCCGCGCCGAGACTCGGAGGCGACGAGCCGCAAGCCGTCGCCATAAAAAGCGCCGTCGCCGCGCCACAACCTGCAAAGAAGTAAGATCGGGCCACCTGCTGAACCTCCTCGGTCTCGCCAACCCAAATGGTCGAGTAATCGGAGCATAGCTTATCTGACACTACGTACGCAACGCTCCACTCAGGCGACGTACGCTGCGGAAGAGAGAACTTTCGCAGCGCGATGTTTGATCCAGAAAATTGGAGTTCGCGCGCGACATTCCGGTTCGCCGCGCGTCAAACTCCAATGGCTTTGCTACGCATATTGGCGGAGATAAAGAAAAAGCGCCTCAAGCGAGGGCACAGGTCGGCTAGCTTGGGTCGCCCGCGGGTCGTGGACCGTTGAGGTCAAAGCTCGGCGAGCGGCGCCGGGCTGGGAGTGAGTGATAAGATCACGTGCTCTCAACAGAGCAAACGAATCTCACCGCCGCCACGACTACGGCCGCATACGCGACGTAAGCGCGCTGATCTGCGCCTGTACGATCAAATCATGCACGAAGCCCGCGACGATGGTGGCGCCGGCTTGGTTGAAGTGCGTCATGTCGGTGCCGAGCGCGTGGTACTGCTGCCAGCCCTTCGGTCCGATTTGGTTGTTCCAGGTAATCGTGCTGGCGAGTAGATCGAGCACCGTCACATTTTGCTCGGTCGCGACGGTTTTGATGATGTCCGGCAGGTTCGCGCCCGTGCTGTTGATGTGCTGCGGAGTCAGCATCTTGGTGGTCGAATCGAAGGTCGAGCGGGCGACCGGCGTGAACAGGATTGGAATGCCGCCCTTGGCCTTCACGCCCGTGACGAGCTTGGTCATGTTGTCGTGGAAGACGGTGGCGGTCGTGTCTTTGTCGTTGTGGCCGAGTTGAATGAAAACGTAGTCGCCGGCCTTGAGCCGCGAGGTGATCGCGCCGAACAGCGAACCGCTGTTGAGGAAGCTGCCCGAGCTCTCACCCGAGTCGGCGTAGTTGGCGACTGATACCGGATAATCGAAGTACACGGGCACTTGCTGGCCCCAGCCGCTGTAGGCGGGATTGGCCGCAGTGATCGCGCCGGTGTCCGGCGACTGATCACACACCGTGGAGTCGCCGGCGATGTAGATCATGAACGGCTTGGTGGCCGCGGCGTAGCCGATGGACTGCAGCAAGGGCGCGCTGCCGTTCGAGCCGCCGAAGTAGAGATCGAGCCCGGGTGTGCCCGCGGGTACGTTTTCGATCGGTTGACCTTCCGGCTGGCGCACGTTGACCGTGAACGTGAAGCGCTGCGTTTGTCCGGCGGCGGTTACCACGGGTTTGAGCATGCTGCGCACGGTCTCCGCCCAGGTCGTCGTGCTCGCGGCTGCCGAACCACCGAGCACGACGGTGACGTCGTAGTTGCCGGGGTTGCCGCCGAAGTGGCACTCGATTGGATCGGTGCCGGTGCAGACCATGCGCGTGGTCGTGGACGGATCGGGCCCGACATTGCCGCCGCTGCCGGCAGCGCCGCTCGTGCCGGCGCTACCGCTGGTGCCCGCACTGCCGCTTGCGCCACTACCGCTCGTGCCTGCCACGCCGCCTTTGCCCGCGCTGCCGCTCATGCCTGCCGCGCCGCTCGCACCATTGCCTGCCGCGCCACCCGTCGCGCCGGCGCCCGCGCTGCCGCTCGCGCCCGCCGTACCGCCCGTCAACGCGCCGGTGCCTGCCGCACCGCTTGCGCTGTTGCCACTCGCGCCGCCGTTGCTCGCGCCCGCGGATCCGCTGGCGCCCGCGTCCGCGCCACTGCCGCTCGCGCCGGTGCTGCCGCTCGTGCCCGTGTTGCCGCTCGCGCCCGTGTTGCCGCTCGCGCCGGTGCTGCCGCTCGTGCCCGTACCGCTCGCGCCTCCGTTCGGCCCGGTTCCTGCGTTGCCAATCGCGCCGCCGGTATCTGCGCCCCGATCGGCCGGTGCGCTGCTCGCGCCCCCGCTGGCACTGCAGCCGAGCGCGCACAGGCTCACGGCGAGCAGGCCATGCCGAAAATGGAGCTCACTCGCAACTTTGCGGAGGACTCTTGCACGAATCGAAGAAAACAAGGTCATCAGCGCCTCGGAAGGTGGGCGGCGAAAACACCGCCGACCTAGCTAGGGTGGCCGCGGGTCGGACCTTGCTCGAAAAATGACGGGGATTTTCAGCTGCGGCGCGTCACTTGCCCGGACTGACCTCGGGCTTGACGGCGAGCTCGTGCGTCGACACACCACGCAGCACGCGGAGCGCGAGCTCGCGGCCAACGGAGTCGTCGGTGAGCTCACGATGCAGGTCGTCCACTCCCGCGATCGGACGACCGTCGAGCTCGACGATGATGTCTCCGTCGCGGATCCCGGCGCGCGCCGCCGGACTGCCGCTCTCGACCGTGGTCACGAACGCGCCTGCCTCGGACGGCAGCGCGAAGTGACGGCGCAAGCGCGTGGGAATGGGCGCCGTTTGCGCGCCGATGCCGAGATAGCCGCGGCGCACGAAGCCTTCACGCAGGAGCTTCATGGCGATGAAGCGCGCCGTGTCGACGGCGATCGCGAAACAGATGCCCTGCGCGGCCGCGAACATGGCGGTGTTCACGCCGATCACATGGCCATCCGAGCCGACCAGCGGCCCGCCGGAGTTGCCCGGATTGAGCGCGGCATCCGTTTGAATCACGTCGTCGACCAAGCGCCCGGATTCGGTGCGCAGGGAACGACCGAGCGCGCTGACGACGCCCGCCGTGACCGTCCAAGAAAAACCGAACGGATTGCCGATCGCGATCGCGATATGCCCGACTCGGAGTGGCTTCGACTCGCCGAACACCGCGTGCTTGAGCTCGTAGCCCGGCACGCTGATCACGGCGAGATCCGTGTGGGGATCGTCGCCCACGAGGCGCGCCGATTGCCGCTCGCCGCCCGGTAACGTCACCTCGATGCGCGCCGCGCCGCGCACGACGTGGCTGTTGGTCAAAATCAAACCGTCCGGCGTAAACACGAAGCCGGAGCCCGCGCCGCCTTCAGCGCGACCCGCGGCGAGCCCCTCTTTGCGGCGAATCTCGACCTTGGCCGTCGCGGGGCCGACCTCCGCGGCTGCCGCGATCACCGTCTGCGAATAGGCGTCGAGCAACTCTCGATCGCTCGAGCCGACTGAAATGGGCGCGTTCATCGAGACACCGGTTTTTCATCCTTCTGCCACGGCAGATGCGCGCGGCGGGGAAGCCATGCGGGCGTAAAGCCGCGCATACCCCTTTACGGTAAGACCGCAGCAGGCGCTGTCAAGCGTTCGAAAATCGAGCAGCGCGTCTTCGAAAATTGGATGGCGCACAATGGGGCACTCGCGCGTTCGCCCGCAAATTGGGCCGCGTCGAACGCGCCCGCGCGTTGGAACCCGACTTGCAGAGAGGGGCCGCGAGCAGCGCGTCGACGCGCGCTGCTCGCATAAACAGAAAGAGGCTGCAAAGTGACCATTCGAAGGATTTCTCGCGCGTCCTTGACGATGACGGTGCTCGCTTGTTGCTACGCCGTGACGGCGTGCTCGAGCAATCGCGACGGCACGGACCCGACGCAAGCAAGTGAGCGCGGCGGCTCGATCGGTCTCGCTCTACAAATTCAGCCGGGGGTCACGATCAACACCGTGAGCTATGCGATCACCGGCTCCGCCGGCTTCACGAAATCCGGGGCGATTGACGTGTCGAACAGCACGACCATCGCGTCGGTCATCGGCGGGCTGCCCGCCGGCAGCGGCTTTTCGATCACGCTCAGCGCGACATCCACGGACGGCTCCGAGAGCTGCGCAGGTTCCGCGACGTTCAACGTCGTGGCGCACCAAACCTCCGCCGTCTCCGTGCATCTGACTTGTCATGAAGCGCCGCGCAACGGCAGCGTGATGGTCAACGGCAGCTTGAATCTGTGTCCGGCGATCGACGCTGTCTCGGCCAATCCGAGCGAGGTGTTGGTCGGCTCTTCGCTCACCCTGAGCGCCACGGCACACGACACGGACAACGCGCCGTCACCGCTCAGCTACAAGTGGTCCGCGAGCTCGGGCGCGTTCAGCGACCCAACCGCGCAAAATCCGCGCTTCACCTGCACGGCCGCGGGCTCCGTTACGATCACGCTCACCGCGTCCGATGGCGACCCCGCCGCGTCGTGCGCCGACACGAGCAGGGTGACCGTCAACTGCACCGCAGCTACGGGCAACGCGACTTGCGCATTGCAGAACGGCGCAGGCGCGATCAAACACGTGATCTACCTGCAATTCGACAATACGCATTTACGTCGCGATCGCACGGTGGTTCCCTCCGATCTCGAGCAAATGCCCAGCCTTTTGTCGTTCATTCGCACGAGCGGCAGCATGCTCAGCAACGACCACACCGTGCTGATTTCGCACACGGGTGGCGGCATTCTCTCGACGCTCACCGGCATGTACCCCGATCGTCATGGCCAAACGGTGTCGAACAGCTACGTGCGCATCACCGCCACCGGGGGCTTTCAGTTTCCGAGCAGCTTCGGTTACTGGACGGATCCCGCCGCCGCGGGCCTCACGGTGCCGAATATGGTCGGCCCGGACGGTACGAACACGCCGGCTCCCTGGACGACGTTTACGCGCGCGGGCTGCGACGTCGGCGCGGTAGCTGCCGCCAACATCGTGCTCGAGAACA
Organism: Polyangiaceae bacterium; assembly: GCA_036496745.1. GTDB lineage: Bacteria > Myxococcota_A > Polyangia > Polyangiales > Polyangiaceae > PMG-095. The sequence continues at coordinate 7,944 of DASXKQ010000236.1, forward strand.
CCGGCACGGGTTCGAGCGGAGACGTGACCAAGGTGTTCGGCGCGGGTTCCCCGCAATTCGCCGAGGCAACCGCGTCGGCCTCTGCGGCGTCCGGCAGCGCCGCACGTAACCTCGCCCAGACGGATCTGGTCGGCTTCGCCGTGCACTGCGCTCAGGGCTCGGCGACCTGCGCGAACGGGCAGACCGACTCGCTGCCGCAAGAGCCCGGTGGCTACACCGGCTTCAAGGGCCTGTTCGGCGCTCAGGCGATCGATCCGTTGCTCACGGGTCAGCCCGCGTCCGTCGCGCTCACCGACTTGCTCGGCCAGCCCATTCAAGACCCGTTCGGGCAGCCGGGCTTCCCAGGCTTCGACGGGATGGAAGCGGCCGTATCGCTCTCGTACGTCGCGGCCATGCAGGAGCACGGCATTCCCGTCACGTTCGCGTACATCTCGGACGCGCACGACTTCCACGGCGTCGCGGGCAATGCGCACAACGCGTTCGGCCCGGGTGACCCAGGCTACGTCCAGCAGCTCAAGGACTACGATACCGCGTTCGCCAATTTCTTCGCGCGGCTTGCTGCGGACGGGATCGACAAGTCGAACACGTTGTTCGTCTTCACGGTGGACGAAGGCGATCACTTCGTGGGCGGCACGCCCACGCCGGTCGACTGCGACGGCGTGACCACTCCGTGCGATTGGACCAATCAGGTCGGTGAGATCAACTCCAACATCGACACACTGGTCACCCACCAATTCCCGGATCTGGCCGCCAAGTTCCTGGCTTCCAGCGGCCCCGACACGTTCACGGTGCACGGCGACGACGCGCCGCCCTTCTATTTGGCGAAGAAAGGCGTCGGCGCGCTCGGGCAAACCGACCCAGACACGCGCCAATTCGAGCGCACGATCGCCGGCATCACGGCCGTCAATCCGTACACCGGCGCGACCGACCCGCTGCTCACGCAGATGGTCGACCAGACCGGCATGAAGGCCCTCCACATGTTTACCACGGGCGATCCGGCGCGGAACGCGCAGTTCACGTTCTTCGCGGACGCGGACTACTTCATCACGGATTTTCCGACGTCCACTTGTGAGACGTGCATCAATCCGGCGTTTGCTTGGAACCACGGCGATATCCAACCGGAAATCGGTAACACGTGGATCGGCTTCGTGGGACCGGGCGTGGTGGCGCAGGGTGACAACGTGACCTTCACCGACCACACCGACGTGCGCCCGACCATTCTCAGCTTGGTCGGGCTACGCGACACGTATCAAGCGGACGGGCGCGCAATCACCCAGGTGCTGATGCCAAGCGCCCAGGCGTCTTCCGTCAGCGGCAACCTGAGCACGGTCGAGGCGCTCGGCTCGGCCTACAAAGAGATCCAGGCGCCGTTCGGGCCGTTCGCGCTCGCCACATTGACGGTGTCGACGCACGCGCTGAAGAGCGACGACGCGACGTATACCTCGCTCGAGGCGTCGCTCGCCGCGCTCGTCACGCGGCGCGACAACCTGGCCGTAGCCGTTCGCAGCGCGCTCGACGGAGCCACCTTCGCGAACACGCCGATCGACACGACCCAAGCGCAGACCTGGATCAGCCAAGCCGAGCAGCTCTTGGCGGACGCCGCGGCGCTCGCCTCGGGCCTGTAACCGAGCGCACCGTTTGGTCACGAAAAAGCCTCGGATCTCGCGTGCTGGAGATCCGAGGCTTCGGCTCGCGTGCTTCGGGCCAGCGTATAGTCCCGCGCATGTCGTCGCCGGCTCGTTTCATTGGGGCGCCGCGGATGCTCGCCGCGCTGCTTTGCGCGAGCGCGGCCTGTAGCGTCGATCAACGCGCTCTCATGCTCGCCGCTGCGGGCTCGAGCGGGCTGCTCTCACAAGCAGGCAGCGGTCCTGGTTTGCCGGATGCGGCACATCCCGACGGCGGTGGCTCGCCGCCGGATGCGGGGCCTAGCGAGTCCGACGCCAGCGACGCAGTAGCGAGCGACGACTCGACTACGTCCGACCCGGGCCGCGATGCGAGCTCGCTGGCGGACGCCGCGAACGACGCGCTCGACCCGACCCCCGACGCGGGTAGGGCGATCTGCAACGACGTCGGCACTTGCGCGCCCTGTCCGGACTGTGCGGATGGCTCAGCCTGCGCGGACGAAATGGCGCTGTGCTTGGCGAACGTGGATTGCGCCAACTTGAGCGCGTGCATGCTGAGTTGTTCGACGACGGATTGCGCGAGCGAGTGTCAAAGCCTGTACGCCGCTGGGCTCGCGCTATACGGACCAGTCCCGGATTGCATGCAGGAAAACGCGCACTGATGCGACCCCGCACGCCGCGGCCCGATTCGAAGCCCACTTGCTTGTAACATTTGGTACGACCAATCGGACTCCGCGAGGGGCTCGGTCCCGCGCTTCGGCTGAGCGGCGGTGAGGATCTATTTCT
>DASXKQ010000237.1:0-2163 GCA_036496745.1 Polyangiaceae bacterium
GAAAGCATCCTCGACGTCACCCCTCTCAAAGTCCTCGTAGCCTTCCTCAATCGATCGCTCGAGCGCGGCACGCTCTTCGACGTCCATACCGTCGCTCAGAGCTACGACGCGTAGCACGGTGCCTTCCGGGAGATTCGTAGGCTCGTCGACAACGATGCGACCGTTCTCGACGTGGGCCTTGAGGACGTTCATTGCAGTGTAAAATACCACGCGACGGCGGAGAGCACCCGACGCCGGAAGGCGACGACGACGGCGTCGGCGTCGGATGGGGCACCCAAATAGTCGGGGCGACTGGATTCGAACCAGCGACCCTCAGACCCCCAGTCTGATGCGCTACCAGGCTGCGCTACGCCCCGGGACTAACCCGCGAAATCGGACGATTCCGGCGCGCGGGTCGCGTGACCCTAGCTGTTTCCGGAATGATTGCAAGAGTTCCAGACAGCCGCGCGAGTTCTCAGCGCCGGACCAGCCCGTAGACGCGGGCGCCGAGGCCGGAGCTCGTCAAGATAGTTGTCGCATTTGGTCGTGAGTTTTACGCGGCGTCGGACCGGGTCCTGGGGCCGGCCAGGACGATGCGTTCTGGGTTGAGGGTCACGATCGCGGGGCGACTCCAGCGACGTCGCGTGCCCGTCCAGCGGCGTGGGTGGCGCGTCTGGGCGGCAGCGTAGACGGAGCGCCGGTTTTCCAGGATCGGAATGTCGCGCCCGTGGTGACGATCGTCGGGGGTGACCAGGCCGATGGACGAATGCAGATGCTGGGTGTTGTACCAGGTGACGAAGCGGGAAACCCAATCACGAGCTTCATCGAGCGAAGCAAAGCCCTTGCTGGGATAGCTCGGGGCGTACTTGAGATGGCGGAAAAGGGCCTCGGCAAACGCATTGTCGTCGCTGACGCTGGGTCGGCTAAACGATGCGGTGATGCTGAGTGATTGCATCAGGGCGAGCATGGTGCAGCCCTTCATCGGCGCGCCGTTGTCGGAATGGACGACGAGCTTTTCGGTTTCCAGATCGTGCTCGTCGCAGAGCGACCGCAGCACGTCAGCGGCGAGCTCGGCGCTCTGGGTTTCGTGCACTGCGCAGCCCACGATGCGGCGGCTCCAGATGTCGAGGAACAGGTACAAGTAGAAATAGCTGCCTCGGATGGTCGAGCTGCGCAGGTAGGTGATGTCCCAGCTCAGCACGCGTAGTGGCTCGCGCGCCGCATACTGCCGAGGCTTGTTCTGCGCCACGGCGGGCTTGCTGCGCTGCCGATAGCGGTCGAGCCGGCGCTCGGCCAGCACCCGGCGCAAGGAGCGTTCCGAACAGACATAGATGCCCGCGTCGGCGAGCTTCGCTATGGCCTGTTCCGGGCTCAGGTTGCGGTATTCAGGCTCGTTGACGAGTTGCACGATGCGGTCCTTTTCTTCGTCCGTCAGCTTGTGCGTCGGCGCCGTTCGGGGGCCGGCGCGAGAATCGTCGATCTTCGGAGCACGTTGCCACCGCTGCACCGTGCGCGCCGACAACCCCAACAGTCGGCAGGCGGGATCGATACGCGCTCCGCCGTCGACCGCGTTGTCGATGAGCTCGATCAGTCGGTCTCTCAGTCCTCGGTCGTGTCGTCTTCCTTTTCCCCCCACAGCGCTTGGACTTTTTTTTGGAGCTCCAGCAGCGCTTCGGCCTCACGCAGACGCTTGTGCTGCTTCAAGGCGGCGCGCTCGAGTTCCGCGATGCGGCGGCGGTCGGCGTCGTTGTGGAGCTGCCCGCCGAGACCGCCGAGCGCTTCTGCGCGCCAACGTTCCAGGTCACCGTCGTGCAGCCCTTCGCGACGGAGAAACTCACCCAGCTGCTCTTCGGTCAGAGCGCGAGCCTCGAGCAAGAGCCGCAGCTTCTCCTCCGCACTGCGCTGTTCCGTACTGCGCCGCTCTGCGTTAGTCGCTCGTTTCGATTTCTTTGCCACGGCGCTTCGCTCCTGGGCTTGGTGCACCCAGGTTCGAATGCTCCAGCTACTAGCGCCAAACTCCTCCGCTACCTGCCGCTGCGTCAAATCCGTCGTCAAATACCGCCGGGCTGCCGCTTCCTGAACGTCTTGCGGAAATCGTTGATACGTCGCTCGCATGTCTTCTGTCGGTTTCTCCGCCCACGTTTGTCGAGAACCGGGAGGCGACAACTATCCTGACCGAGGGGG
>DASXKQ010000238.1:0-17963 GCA_036496745.1 Polyangiaceae bacterium
CGCTGAAGCCGCCACTTGCCAGCTCTTTGCCGAGCCCGTCCCAGCCGTACGGCGCGTAGCCGATCCGAAACGCTTGCAGGGCGTCGGCAACCAGAGACGTGGCCTGCTCAGCGGCGAGCCCACGCCGCACGAGCTCGGCCTGCGCGTGCGCGCCGAGCGGATGCTCACGCAACATGCGCTCGAAGTAGCTCGCTGCGGCGTTGCCGATATCGTAGAGCTCCTGCTGGCGTCTGCGAGCTTCGGCTTGTTGTTTTCGTTCCGGCTCCGACGCCGTCTCGACGATCGGAATGCCAGCTCGCTCGGCCAAGTGGCGTACGGCGTCGATGAACTCGAGTCCCTCCACGCGCTGCACGAACTTGATCGTGTCACCGGACTCGTGACAGCCGAAGCAGTAGTAGAAGTTGCGCTCCGCGTTGACGTGGAAGCTGGGCGTTTTCTCTTTGTGAAACGGACACACCCCGACGTGGCTCCGCCCACGTTTTTGCAGTCGTACCGTTTCTCCGACCAGCTCGACGATACCGACTTCACGTCGGACGCGGTCGAGTGTCTCCTGTCCGATCACCGCCTGCACATACTCCAAATCCGCCATCTGGAAAGGGCACCGCCGGATCCCGAGCGCCGCTTTTGTGCGTAAAGCGGCGTGTACCGCGGGATTTTCTTTACCTGAACGTACATTCAGCCATGCTGACTCGTGCGCCCGCTTCCTCTCATCAATCCCGTCAATCCTTGGCGCCGAGAGACCGTCAGCTATTTCGAGGAAACGCCGGAGATCCCGCTCGCGGTCTACGAGGATCAATCGCGTTCGATCCTCTCCAAGAACGACAGTCCCGATCTCGGCTTTCGCTACAGCGTGAACCCCTATCGGGGTTGCGCGCACGGCTGCTGGTATTGCTACGCGCGGCCGTCGCACGAGTACCTCGGTTTTGGCTCGGGCGCCGATTTCGAACGCAAGATCGTGATCAAGCCGCGCGCCGGGGAACTTCTGCGCGAGGCGTTCGAGGAACCGCGCTGGCTCGGCGAGCTCATCTTGTTCAGCGGCAACACGGATTGCTATCAGCCGCTCGAAGCGAGCTACGAGCTGACGCGCCGCTGCCTCGAGGTATGTCGCGAATACAGAAATCCGCTGCACATCATCACCAAGTCCGCGCTCGTCGAGCGCGACGCGGAACTTCTGGCCGAGCTCGCCGCATTAGGCATCGCGTCCGTGACGATTACGATTCCATTTTGGGATCCACAGACAGCGCGCGCGATCGAGCCGCTCGCGCCGACGCCGCGCCGGCGGGTGGAGACCATTCGGCGCTTGAGCGCGCTCGGCATCCCCGTGTCGGTCAACATCGCGCCGCTGATCCCGGGCCTCGCGGATCGCGAACTCGTGCATGTACTCACGGCCGCTCGCGAGGCCGGCGCCGAGCGCGCGGCGTTGATTGCTCTGCGCTTGCCTGGGAACGTCGCGGAGGTGTTCGTCGAGCGCTTGCGCGCTGGGTTTCCGCTCTCGGCGGACAAGGTGCTCAAGCGCGTGCGCGAGATGCGCAACGGCCAGCTGAATGACCCGAATTTCGGCTCGCGCATGGAAGGAGACGGAGAGTACATGCGCACGGTTTCCACCCTGTTCGAGCAAACCGCGCGACGGCTCGGTATGAACTGCGGAGAGCCCAGGCCCGCCCCGAGCGGCACCTTTCGTCGGCCCACGGATCGCCACGGCCAAATGCGGCTTTTCGAGTGAGGGGGCCCGTGCTAAACGCGCGCACGCAATGAACAAAGGCAAAGTTACTCAGGTCATCGGCCCGGTGGTGGACGTGGAGTTTCCGGCGGGCAAACTGCCGAGGATCTTGAACGCGCTGACGCTCAGCAATCCGTCGATCTCGAACGAGAAAGAGAACCTGGTGCTCGAGGTGGCGCAGCACCTCGGTGAGTCGATGGTGCGCGCGATCGCGATGGACGCGACCGAGGGCCTCGTGCGCGGGGCGGAAGTAACCGACACGGGCGCGCCGATTCAAATGCCCGTCGGGCGAGAGGTGCTCGGCCGCATCCTGAATGTGGTGGGTCGTCCGGTAGACGAAAAGGGTCCGGTCAACGCCAAGCGCAAGCTCAGCATTCACCGCGAGCCGCCGTCGTTCGTGGACCAGAGCACGAACGTGGAGATCTTCGAGACCGGCATCAAGGTCATCGACCTGCTCGCTCCGTACCGCAAGGGCGGCAAGATCGGTCTGTTCGGTGGCGCGGGCGTCGGCAAGACCGTGCTGATCATGGAGCTCATCAATAACGTAGCCAAGGCGCACGGCGGCGTGAGCTGCTTCGCAGGGGTCGGCGAGCGCACCCGTGAGGGCAACGACCTCTACCTGGAAATGAGCGAGTCCAAGCTCGAGAGCGGCGAGACCGTGCTCAGCAAGACCGCACTGGTTTACGGGCAGATGAACGAGCCGCCCGGCGCGCGCGCGCGCGTGGCGCTCTCCGCGCTGACCGCGGCCGAGTACTTCCGCGACGAAGAGGGACAGGACGTGCTGTTGTTCGTCGACAACATTTTCCGCTTCACGCAGGCCGGCAGCGAGGTGTCCGCGTTGCTCGGTCGCATGCCGAGCGCCGTCGGCTACCAGCCGACACTCGCCACGGAGATGGGCATGCTGCAGGAGCGCATCACGTCCACCAAGAAGGGCAGCATCACCAGCGTGCAGGCCATCTACGTGCCGGCGGACGATCTGACCGACCCCGCGCCGGCCACCGCGTTCGCGCATCTCGATGCCACCACCGTGCTGAACCGCGCGATCTCCGAGATCGGCATTTACCCGGCAGTCGATCCGCTCGACTCGACCAGCACCATGCTCTCGCCTCAAATCGTCGGGGAAGAACACTACGGCATCGCGCGTCAGGTGCAGAAGACCTTGCAGCGCTACAAGGACTTGCAGGACATCATCGCGATTCTTGGCATGGACGAGCTCAGCGAGGACGACAAGCTCGTCGTCGCCCGCGCGCGCAAGATTCAGCGCTTCTTGTCGCAGCCCTTCTTCGTCGCCGCGCAGTTCACCGGGCTGGCCGGTAAATTCGTGCCGCTCAAGGAGACGATCGCGGGCTTCAAGGAGATCTTGTCGGGCGCGCTCGACGATCTGCCGGAGCAAGCGTTCTACATGGTGGGCAACGTGGAAGAAGCCAAAGCCAAGGCGCAGCAGTTGAAGCAGGCAGCGGCCTGATGGAAAGCGGGCAAGTCCACCTCGAAATCGTGACGCCGGACGGGCTGAAGCTCAAGACGGACGTCAGCGAGTTCACCGCGCCGAGCGTGGACGGCGAGTTCGGAGTGCTGCCCGGACACGTGGCGCTGCTGGCGGCGCTCACTACTGGCATCGTCAGCTACGTCGAGAACGGCGAAAAGCATTTGGTCGCCGTCGGCGCGGGCTTTGCCGAGATCGCGGACGACCAGGCCGTACTCATCACCGATCACTTCATCACCAAGGCAGACGTAGACCCAGTCCTCGCGCGTCTCGAGCTCAAGGAAGCGGACGAGGCGCTCGAAAAGTTCGACGGAGATCTGCACGGTGCCGAGCACGGCGCGCTCGTGGCTCGCGAGCTGTGGGCGGCAGCGCAGCTCGAGCTCTATGGCGATCCGCCGCCGCCGCGTCTGCGCACGATGGACGAGCTCTCTTTTGGTGCCGCTCAGGACTACGGCTCGACGTCGACTGAGGAGGAGGCGCCCACTCCCTCCCAAGAGGGTGACGCGCCACATTGAACGAGCGCGGCCCCAAGGCGGAGTTGGTCAGCCGGGGCCTCCGAGCCAAGCGCCAGTTCGGCCAGAATTTTCTGGCCGATGAGAACTTGTGCCGGCGCATTGCGGAGCTGGTTCCCGAGGGAGCGAGCGTGGTCGAGCTCGGGGCGGGGCTTGGCGCGTTGACCGCACCGTTGCTCGAACGAACGCAGCACCTCGTGGCGGTGGAGCGAGACCGCGATCTGATCCCGATTTTGCGCGAGCGGTTTGCGACCGATCTCGGCGCGGGCCGTCTGCGCGTCGAAGAGGCCGACGCCAAGGCGATTGACGTCAAGGCACTACTCGAGGGTTTCCCGCAGCCGCACGTGCTGGCCGGCAATCTGCCCTACCAAATCTCGGGCCCACTGCTCAAAATGGCGATCTCACTCGCGGCGGAGCTCGAGCGGGTCGTGTTCTTGCTCCAGTTGGAGGTCGCCGAGCGTCTGGCAGCCGTCGCGGGCAGCGAGCACTACGGCGCGCTGTCGGTGTTCACGCAAGCCGCCTACGGCGTATCGCGCGCGTTCGTGATCCGCCGCGGCGCGTTCTATCCGCAGCCGAGCGTCGACTCCGCCGTGGTCGTTCTCACGCCGCGCGCTGGGCGCGTGGAAGAGACGCCGCGCTTTCGCGCGCTCGTGCGGCAAGCTTTTCAAAGCCGACGTAAAAAACTGCGCAATGCCTGGGACGGACTCGGCGATCTCGCTCCGGCGGCCGCGCGCGCAGGCATCGATCTGGACGCTCGCGGTGAGACGCTCGGCGTCGCCGCCTTTGCCCGGATGGAGCAGGAGCTTTCGAGATGAGTCGTGCGCGCTTGGTCCTGATGGCGCTGCTCGGGCTGTCGGCGGGCTGTCATGACGAAAAGTCGCCGACGCCGCTCGTCGAGCGCGCCGCGTTCGGCGTGTTTTTTGGTGGGCAGATTCAAGATCGTCGGGAGCTGCCTTTCGAGCTCGATACGGCCAAGCAGAGCGTCGGCATTCGCATCGACTTCAAAAGCCCACCCGCGCGCGAGATCCCGGTAGCCTGGGAGATCGCGAGGCCGCTCCGCGGCAAGGCCGCCGACGGCGGCGGCGAGCGGGTGGTCGAGCTGGGCGATGCGCGAGCGCGGGTAGGCGAGCCTCGGCTCGACGTGCCGATCCTATTGCGCGCCGGGCAGCTGCTCGGCGTCTGGCACGTTCGCGTCCGGGTCGACGGGCAGGTCGCGCTCGACCGCGACGTGCTGGTGTTCGATCCGAAGCGCGCTCTGGACGGCGGGCAGTGACACGCGCTCGACGCGCACGCCGAGCCGAGCGAGCGCTTCGAGCCCACGCTCGTGCTGCACGCGCGCGCGCACGGCGAGCGCGCTGACGGCAGCGCGCGACGCGTCGCTATCGCTTGCTTCGAGTCCCGCATCGAGTCGCATCGGCAGCCAAGCGAGCTGGCGTCGTCGTGGTAGCTCGGCCAGGGCACGTAGGAGCAACCGGCGCTCGTCGGGATCCGGCGCGGGCGACCACAGGTAGATCAAGCTCGGCTTCGGCTTCTCCCGCGGTAGGCGCCGCAGCAGACGAATCAGTTCGAGATCGGTTTGACCGCGCTCGGGCTCGAGCCGCGCCGGGACGCCGATGCCGAAGCTCGCCAGGTAACGGCGCAGGCTGCGGTCAGTGCGCGTGGCGGCCAAGACTTCACCGGCTTTGAAGGGTGCGCGGACGCGCAAGCGGTCGGCGCGCCGCGCGACGCGTTCGAGCTCACTCGCTCGAACCCGCGAAGCGGACGCGGGGTCGAGTGGCCGCATGTGCTCGAGCGCGCGCGACGCGAGCTCGTTCGCGTCGAGACCACAGCGATCCGCGTCGAGCACGCTGGTAGCTTCCCCGAGTGCCGACAAGAGCTTCACCGTGTGGCCAGGCCCGCGATCGGGAGTGATGAACGCGCGGGCGCGGGCGGCCACGATCGCGAGTCCGACGCGATCCCCACGCGCAGCGTGGCGCACCGCGAAAGTCGCGACCTCGTCGATCGCGACGTCGAGCGGCGCGCGTCCGGGCGCGCCGGCGAGCAGCTCGCAGCTGGCATCGAGCACGAGCCACACGATGTCGCGCTCCTCGCGCTCGTACTCGCGAACCAGTAATTTCCCGCGTTTGGCGCTGGCCTTCCAGGCGATGCGCCGAAAGGGGTCACCGGCGACCAGTTCGCGTAGTTCGCGTAGCTCGTCACCGCCGCCCGCGATCACACCGGGTCGACCCCGATCGGCGACCTGATGGCTGCGACCGCCGCGCGCGCTCTGCGCGAACGACTTGTAGGCCCGGGGCATGACATCGACCCCATACGGGTTGGCGAACGTCAGCGGCACCTCGTACAGGCCTGGGCCGCCCTGTACCTCGAGTGACAAGCCGTGAATGCCGAAACGCCCGGCGCGCGTGCCGACGACGCGCAAGGTGACGGCGAGGCGACCGCCGCCGGGCACTTCCCCGCGCTCTGGGACGATTTCAATCGACAGCTCGGGCGATGCGACGGCGCGCAGCCCCGAAAAGCGCGCCGCGCGTGAGTCGCGATTGCGCACCTCCGCTTGAATCTCGACGGCCTCCGCGCGCGCGACGCGCACGGTCCGCGGCTTTTCTCGCCAGAGCATCTCGAAGCCGGCGCCGCGAATGCGCGCAACGCCGATCTCGGTGACCGCCCGAGCGAGCGCGAGCCCGACCAACAGCGAGCTGCCCCAAGCCACGATCACGGCTTGTTGTAAAACCAGCCCCGCGAGCACGGTGCTGAGTCCGGTGATCGCCAAGTCGACGCTGGTGCGAGTCGGGTGGACCTGCACGGAGGCGCAAGGCTAGCCTAGATCGCTCTGTGACGCTCCTCGCCAAAATGCAGGGCCTTTGCTGCGCGTTCCTGCTGACCGCGCTGAGCGCACGCTCCGCCCTGGCCGAGCCCGTGGAGCTGTCGCCGCTCGAGCAGTCGCTGGTCGCCGAGACGCTCGAGACGCGAAAGCTCGAGCTCGATCCGACGCCGGAAGGCAAGTGGATCGAGTCGATCGAGGTCCGTCGCGTCGAGGTCTTCGACGAGCGCGACCCGGTGCCCGATTTGTTGAACGTGTTTCACACCACGAGCCGCGAAGCGGTCATCCGTCATGAGTTCCTATTCGAGGTCGGTGATCGCTACTCACAAGCCAAGGCCGACGAGATCGCCCGCAATTTGCGAGCACACCCGCAGCTCTCGGTCGTACTGGTGGTCACGGCACGCGGCTCGGCGCCGGATCGCGTGCGCGTGATCGTGATCACCAAGGACGTCTGGAGCATTCGTCTCAATTGGAACGTGCAGTCGGCCAACGGCCACATCAACTACTTGTTGCTCAATCCGAGCGAGACCAACGCGGCCGGAGCGCACGCCCTGGTAGGAGGCCTGCTCGTGCTCGACCCGGGGGCGGTTTCGACCGGCCTCCAATTCGCGCACCGCCCGCTCGGAACACACATTCTGGGCAGCGCCGACGCCAGCCTCGTCTGGAACCGCAGCACGGGCGCCGAAGAAGGCTCGTACGGCGATTTGCGTTATGGCTTGCCCCTGTACGCCCTCGATACGCGCTGGGCTTGGGGAACGTCGTTTTTGTGGCGCTACGACGTGTCGCGTCGTTTCGTCGATGTCTCGCTCGCGCGCTACGACGCCAAGGTCACTCCCGGTAACGACGGCATTCCAATCGAGTTTCACCGAGACCGACTTTATGGGGGATATCAGCTCACGCGCTCGTTCGGTCGTCGTTTCAAGTACGATTTGTCACTCGGGGCCGAGGCCGATCGACGCGTGTATCGCCCATTCGACCTCAGCGCGTACGATCCGCGCGCCGCGCTCGAATTCGTCAACAATCAGCTGCCCGTCTCCGACCAACGCATCAGCCCGTTCGCGCAGCTGCACGCGCATCGCAGCGATTTCGACAGACGGCTCGAGATCGAGACGCTCGGGCTTCAGGAGGACTATCAACGCGGCTATGACCTTTTGCTGCGCGCGTATCCCGCGAGCACAATCGTCGGCTCATCGCGCGATTTGATCGGCACGGAGGCCGCGCTGTCGTACACGTTCCCGATCGGCGACGGACTCGTGCTTCCGCTGGTCGGTTCGCGCCTCGAGTACGCCGCGCACTCGCGGGACTACGCGCTCGCGCTCGCGCAGCTGCGCGCGGTATCACCGCGCACAGGCCTCGGGCGCTTCGTGCTCGACGGGCTCGTGTTGGATCGATTTCACAACTACCTCAATCGCCGCAATATTCTCGGCGGAGAGGGTCGCCTGCGGGGCTATCCAGTCGGCGCCTTTGCGGGCGCCGACCAGGTGAGTCTCAACGCGGAGTTTCGCACGCGCTCGGTCGACGTCTGGTCGGCGCAAGTCGGCGCGGGGCTATTCTACGATCTCGGCGACGCGGCCGATCGCGTGCGAGACTTTCGCGTCAAGCAGTCGGTAGGGGCCGGCTTGAGAGTGCTCTTTCCCGAGCTCGATCGTCTTATTTTTCGCCTCGATTGGGGCTTTCCGCTGACGCCGGGCTACCGCGTTCCATTGGGAGCCGTGTTTGTCGCCTTCGGCGAAGCCTTCGACCTGCCAGCCGTGCCCGTGCCAAACGTCACGACGGCGCTGCTCGAAGGCTCATCCCTGCTCGAGTAGTCGCGCGCTGCTACACTAGCATCGTGGCTGACGCGACGAGCCCAGAGCAGCCCTCGCCGATCCCGGCGCACCTCGCACAGTTCGTGGTGGAGCAGGACTACGCGCAGTACACCGAAATCGATCAAGCCGTCTGGCGGTTCGTGCTCCTGCAAACCTACTCGCGCCTGGCGCAAACCGCGCATCCTGCCTACCGTGATGGGCTCGCTGCAACGGGACTTTCCGTCGAGCGCATCCCGCGCATTGCGGAAATGGCGGCCTGCCTCGCGCGCTTTGGTTGGGGCGCCGTATGCGTCGACGGCTTCATTCCGCCACGCGCGTTTCAAGAGTTTCAGGCTGCGGGCATCTTGCCGATTGCGGCCGACATGCGCACGCGCGCCCATCTCGTGTATACGCCCGCGCCGGACATCATTCACGAGGCCGCCGGGCACGCGCCGATCTTGCCGGATCCGATTTATGCCGCCTATCTGAGGAAGGTCGGGGAGCTCGGTCGGCGCGCCTTCGCGACGCCGGAAGACGCGGCCGTGTATCGAGCGATCTTCGAACTCTCCGAGCTCAAAGAGACGCCAGGCGCGAACGCCGCGCAGATTGCGGCAGCCGAGGCGCGCGTACAGGCGGCGACCGGAGCGATTCGCGAGGCGAGCGAAGCCGCGCGCGTCGCTCGCCTGTACTGGTGGACGGCGGAATACGGCCTCGTCGGCACGCCGGCTGAGTACAAGCTGTACGGTGCGGGCCTGCTCTCGTCGCTTTGGGAGAGCTACTCGTGTCACGATCCCGCGGTGCGCAAGCTGCCACTGAGCGCGGCGTGTTGCGACGTAGCGTACGACATCACGAAGCCGCAACCGCAGCTGTTCGTCGTGCCAAACTTCGAGCGCCTGTTCGACGTATTGTCGGAAGTCGAGCGTTCGCTCGCGTCCGAGCGAGGTCGCGCTCACGCGCTTGCAGCCGCGCTCGCGAGCGGGGAGCTCACGAGCTTCGTGCTCGAAGGCGGCGCATTCGTGTGCGGCGTGCCGGAGCAGCTCATCGGCGACGTCGAGGCGGGCGTGCTCAGCTTGCGCGGCCCGATCGGGCTCGGTCGAGATCAAACGTTGCTCGGTCGCCTTGCGCCGGAACGCGAGCCGTATCGCGTTCCGCTCGGACGCCTCAAGGACGGGCGTGCCCTGAGCGATCTCGCGTGCGCTCCCATCGCGACCGGTGCCGGCGTTCGTTGGGAGTTTCGCTCCGGGTTGGTGGTCACGGGTAGCTGGGGCTCGCCGCGCGTCGCCGCGAGTGGACAAGCAGGCGCTCTCAGACTGACGGACTACACAATGACGCTGGAAGGTTCGCTCGGCTTCGTGTCGCGCGGCGCGCTGCTCGAGCTACCGACGGGCAGCGAGCTCGTGACGGCGACGCCGGGCGCGCTGGACGCCAATTTTTTCGAACCCAGCGAGCCAAATCGCCGAACCGTCCCTCGGCCGCGCTCACTGGACGCGAGCGAGTGCGCTCTGCTTTCGCTTTACGAGCGAGCGCTGGCCGTTCACCGTTCCTTGCTTGGAGCCCGCGCGGTAGCGGCGTTCGAGCAGATCCACCGTGAGCTCCAGCAAGATCACCCCGAGGAGTGGCTTTTGCGCTGGAACCTGCTCGAAAGCTTGCTCAAATTGGGGGAGGGTCCTGAGCTGTCGCAGACGCTGACGGCGGAACTCGACTTGCTCGAGGAGCGCTTTTCTCATCGTGAGCCGATCGCCTCGGGTCTCCGCTACTTGGCGCGCCGAGCGGCCTGAAAGCCCCGGGGCTCGAGCCCGTCTTTTTGAGTCGAATCGTGGAGAGCCGTGCTATTGAGGCGCCGATCCACGATGAAGGTTCTGGTCACTGGCGCCGCCGGTAAGCTCGGCTCGGCAGTTTGCTCCTCGTTGCGTGAGCGCGGTCACGAGGTCCGCGCGACCGACCGCCGCTATCGCCCCGGTCTCGAGGTCGAGCTCAAGCTCGCCGATCTGTGCAGCGATCTCGCCGCGTACGAGCTCCTGGCCGGGATGGACGCCGTCGCGCACATTGGCAACCACCCGAACGTGTTCAGCGGGCCGCCGCCGCAGCGCATTCTCAGTGAAAATACGGCGATGAACGCCAATGTCTTTCGCGCCGCCGCGGATCTCGGTGTGCGTCGCATCGCGTTTGCGAGCTCCGTGCAAGTGATGCTGCGCATGCCGAACGGCGGCAAGCTCGAGCCACCGTACCCGGTGCCGTATTTACCCCTCGACGGCGCGGCGCCCAGAAACCCGGGCATCAACTGTTACGCGCTCAGCAAGGAACTCGCCGAGCGCCTGCTCGAAGAGCACGCGCGCGAGGATTCGGCGCTGAGCGCAACGAGCCTCCGTTTTCCGATGCTGCTCAGCGAGCAGTTCGCGCCGATCTTTACCGGCCGCGGTAGGCCGGTCGACCCCAAATGGCTCAACTTCGGCGAGCTGCTTGGTTACCTGATGTTTTCGGACGCGGCCGCGCTGATCGTGGCGGTTCTCGAAGCAGGCCTACCGGGCTACCACCAGCAATATCCGGCGCTGTCGCTGGAGGTGAAAAACCGCTCGGTCCCTTCACTCATCGACGAATTTTATCCACACGTCGAGCTTCGTCGTCCGGTCTCGCAGATAAGTTCGTTGATCGACATCAGCGGGCTTCAAAAGAGCATCGCCTGGGATCCGAAGCACCACTTCAGCGTCGAGATGGTGACGTAATCGACGTAGGGGTCTAAACCGGCCGCACCGCGCGTCGGTAGCTGACCTTGGCCAGCGCTTCTTCGATCACCGAGCCGCGCGCGCGCGGGTCGCCCTCGAGCTCCGGCGTGAGCACGAGGCGGTGCGCGAGCACGGGCACCGCGACGCGCCGCATGTCGTCCGGCGTCACGAACGGGCGTCCGTTGAGCACGGCGTGTGCCTTGGCCGCGCGCAGCATGCTGAGCGACGCGCGCGGCGACGCGCCGAGCAGCACGCGCCCGTGGTTGCGCGTGAAGCCGGCGAGCCCGACGGCGTATTCGTACAGATCGTCCTCGACGTGCACGCGCGCCGCGATTGACTGCAGCTGCAACGCGTCCGCGGGCGACAGCACGGCAAACGGCTCGGGCGGCGCAATGCCGTGCGCGCGCAGCATCGCGATTTCATCGCGATCACTCGGGTAACCCATGGAGACTCGAATCAAGAAGCGATCGATCTGCGCCTCTGGCAGCGGATAAGTCCCCTCCAGATCGATTGGATTTTGCGTGGCCAGCACCAAGAACGGATCGGGCAACACGAAGCGATCGCCCTCGATCGTCACTTGCCGCTCTTGCATCGCCTCGAGCAAAGCCGATTGTGTCTTGGCGGGTGCGCGGTTGATCTCGTCCGCCAAAACGACGTTGGCGAAGATCGGTCCGGCGCGCAGCGAGAAGGTGCCGTCCTTGGGATTGAGGACGTAGGTACCCGTGATGTCCGCCGGGAGTAGGTCCGGTGTGAACTGCACACGTCGCACCGAGCAGCCCAGCGTCGCGGCGAATGTCTTGACCAGCGTGGTCTTGGCGATACCGGGCACGCCCTCGAGCAGCACGTGTCCGCGCGCCAACATGGCCACCAGCATCATGTCGATCGCGTTCACATCCCCGATGTAGATGCGCGCCACCTGCCGCCGCACTTCGTCGAGCCGCTCGCGCGCGGCTTCGAGCTCGTTCACCATCAAGGCTTGCATGGATCGTCGCTAAACCGTTGGTCTGACTCGCGCCGTACGGTGCTCGATTTCGTCGAGGATCTCCATCACCTTTCGCTCGAGCGAGCCGAGGTCCACGGCATTTCGTCGCGTTCGCTTGCCTACCATCACCGCCTCCTCTGCCCGGCTGAGCTCGCGGAATAGGGTCTCGAGCTCGCTGCTCGCCGAGCCTGACAGCGCCCGTTGCCGGCTCACTTCCTGCTGGATCTGCTGGGGCGAACTCAGCTTGGGCAGGGCCAAATGGTGGCACAGGCCTTCGCTCAGTGCTGCACGGAGCTCGAGGATCAGGAGCCCCGGGTCCGTGGTTTTTGCGGCGAGGACGGCCGCGCGGCCGGCGAGGCCGCCCTGGGCAAGCTCGGGGACCCGGGCCGCGTAAACGGGCACGGTTCTGCGGTAAGTGCGCGCCGAGCTACGAATGGCCCATGCCAAAATCGCGGCTGCGCAGAGCACGGACAACGCGAGAGCGAACGAACTCGGTAGCCCGCTGCGATGCAGCTCGTTGCTGAAATCGCCGAGCGCGTCCGCTGCGCTCGCTAGTTCGCCGAGCGCGCCCGGGTGGCCGCCGAAGCGCCCTTTTTGCGCGAAGTCATTGGTCACGATGTAGAGCTTGCCTCCGCGGCTGAGGCCGGCGTCATTCTCGACCAGGTACTTGACGAGCCCGCTCGCGAACGCACGATTGCCTGGGTAGCGGAGCATCAAATTGATCACTGTCGACGGATCGCCCATCGCGAACAGGCGACCGCTCTTGGCGATGATCCCGGTCACCGCCAGCGTCGCGTCGGGCTCGCCGATCGCGGGGATTTTCAGCACGCTCGTCAGATTGGGATGAACGAGCGCCGTCGGGTGATTGGTGACGACGCGTTCGACCTGCGCCACGATCGGGTGCCGATTCTGCTCCTGTCCAGCAACCTCCTCGACGGAAGGCACCGCGATTGCGAGGTTTGGATTGTCGCGCAGGGACTCTGTCGGGTGCTGCGGCGCCTCCACGCGATGAATTTGGAATCGCGCGAGGAAGCGATCGCCGGTGCCGCGATCGTCGAGCAGAGCCAGGCGTCCGCCGGCTTTCAGGAAAGCAGCGAGTTGATCGTAGTCGAGATCCACTTGTGGGTGGAGCACGAGCAAGCCATCGTCCTTCTTGAGCTGCTCGTAGTCGAGCGCAGCGACGACACTGACGCGCGGCGCCCCGAGTTCGTGCTGGGCCAAGGCATACAGCTCGCTCGTGCCCTCCCAGCTCTCGTCAGCGACTTGGAAGGCGCTCGCCCACGCCCTGCAGGCATAGGCGAGGCATACGAGCGTCGTGACGACCTGCAGTAGCCACCGCCTTGGCCACGTCCTAACGCCACGCGCCATTTCGCGCGCTAGGTTGCCCGAGGCCGGGGGGCCAAGGGCGCGGGGGGCTAAAAAGAGCCTCATCAGTGCCGTACTCTACAGACAAGCGCCTTACCGGTCGGACTGCCGGGCGGGCGTTTTGTTGGCTAGCACACGACATCCCACACAGTGGGCCGAAAACTTCAAGCTTTGCAGGAACTTGACCCCCAGACAGACGTGGCTACATTTTCGAGTAGGCTCCCGTTCAGGCCGAGGCTAGAGAAAAGCGAGGCTCCCATGCTACCCCCGTTCATCATCGATCAGATCAGGCGGCGGGAAGAGGAGTCTCGTCGACAAGAGCTCGATCGTCCTCGCCTCGAGCTGCCGGTGGATCTGTATCAGCCCGCGCCGAAGCCGGAGTCGGACGAAGTAGATGTTCCGGATCGCGGCGGCGTGATCATTCTCGATCTCGGCTGAACGATCGCGGCGATCTGCCGCTGACAACAGCCTGAGCAGTGGTGCTAGGCTCCGCGCGCCCATGCGACCCTTGCTTCACGGAGCAGTGTGTTTTTTGCTCCTCTTTCCGGCGTGTTTCTCACCTGGTGATGGCGTTCCACCACCACCCAATGAGATCTATTTTCCGACCGGACTTGCGCTGGATGACGCGCTGGTCGGCGCGGCCGGTGCGCGCCATCTCTACGTGGCCAACAGCGACTTCGATCTGCAGTACTCGTCCTCGATTTTGGCTGCGTATGACCTCGAGCAATTCCGAAGCCTCTTGGACCCAACGCAAATGGGGGTCGTGCCGCGTCCTTGCAATACGACGCTCGATTGTCAGGGCTACGCGCTCGGCACCTGCGACAATCAAGATACGCCGAGCCACGTCGCCAGCCATTTCTGCGTAGGCGACGACCTCGAGCCCTGTCCAACCGGCGAGCGTTCCGAGGCCGACAAGCTGCTCTATCCCGGGCGTTGCAATCCGATCGATCCGGTGCCGCTGATCACCGCGCGGATCGGAATCGGCGCGTTCGCGACGGACATCATTTATCGCAAGCGGCCTGACAGTGTGACCGGCAGCAGCGACCTGGGCAGGCTGTTCCTGCCGGTGCGAGGCGACGCCACGTTGCATTGGATCCGTGTCGAATCCGACGCGCAAAATACGCTCGATTGCGGAGAAGACACCGCGGTGCCCGGTTCGCCCTGCGACGACGGCCACCGCGCCGGCAAGAAGCAGTCGGAAAGCCCCATCCAGACCCGGATGCTGCCCGAGCCGTTCGGCATCGACGCGACCGCGGATGGCCGCGAAATCGTGGTGACCAACCAGACCTCGGGGGCGCTCACGCTCTTTTACAACCCGTGGAGCGAGTCCGGGGCGTCAGTCTTGTTGACGGATGAAATAGGCGGATTGCCGCTGGCGCCGGTGACCGTCGCCGCAGTGCCCGTCGATGCGTCGCCACAAACCAATCCGGCGCAGCCCGGATTCTTGGTCGGTTACGCCGACGCGGCGCAGATCGACCTGGTGCGCGTGGACACCAGCTTGACCAGCATCCCAGGAGCGATCAACGCCGCTTCGCGCAACTATCCGCTCATTTACCTTTCAGGCACGGTCAGCATCGCGGCCGACTCGATCGGCTCGAACTCTCGCGGCATAGCGGTCGACGACTCGGTGTCGCCCGCGCGCGTGTTCGCGAGCAATCGCGCGCCGCCGTCGCTGCTGGTCGGCGCGCTGCGCACGACCTTCGACAAGCCGGATCTTGCTACGGACGATCTGCCGGCATTCACCGACAGCGTGCCGCTCAATGCCGGCCCATCGCGCGTCGTGCTCGGTAAGGTTCGGCTGCCGGACGGCAGCCTCGCTCTGCGCGTGTTCGTGGTCTGTTTCGATTCACGCTCGATCTACATCTACGATCCAAACCTCCGGCAGGTCGAGGCGATCGTGCGTACCGGCCGCGGCCCGTACGCCCTGGCCATCGATGAGGCGCGCAACCTGGCCTACGTCGGACATTTCACCGATTCGTTCCTCGGAGTCATTAGCTTGGATCAGCATTTCCCAGATACCTACGCCACCATGATCGCGACGATCGGGCAGCCCTTACCGCCGCGGACCTCCAAGTGAAGAGCGCCAGATTCTTCGAGTCTTGCTTGCGTGTCGTGGTGTGCGTACTCGTTCTCTGTGGCGCGGGTATCGGCATCTTGGGTTGTACGCAGACGCCGCCCGCCGTGGTGCTCCACTCCATGCGTGCCAGCGGCAGTACGTCGTTCGTGTGCTGGGGTACGGAGCACAAGGGCTATCGCATTGAGGATTGCCCGGACTACACGAACTACAAGCGTCATCTCTACGGGCTCGTGACGCAAACCGAGACGAACGAGGTAGCGGTCGTGGACGTGTCGGGTGGCCTCGACGACAGCGGCCTGTTCGATCCCCCACAAGTCTTGGACGAAGACCCGACTACCCCCGGCTACACGTTCCTGCGTGTCGGTGCTCGACCCGGCGCGATCGTTTCGACGCCGGGGGGCGCCGCGACGTTCGTCGGGGTCTCTGGTTTGGACAAAAATGGACTGTTCGCGTTGCCGACGAGCTGCATCTCGCCGCCCGCACCTGGCCAGCCGGCGCGCGATGTAACGACCTGGGCAGCGTGCTCACTGCCGTCAGCGCCGGGAGACATGGCGCTCTTGATCGAGCCGCCCGACCTGGATGGACCGACGGGTTGCTCGGGCTTCCAGCTGTCACCGCACGCGAGTGATGCGCTGTGCCCGGTAGACTTGAGTGAGGAGGTGGGTCCGGTGGGGCGCCGCATCTTGGCGGTGGCGCTGGCAGGGTCCGGCGATGGCAGCGACCCGAACGAGCAACCTCGGATCGCTCTGGTGGACGCGCAAACACTACTCGACCGCCACTCAGGGAGCTTCGATCCCTGTCCGATTCAGGGCTACATTCCACTGAACAACAACGTGCCGGCGACGCCCGCGCAAACGCTGCCGGCCGATCTCGTTCCGGCCGCGAGCTGCGCGCCGGCTCCGACGTCTCCGACGCCCGCAGCGACGCAAAGCCTGCCTGGCGGCTTCGCGCTCTCGGCAACCGAGAACCGCCTGTACCTCGCGGATCGCGCGCTACCCGTGATTCACGTGTTCGATACGACGGATGCCTGCGCGCTCACCGAACAAGCGCCATTGCAGCCGACCTCGTACCTCGAGCCCACGCGCGTCGTGACGACCTCGCGCGTGGCCGTGAGTCCGATGACCCCCGCGGGTCAGCAGTTCGTATACGCGGTGGACGAGCAGGACCAACCAGCCAGCGTGATGATCTTCGACGTCAGCGCGGGCGCGACCGACAAGACGCCCTTGGTGTTGCCCGGCGCGCCACGCCAACCGTTCGTGCCACCCGACCGCATTCGCTTCACGGCCCCGGTGCGCGACGTGGCCTTTGCGTTGCGAGATTTTCCGAGCCCGGACCCCAGCACGGGCGTCGGTAGTTTTGGCACTCTGTGCGATCCGAATCCAAACCAACCGGCCACCACCGCGGGCGCTCAGCACGAGCCCAATCCGCCGGACTACACGGTCGGGGCGCGTCCTGCAGATCTGCGTGGCGTGTTCGGCTTTGCGATGATGACCACCGGACAAATCGGCGTGATCGACGTGGACGACTTCGACGCTCCGTGCCGGCGCCCGACGTTGCCCAACACGGCCAGCGGCGAAGACTTTCAGGGCTGTTTCGGCGACGTCTTGAGCTCGTCTTGCCAGAATCCGAACAGCGATCTGAGCAATTGCTTCAGCCGCGCCGGGGTTCAAACGGTCACCGGCGAGTCGAGCTGTCGCATGGTCGAACAGCATCGGCCGCGGTCGGTGTTTCTTTCCGTGCCCAGCCCGACATTGGGCGTGCACTACCCGGCGCTCCGAGCTTTTCCGCAATTCTCCAATCCGAATCCCGGCAACCAGAGCACCGGCAGCAACCGCCCCCAGTTGCTGGGCGTGAATTTCCCGAATCCGGCCGCCACTGCGAGCTGGCCGTCCGGGCTGCCACTCGGTGGTTCCGGCTTGTCGCTGCCGGGGGACGCGCAGTCCGCGTCGCTCCCGCTGGCGGCGCAGGTCTACATCGGCGTCACGCCCTATTCGGCCAGTCCCACACTTGGTCAGACGCAGCTCGATATCAACCCGAGCACGAGCCAGCAGAACTCGGTCGTGTTGCCGCTCAACGAGCCCCGCTCCTATTCGGTCGACGATACCCTCGCGCTCACTTACGAGGGCAAGCTGATCAACAATCGCCGCACCGGCTTCTTGCGCCCCGATTCAGCGGGCGGCTGGCAGATCTACGACGCAGACGGCAATTTCTGCAGCGCGGGCGTCGAGGATCCTTCACAGATCGGCGCCGAGCTCGGCACCGCGCGCTCGACCGATCCGACCTGGGCGAGTGAACACGCCGACTACGTGCAGATGACCGGGGACTTTCCGCCGAAGACACTGACCAGTTACTGGAACGCGCAGAGCGCCGAGTGCACGTACGACGCGTGCCTCGCGGTTTTTGGCGCATTCGACAATCAATTGGCGCTCAGCAAGACGCGCGAGCTGCGCGTCGACGCGGCTTACTACGATCACCTCCAGGTCAGCTGCCGCGACG
>DASXKQ010000239.1:0-2607 GCA_036496745.1 Polyangiaceae bacterium
GTGGCGATTTCCGTGGGCTAGCTCGTCCAGCCGTGTACGAGCTCTTTTTTGAGGGTCGCGAAGAAGCTCTCGGCGACGGCGTTGTCGTAGCAGTTGCCGGCGGCGCTCAGGCGTGGCCAACCCCAGCACCCCTGGAACCCAGGGAACCGCGCGCAGCGACGTCCCGCTACACGAGCGCGGAGCCGCGCTAGTTGATTTCACCGAGAACGAGCGGATGGCGCTGGTTCACGGCAATGAGCTTCTGGAATCGATCGATCCTGCTACCCGCGCCAGCAACGCTACGGCGCAGTGGAGCACACAGCTAGCGCGGTACTTGCGGCGCTCGAACGATTCAAGGTTGGCGTGCCGGCGGCCCCGATCGCGCTCCCGTCGTCAGTGAAAGACGCATTTGCGCTGTTCGTTGGCTACCTGCTGAATCCGTGCCGAAAAGCCACATGAGCCCGGATGCCCGGGCCTTTGCTTGCACCCTGCTCGACTGCAATGCCAAGCTTGTACGGGTCCGATGAGCGCGCGCTACTTCCCCCGGCTCTCTTCGTCAATTGGCAAGACGAGAGCTCGCGCCGCATCTTTCCTGTGGGTCGCTTGGTTACGCTCACTCCCGAGGGTTACGAGTTTGCGTACATCGGTGCGGCGCGCGAGGCGCAGTAGTTCGGCTTCGTGCCGTTTGTTGCCTTCCCGGATCTGTCGCGCGTCTACGTCGCGACTGAGCTGCCCGCGTTCTTCAAAACCGCGTTCTGCAGCCAGGTCGCCCCGACTATCCCCAGCACTTGATCGAGCTCGGCCTCGATTCGGCAACAACCACTCCGATCGACATTCTTGCTCGAAGCGGCGGTAGGCGCGTGACCGATCCGCTCGAGGTGTTCGCGGAGCTCGTCCCATCCGAGGCCGGCGATCGCTTCGAGGTACACTTCTTCGTCCGAGGCATTCGTCCCTACGCTGCGAAGACGCGGTCACCCAACTGCAGCCCGGCGATAGACTTCACCTCCGGCCGGAGCCCGACAACGCGTTCAACGCAAAGGCGCACCTGCTCGCGTGCCACGACGGCCGGTGCGTCGGCTACGTCCCGGACTACCTCGTCGACGATCTCACGGACCTAGCTCAAAAAGATCCCTCGATGCTGGTCGAGGTCGTGCGAGTCAACCCGTCGCCGTCGCCCTCGCAGCAACGGCTCCTGTGTCGGCTGAGCATTTCGCCCAGTGCGCCTCGACGCCGGCGGTCGTGTTGCGCGGGTAGCGTAGCAACAAAGTCTCAGACATGTCAGGTGACAGGGTCGGGCTTTCGCGAGGCCCCTAACCGGCAGCCGAGCGGAGTGTGTCGGCGAGTTCAGTCATCGACTGATAGCGATCTTCTCGGCGGCGGCGCAGGCATTTGAACAACACTGCTTCGACCTCGGGCGGCAATGCTTGCTTGAGATGCGCGCGGATTGGCAGTGGTGGTTTGGTCATGACGTTGGCGAAGAATTGCAGCTCGCTCGCGCCGAAGAACGGGAGTTCGCCGGTCACTAGCTCGTAGAGCGACGCGCCCATCGACCAGACATCGCTTCGCGGATCTACGTCGCTCGCGGACATCATTTGTTCGGGCGCCATGTAGGCCGGCGTGCCCACGGGCGAGCCCATGTTCGTGAGCTTGGGGCCAACGACGGCGGCCGCGGCTCCGCCGGCGATGCCGAAGTCGAGCACTTTGACAGTGGGCACGGCTTCCGCTCCGTTCGCCAAGAACACGTTCGAGGGCTTCAAGTCTCGATGAATCACGCCGAGCTCATGCGCCTCGGCGACGCCGTCGCAGGCATCGGCGCACCACGCGAACGCTTCGCGGTAGGGAACTCGACCCTGGTCTTTGATGATGCGCTCCAAGTCCGTCCCCTCCAGGTACTCCAGCGCCAGAAAGGGCAACGCGCCTTGCGCGTTATCCAGGTTACCCACGTCGAGCAGCTTGCCGACGTGCCGGGTCTTCAAGCTCATCAAGATGCGCGCTTCCCGCGCGAAGCGCTCCACGACCTCTTCATTGTGTCGCCATACCGGCAGCAGCACCTTGATGGCGACGGCCTCGCCGCTGGCGTCGCGCGCCTCGAAAACGGCGCCGGTGCCGCCACGCCCGAGTTCGCGAGTGATCTGCCAACGACCGGCGATGGTGGCGCCCGGCCCTACCGGAATGGCGTCGTTCGACCTGCTTGATTCGACGCGCTCGAGGTGGCGACGCAGACCGAGCTCGCGCGAAACCTGTCGCGCCAAGCGTTCGAGCGCTGCAAGCTGGCGCGCCAGGAGCTTGCGCGGGCTGCGAGCCGCGACCGACAGCGCTCCGATCGATGAGCCTTCTTCGATTACCAGCGGCACGCCTGCGTAGAAGCGAATGTTCGGATCACCCGTGACCAGCGGGTTGTCGGCAAATCGTGGATCCAGAAGCGTGTCTTCGACGATCAGCGGATGCTTGTGGTTGATGCAATGACCGCAGAAGGACAGGTCGCGCGTGGTGCCGGTTTGATGCACGCCGACGCGCGCTTTGAACCATTGGTAGTCACTGTCCACCAGTGTGATCAGCGCAATCTCGGCGCTGCATAGCTCTGCTGCCAGCCGCGCCACGTCGTCGAACGCCTCTTCGGCCGGGGTG
>DASXKQ010000240.1:0-4904 GCA_036496745.1 Polyangiaceae bacterium
GCCAGGCCGGACGCGAGCTTACCTACCGTGGTCAGCCGATCCGCGTGACGCAGCTGTTCCACGGCGGCCATGCGGTTCGCCGTCTCGAGCGCGACGCGAGCGGCGGCCGCTGCCAGCTGTTCGCACATGGCGTTGATGTCGTCGGCCAGCGCGGACAGTTCGTCATTTCCCTGCAGACGCAGCGGCGCCGAGAAATCGCCCTCTCCGATGCGACGCGCCTTGGAAGACAGCGCGGATACGGGTCTGCCTACCAACCAAACCCCGAGTATACCTGACAGCAACGCGCACACGGTCGCCAGCGTGAGAGTCGTAATGATCGTCTCGCTGATCGTCTTGTGCACGTAGGCGTCTTGAGCAGCGAGTGACTCGCAAAGCGAGATCGCGCCCGCCGCGGCTTCGCCCGTCGCGAGCGTGGTGTAGATGCAGCTCGCGCGGCCCGCTCCCGCGAGGTGGCCGGCCATGCTCAGGGTTTGACCGGGCTGGAGGTTGGCGAGCCGCTGATCGAGTGGCGTGGAATGCTCACGAGAGAACGGCTGCCAGCGGATGCGCAGCGTAGGCGTGTTTCCGTCGACCTCGTCGATCGTGGTGATTGCGCGTGCCGAGCCGTCCGTCTTCCACACGGCCAACGCCGCTCGCGCAAGATCGCGAACCATCACTTCGTGATCGCGCGCCCTGTCCGACTCGAACAAACCGACCTCACGTCGAACTCGCAAATAGCCGTTGACCGCCAGCACGGCCGACGTGCCGAGAATGAACATCAGCGTGAGCTTTGGTACCAGCTTCATGAAAATGGCGCGGCTCTGTCGGCTGCGAGCGTACGGCGGGCGCGGGCGTCAGGCGAGCGGTTCAGGGAAACGAACATCGCGATTGGTCGAGGCGATGTCGAGGCGTATCATTTGGACACAGCGTGTCGAGCTGACTCGAGGAGGACCCACGGCGAGCTCGTTTCGTGCCTCACAGCGCAGCACCGAACCTGGCACGTAGCCTGCACCTCTCGCGCTCGCTCGATACGGAGGACCAGCCATGAACACTGCATCATACCTCGCCACCTGTAGCGCGTTGTTGCTCGCGGCATGCTCGACGACGCACCCCCCAGCACGCGCCGCGGACGTGGCGACCGCCGCCAATACACCCGCGCCGACCGCCAGCCCGGCGCCTCGCAAGAGCCCCGACTCGAGCGTGAAGATCTCGGACGAAATCCGGCGAGCGTGCGGCCTTTCCGACGAAGACGCCTATTTCGCGTTCGATTCGGCGAGAGTGACGAACAACGAGTACGACGTGCTCAAGCGTGTTGCCACCTGCTTTGAATCAGGTCCGCTCGCGGGCAAGTCGATGAAGCTGGTCGGACATGCCGACCCGCGTGGCGATGACGACTACAACCTCGTGCTCGGCGGTCACCGAGCCGACGCGGTGAAGGAGTATCTGAACCGCGCAGGCCTGCGCGAGAGCAAGATGGCGACCACCTCGCGCGGCGAGATGGACGCCAGCGGCACGGATGAAGCCTCCTGGGCCAAGGATCGCCGAGTCGATATCATGGTTGCGAACTAGGCGCTGTGCGCCGGCCTAGCGCTGCTCCCACATCAACACGACGGCGCCCTGAGCGCTTGCCTCCGCAACCGTTCGGCCGCATGCTGAAACGCAACCTGCCGCAGCGAAGGAATGCCAATCTCCGCATCGCTCTATGACCTCAGCGTGCCCACCTTCCTGCAGACCATGCGGGCTATCGACGGCTTCCTTGGCCGCGCGGTCACGCATTGCGCAGGGATCGGCGCCGATCCCGACGACTTCGTGAACGCGCAGCTGTTCGAGGACATGGCACCCTTCCATTTCCAGATCGAAGCCGCATGCCATCATGCTGTGTGGGGCGTAAAGGCGTTGCAGACCGGCGCCTTCACGCCGCCCGGCCTCGTCGGCCCCGTTCCCTTCGCTCAGTTGCAAGCGATGATCGCCGAGGGGGAAAGGGCGCTGGAAGCCTTCAAGCGCGAGGAGATCGACGCTTGCGCGGGCAAGGCGCTCGATCTGCAAATCGGCCCGCGGCGGCTCGCTTTCACGGCGGAGGCCTTCATCCTCTCGTTCTCGCTGCCGAACTTCCATTTCCACGCGGTCACCGCCTACGACATCCTGCGCTCGCGCGGCGTTCCGATCGGCAAGCGAGACTACGAGGGGCAACTGCGGACACAATGACGTCCGGGCAGGCAAGGCGCCGCCGACGACTTCGCTGTGGAATCAGCCCGATCGGCGCTCTAGCTGCGCCGGCCTAGAACATGAGGTCAGCGTGGCCATCTTCGGCGGTGCGCTCGTCATCGTCGAGCTGATCGAGCCGGTCACGACATAGAACGTCGTGGTGGCGAGCGTGTGGGGGCCGGCGATCGTATCGAACTTCACGGTGATGGAGCAGAGCGACCGAACAGAGCAGTCCGCAAGCAAGCGAGTAGGCATCTTTAGTACTTCTTAGGAAAGTCCCGAGCAGAAGCCGTGCGCAACCGCGACGATACAACTCGCGGCAAACGCTCGCAAGGCAACTGTGCGATACTAAGCGGTCGTGAACCGTGCCATTCGTTTTTTGGGTTTGGTTGTGCTGCTGAGCGCTACCGTGTTCGGCGTGAAGCCGGCCTTCGCCGTCACCAAGCAAGACGCTCCCGCGCACAAGACTCACAAGAAAAAGCCGAGCGTGCACACCCAAAAGCCGAAGCCCAAGGGGAAGACCAAACGGCGCACGCCGAAGAAGGGCAAATCGGCCACTCCTGCTGAGCATCCTGCCCGGTAGCGCGCGCCGCGCAGCGCAGCGACCTTACGGAGGCAACGTGCTCAGGTGATCCTTGAAGCCTTGGCCATACGCGGTCGGGGTGCCCGACCAGTCGATGATCAGGCTCGGCCCTTGCGTATAGTCCGGCGAACCGCAGTCTTCTTGAGACCAGGACCACGCCAAATAGGAAACGTCATGCGCGTCGGCCCAATTCATGAACGGGTCGATGTCCTTGTGGGCACAATCGAACTCTCCGAACTCGCCGGCCACGAGCGGGACCTGCGCCGTGCTCGAAAAGTCGCTGAGTGACGAGTAGCAATCGGCGCCCGTGCAAAATAGCGGCT
Source organism: Polyangiaceae bacterium (assembly GCA_036496745.1). Lineage (GTDB taxonomy): Bacteria > Myxococcota_A > Polyangia > Polyangiales > Polyangiaceae > PMG-095. The sequence continues at coordinate 3,091 of DASXKQ010000240.1, forward strand.
TGAAATAGGAGTGCCCCGACGCGGCGACGTTGTTCTCGGGATCCGTGGGAGCATGCGCGAGCCAACCCGACAGATCGCCGGCCCACTCGACTCCGCTCGCGAGGACCAGGTTCTTCGCGCCGGTCGCGCGGACGGCGTCGAGCATGGGCTGCATGCCGGTCGCGAGGTAGCTTCCGGTATTTTGTTCCCAGGGCTGCGGCGTGATGGTGCAGCCACCGTTCAACCAACAGGACCAGGGGTCGGCGCTATCCGTGCCCGCGACGAAGCCGCCGGCAGGCACGCTGTCCGGGTGAGGTTCGTTGTAGAGATCGAATATGACGCCCTGATCGCCCTGGAATTTCGTGGCGACTTGGGTCCAGAAATCCAGCGCGTGGTCCGCGTCCGCCATGGGCAGCTGCCCCTGTCCCAAGAACGTACCCGGCGCGTTCCAATGCAGGTCGAGGACGACGAAAATGCCGTTCTGTCGAAACAGTGACACATAAGCGGCGAGCTCGTTGATGTAGTTGTCCCCCGAAGATCCCGGCGAGACGCCGTTGATGCCGAGCCAGCACGTTTCGTTCAGGGGCAAGCGCACCGTGTTGAAGCCTCGCCACGCTTGCATGGCTTGAATGCTCGCCAGATCCGTCCTGCCGTCGAAGGCGCCCGAGCGCGAGGACAGGCAGAAGTACTCCGCACCGGGTCGATTCCAGCCGATCAGACGCACGACCTGACCGTCGTCCTCGAGGTGGTCGCCGACGGCGTGCACCTCTTTGCCGTCCGCGGGCTTACCGGCGTCGACGGCATCGCCTGCGATCGCTATCTCGGGGGTGGAGGAGCAGCCGAGCTGCAACGCAAGCGCGAGGGCCGGCAGGACCCCGCAGTGTTTCAGGGCGGGGCGGCCCCAAGCTTGGTTCATGGCGGGCACTATATGCGGCCGCCAGCAGTGGGGCAACGATGACGCGCCCCGACGTTCGCCGCAAGCGCGTGTTTTCCATGCGCCAATCTGTTTACCAAACCGCTGGGACACGCGTTTTGGGCGGCATCGTCGACGGCGTCCGCTCACGTCGCGCCGGAGCGACGTGCGCTCCATTCATCCGCGAGCGAGTGCGCTGTTGCGCGGCGCCACGAGTGCGCGCGTCCAGAACGCGCCGTGGCACGCCGCTCTCGATCGCGATCGAGGCAGCTTGCCGTAGCGAGTTGCCGCGCAGCCTCGGTGTTGCAACGCGCGACACGCGTTTGCACGCGTGGATGGAGTTGCGCGCGGATGATCGCGCGCTATCTAGCTCTCAATCTTCGAGTCGCGCACTCGTGTGACTCCAGAGCGAGGAGATCATCTCATGGCGAACGTCGCGCGTGGTTTGCTGGCATGGCTCGCACTCAGCACGGCCGTCGGTTGTGTGGTCGATCAACGTCATCACCGCAGCCGCTTCATCGGCGACTACGACGACACCTGCTACTCGGACTACGATTGCACGAACGGATATTGCAACTGGGACGGTCGCTGCGTGTCGAGCAGCGGCGCGAGCGCGGGTTACAGTGGCGCAGGCGCCCAGGGCAATGGCTATGGCGGTGCGAGCGGCAATGGAGCGGCCGCCGCAAGCGGCGTGGGTGGCGTGGGCGCCGTCAGTGGTGCGAACGGTACGGGCGCCGCGAGCGCTGCGGGTGGCACCCAGGCGGCCAGTGGGGCAAGCGGCATGGCCGGCGCGGAACAGGCCGGAGCGAGCGGGAACGGGGCGGGGAGCTCTCCCGGCGCGGGCGGCAGCGCGGGCGCGAGCAGCAACGCAGGTGCAAGCGGCAGCGCGGGTGTAAGCGGCGTCGCGTGCGTGAGCAACACC
>DASXKQ010000241.1:0-10791 GCA_036496745.1 Polyangiaceae bacterium
CGGGCACCTGCCAAATCTGGCCGTGCGGTCCGGCCGTCACGCCGCAAGAGTGGGTCGTGCAACAACAGGATTGCCAGTAGCATTTTGCAAATCCTTCCGCGCTCGCGCCAACTTTCGTTCCTGACCGGTATCTCTGGGAGACATCTCAGTTATTTGACCTTGCGACAGGGTCTTCGCGCTCCGCACACATGAGAGCTGTGTGTCCCGCACGCGCCCTCTCCAAACAGTCTGGAGATATCCACCATGAACGGAAGAAATGTGGCGCTCGCCGCAACGCTTGGCTTCATCGTCGCGGCCTGCCAAGGCGTGCTCGGAAGCAAGAAGCCTGGCAGCGGTTCAGCTAGCGGCAGCGGTGACATGACGGCCAATGCCGGTGGCTCTACGGGCGCAGGCGCCGGTGCGGGTATCGGCGCCGGTGCGGGCGCCGGCCTCGGCTCTTCTGGTTCCTCCTCGGGCGGCGACACGTACGGCGGTGCGGGCGGCGCAGGTTCGGTGCCTCCCGATCCCGTGGTGCCTTTCGAAGCGGTGACTGCTTCGTCCGCGGTGCGCAAGGTCAAGAACCTCCTCACGGGCCTGCCGCCCACGGACGCAGAAGTGCAGGCCGTCGCTGCGGCGACCACCTCCGACGCGCAAGTCGCCGCCTTCAAGACGTTGATCGACGGTTGGGTCAGCGCGGACGAAGCGCAGCTCAAAGACAAGATGGTGACGTTCTTCCGCAACGCGTTTCAGCAAACCGGCTTCGTGCCGACGCAGGACTTCAAGCCGCAGCTGCTCGAGAACGCGGGCTTCGATTTCGGTCCCGGCGGTGCCTACGGCGACGACGCATTCCCGCGCCTCGTGCAGAACTTGCAGGACAGCTTCGCGCTCACGGCGTGGGACATCGTCAAGGCGGGGCAGCCGTTCACGAACGTGCTGACCACGCAGACGTACGAGATGACCACGGCGCTCAAGAGTCTCTACCTCGAGATCGAGATGCCGAACGATCAGCCGTATTCGTCCGGGACCAAGCTGACTTGGAAGATTGACGAGAGCGGGAACGCGATCCCCCTCACGGACACGCTCGACCCGAACAACGCGAACTACATGGTGTTCGACGATCAACCGTCGCTCACCAACGCGAGCACCGGCTTTTTCACGAATTGTCGCGGTATGGCCGGTCTCGTCAACGTCTACGGCGGCAGCGGTTCGTTTCAGAACGGCGAGATCAGCGGCGGCTATTCGATGCTGTTCCAGCGCTTGCTCGGCTTCACGCCGCGCCATTGGTTCGTCGCCAACCCGACCTGCGGCGAGCACACCTCACTGCCGTATTTCCAGACTTCCGATCTGACGGATTGGACACCGGTCACGATCTCCAGCAAGGCGGCGGGCGCCGCCTACGTTCAGCCGTACGATCTGCCCACGCTGCGCACGGCCACGACCCTCGCGCTCACCTTGCCGCGCTTTGGGTACTACACGACGCCCGCGTTCATGGCGCTCTGGAACACGAACGACAGTAACCAGCACCGCGTCACGGCCAACCAAACGCTGCTCGTCGCCTGGAACGTCTCGTTCACGAGCGCCAACGACGTCACGCCCGTGAGCACCGCGGGTCTCGCGGCCGACCACGCGGTAGCGGGCACCGAGTGTTACGGTTGCCACAAGAGCCTCGACCCGCTGCGCCAGTTCTGGGCCAACCAGTTCGACTTCAACGATCGCAACGACTACGGCACGGGCGCGGCCTTCGGTGCGCCGAAGCAAACTCGGCCGACGACCAAGGGCGGCACGCTCGCCTTCGGTAGCGTGAACGCGACGGGTGCGAGCATGGCCGACCTCGGTAACCTGCTGGCTTCTGCAGTCGATTCCAACGGGGACCCCGTCAACCGCTTCGCCGTCTCGTTCGCGCAAAAGCTCTGCTACTACGCGGACTCCGCGAGCTGCAGCGAGGACGATCCGGAGTTCCGCCGCGTGGCCAAGGCTTTCCAGGACGCGAACTTCGACTTCAAGACGCTCATCCGCGAGCTGATGTCGTCGCCGCTCGTGACCTCGCTGGCCACCACGAAGACGTTCCAGGACCGCAACGTGCTCGTCAGCATCACCCGGCGCGATCAGCTGTGCCAGGCGCTGTCGAATCGCTTGGCCATGCCGGATCTGTGCGCGCAGGCCGTCCCGTTCGGGTTCACGTTCTCCAACAGTTTCTCGACCGATCCGAATCGCGCCGTATACCAGATCGCCGGCAGCTTGCCGGCCGACGGCTTCGGTCGCGGCTCGGAGATACCGGTGGTGAGCTCGGTGCCCACGCTCTTCTTCCGGGCGGCGAGCGAAATGCTGTGTGAGAACGTGGCGGCCAAGGTCGTCAGCGCGAGCGGCACCCGCTACGTGACGAGCGACGTCACTTCCGCGATCGCGGACATGGTGGTCACGATCATGGGTTACCCGGCGGCCGATCCACATCACGATCAATCGGTGCAGATTTTGACCGATCACTACAACGCCGCGCTCGGCACGAGCACGTCGGCCACGAGCAAAACCAACGCGCTGCAATCAACCTTCTCGCTCGCGTGCCAGTCGCCAAGCTCTTTGGCCTTCGGTATTTGAGAGGATCAGGACGATGTTAGTAAAACGACGAGATGCTCTCTTCACGGCGCTGTTCGGTGCCGGCGCCCTCGGTCTGCGGGCCATTGCCACTGGGCTACCCGCTTGGTTCATCGCTAACCCGCGCAAGGCCACCGCCGCGGATCTGAGCTGCGCGATCAACCCACCCGGCAATCTGCAGTATCTGATTGCCAGCGTGTCGGCCAACGGCGACCCGATCAACTGCAACTGCCCAGGCACGTACGAGGCGCCCAGCGCCGTGCACCCGACGGACGCCACGATGGTGTCCACGCCGGTCACACTCGGCGGTAAGAGCTACGGCGCTGCCGCGCCTTGGGCGGGCTTGGCGCCGGCGGTGCTCGGCCGCACCTCGTTTTTCCACCACGTCACGCGCTCGATCGTGCACGGTGATCAACCCAAGGTGCTGCGCCTGATGGGTGACACGTCGAACGGCGAGATGATCGTGTCGGCCTACGCCAAGCACCTCGGCCCGTGTCTCGGCACCGTGCAGAACGAGCCGGTCGCCGTCGGCGCAGGCACCAACGCGAGCGAGCTCTTGAGCTACAGCGGCCGCGGTTTGCCCTCGGTTTCGCCGACTCAGCTGCGCCAGTTGCTCACCGGCGCCGGCGCGAGCGGCGGCTTCAAGGGTAGCACCGGCAGCCCGCTCGTCGCCCTGCGCGCGACCCGCGACATGTACCTCGATCAGCTATACGACATGGCAAAGAGCGATGGGACCGGCATCCAAAAGGCGTTCATCGACGCGCTCGCGCTCAGCCAAACGCAAGTCCGCGCTCTCGCCGACACGCTCCACGACACGCTCAGCAAAATCAACGGGGACGACGTGACCGGTCAATCGCTGGCCGCCGCAGCGTTGATTTCGGCCAAGGTGACGCCCGTGGTGACCATGCACATCCCGTTCGGCGGCGACAACCACACCGATTCCAATTTGGCGAACGAGGTTTCTCAGACCGTGAGCGGCGTGGCGGCGATCACCACCTTGATGGGCGATCTGTCGAGTATGAGCCTGACCGACACGGTCACGTTCGCGACGCTCAACGTCTTCGGTCGCAACCTGGACGGCATCGCCAAGGTCACCAGCATGCAGGGCCGCGATCACTACGGCAACCACAACGTGTGCGTGATGATCGGCAAGAACGTGGCCCCGAGCGTGATCGGCGGCGTGACGCTCGCTAACGGCGCGCTGGTCGCCTCGGACATCGACTCCGGCACGGGCAGCGCCACCGCTGGCGCCGACGTGCCGAAGGATCAGACGCACGCTGCTCTGGCCCGCACGCTCGGCGTCGCGCTCGGCATCCCGAGCGCGCAGGTCGATCAGGATCTAGTGGCCACGGCCGGTGGCAAGGTCATCCCTGCGGCGCTGACCGCGGTCGTCTGAGGCCCAGGCGCTTCCGGCGCGGCGCCGCCGTTTCTGCGCTGCATCTGCACTTTCGAGCCTGTGCTAAAAGCCACAGACTTGGAGGTGCCGATGGCTCACAGCAATTTCGACCCCGAATACGTGTTCTCGCATCACACGCCGACGGCGGAGAACGTCCAGCACTATGACGCGATTCACGCGGCGGCCAAGGCGTTCGCGAGTGTCATTCTCAAGCACACGCCGGCAGGAGCTGATCAAGAAGCGGCGCTGCGCTTGCTGCGCGAGGCGACGATGACCGCGAACGCGGCGGTGGCACTTGCCGGGCGCCTGAGCTAGCGCCACATGCCGGCGGCCTCGCAGAGTCGCATCGCTCCGCTCGATCTGTTGCGAGGCTTGGTGATGGTGCTGATGGCCGTCGACCACAGTTCGGACGCCTTCAACGCCGGGCGCTTGTTCACCGACAGCGCGTTCATGTACAAGCCGGGCGATCCGCTGCCGCTCGCGCAATTTTTGACGCGCTTCATCACGCACCTGTGCGCGCCTACGTTTCTGTTTTTGGCGGGTACCGGTCTCGCCTTCACGCTCGAGCGTCGCCTCGCTCAATCTTGGTGGGCGGCCGCGCGCTACGTGCTCACGCGGGGGCTCCTGATCGCGAGCTTCGAGCTTTGGATCTCGTGGTTCGTGATGCCCAAGGGCGTCTGGTTGTGCCAGGTGCTGTACGCCATTGGCATCAGCTATTGCCTGATGATCCCGTTCCTGCGCTTGTCGGCTCGTGCCGCGCTCGCGCTCGGCTTGTGCCTGGTCGCGTTCGGCGAAGCGTTGGTCGGGCTTTCCGTGTACGCGAGCGGAGGACCCGAGCACGTGCCGCTCGCGTTACAGCTCCTGCTCGTGGGTGGCCGACGGCCCGCTCTGATCATCGCCTATCCGGTTCTGCACTGGTTCGGGCTTTTGCTGCTCGGCTTCGCCTGGGGCAAACAATTGCTCGCGAGTCCTGCCTGGTTGGCCGCGATCAAGCGTCATGCACTGCTCGGCGCGGCGGGCTGCTTGGTCGTCTTCGGCGTGGTGCGGTCGTTGAACGGCTACGGCAACATGCTCTTGCCGCACTTCGACAACTCGCTCGCGCAGTGGCTACACGTCAGTAAATATCCGCCCAGCATCGCGTACGTGTCGCTGGAGCTCGCGCTGATGGGCCTCGCGCTTTCGCTCTTGTGCGCGCTGTGTGAACGCGGCGCGCCTGCCAAAAACCAGCTCCTGCTCGTGCTCGGCCAAACACCGCTCTTCTTCTATCTCTTGCACTTTCCGCTGCTCGTCGGCAGCGCAAAACTGCTGGACATCGAGCACCACTACGGGGTCGGCTCGGCTTATCTCGGGGCCGCCATCGTGATCGCGTTGCTCTACCCGGCGTGCCGCGCTTATCGCACGTACAAGACCGCGCATCCACGCGCGCTCACGCGCTACGTGTAGGCAGCGAGCGCACGTGCGCCCGCACTTGGGCCGACCGCGACGCGACGCGCTTGCTCGATTTGAGAACGCGCAGCGTCTCGGGTCGGGACATGCGCGCGTGCCCGACCGTGTGTGTGATGGTGTGGAGAGCGCGAAAACACCGGCTCTCGCTCACCTGCTCGCTCGGTCGCGCGCGTGGCCCGTTGTTTGCTCTACCGCCATTGTTTCATGCAGTCCCCCGAGCTTCCTGCCGCGTACCCAGCTCCGGGCAAGCGGCGCACGGTCGCCGTCTTGGTCGACTACATCGATCACTTCAGCGGTGGCTACGAGAGCGCGCTCCGCTCGAGCTTCCAGCAAGTTTGCGAGGAACGGGACTTCGATCTGGTCGTCGTGGTTGGTCGCGCCATCGATGCCCCCGATCCGCGCGACCGCCTACACAACGCTATCTACGATTTGCTCGGCGGTGCGGTAGACGGACTCGTATTGGTCGCGGGGGGCCTGACGACCTTCAGCGGTCCGGCCGGCATTCAGCGCTTGCGAGAGGCGATTGGCCCAAAGCCCATCTCCAGCCTCGGCTTGGCGGTGTCGGGCGTGCCTCACGTGGTCCTCGAACAGCAAAGCGGGATGAGGGCTCTGGTCGAACACGTGGTCGTCCATCATGGCCGGCGCCGCGTCGTTTATCTGAGCGGCCCGGAGCACAACCCGGACGCGCTCGTGCGTCTCCAGGTCTGTCGCGACACGCTGGCTGAGCACGACATCGAGCTCGGATCGGAACGCGTCGCCTGCGGCGCCTTCAACTACGTGACGGGCATGCAGGCGATGGAGGAGCTACTCGCCCGCGGCGAATCGTTCGACGCCGTGATCGCCGCGAATGACGGCATGGCCACGGGCGCGCTCGCGACGCTCGCAGCGCACGGCGTCAACGTTCCACACGACGTGATCGTGACCGGCTTCGACGACATCCCGTTGGCGCGCTTGGGCGAGCCGGCGTTGACCACGGTGGGGCAGCCGCTGGCGCGCATGGCGCGGATTGCGCTGAACCTGGTGGCGCGCCAACTCGACGGCGAGAGCGTACCGGAGCGGACGGAGATTCCCGCAGAGGTCGTGATACGCGCCTCGTGCGGTTGCGACGGTGCAGCGGCTCGCCAAAAGTCGATGCCGGTCCCGGCGCGCAGCCGCCCGGCATCCCTCGAGCTGAAGCTGCAGTTCGAGTCGATCGCCCAGCGCTGCGAGGCCGGCCTGCGCGACGGACACCTGGAGTGGGTGCGCGTGATCCTGCGCGGCCTGCTGCGCGAGGTCGATGGACAAACCGGTGCGCTCGACGCCGCGCTTCGTCATTGTCTGACCGGCATCGGTCAGCACCGCGAGCTCTACGCGAGTCTCGAACTGGCGGTGAACTTGTTGTGGGACGAGCTCAGGCGCGTCCTGCCCGAGCTCGAAAGCATGTTCGCCGGCGCGCGCGAGCAGGTGCTGCGCGCGTACAACCGCGCCCAGGCGCAGCACATCTGGGACGAGGAGACCACCTATACGCAGATACTACGCTCGGGCGAGCGGCTCTCCATCGTCTTGGATTTGCCCGAGCTCCGCCGCGCTCTGCGGGAAGTATTGCCCGCGATGGGCATCCGCAACGCCTTCATCTCGCTCTACACCGACCCGACGCGCCAGCAACTAGAGCCGTTCTTCTGCCTGCACGAGGGTGAGTTGTTGCCGGAGGCCATGCTCCCTTTCGACGCTCACGAGCTGATCCCGCCAGCGACGCGCGCGAGCGAGAAGCGACGCACACTGTTTGCTCTACCGCTCGCGTCCGAAACGCAGCACTGGGGAGTCGCCGTGATCGGGTTTGGTCAGGGCATTGGTGCTCACGAGCTCCTGCGCGAGCAACTGAGTGCCGCGCTGACCACGGTCGCGCTCCATCGTGAAATCATCGACAAGACCAAACTTCACGAGCGCAGCGTGCAGGAAAGGCTCGCCACCGCCGAACGCATGAACGCGCTCAGCGTGCTGGCCGGCGGCGTCGCGCACGATTTGAACAACGCGCTCGGCCCGCTGGTCGCGCTGCCGGATCTGATTCGCAAAGAGTTGTTACGAAGGCACCCCGACCTCGCCGACGGCGACGTCGAAGCGTTGACCGATCTCGACCACATTCGCTCGAGCGCGTTGCGCGCGGCTCAAGTCGTGAAGGATCTCTTGACGCTCGGTCGCCAAGGCAAGACCGAGCTTTCGGCTCTCGACTTGAACGAAACGCTGAAGGATTGCCTAGTGGAGGCGCGCCTGCGCTTTCCGAGCAAGGGCGAGCGCGCGAGCTCGGTCGTGCTGCGCGCCCCTGCCGAGCCGCTGCCAATTCGCGGTGCGAGTCAGCAGCTCGCACGCGCGATCTCGAATCTGATTCAAAACGCGCTCGAAGCCAATCGAGAGCAGTCGCCGGTCGTGGTGAGCGCGTCACGGCAACGTCTGAGTGAGCCGTTGCAAGGCTACGAGACGGTCGAGCCTGGTGACTACGCCGTCGTCAGCGTGACCGATTGTGGCCAGGGCATTTCGAACCTCGCGCTGCAGCGCATTTTCGAGCCGTTCTTCAGCAGCAAGCGGCTCGCCGAACACAGCGGCACGGGCCTCGGTCTGGCCATCGTTCACGGCGTGGTCAAAGAGCACAGGGGGTTCTTGAACGTGGAGAGCCAAGTCGGCGTGGGCACCACGTTTACGTTGTTCTTGCCTACGACCGATGAACTACTCCCCGAGAGCAAGCGGGACGGGGCCGTCAAGGGCGGCTCAGCCAGAATTTTGGTGGTGGATGATGAATCGTTGCAACTGCGCGCCGCGCGTCGCGTTCTCACTCACTTTGGCTACGAGACGACTAGCACCTGCAGCGGCGAGCGAGCGCTCGAGCTGTTCGAGCACTCGCATCGAGAGCACGGCCCGACGCCCTTCGATCTGGTGGTGATGGACGTCCATTTGAATCAGCGCTTGGACGGCCTCGAGGTGATCGAGCGCGTGCGCGCTCTCTACCCAACCCAGAAATGCCTGGTCGTGAGTGGTCATGCGCAGGCCGGCGAAGCGAGCAGCGTGCCGTCGAGTCTTCACTGGCTCGCCAAGCCCTACACCGCGGAAAGTCTGGCGCGCGCCGTGCAAATCGCGCTCGGCACCGACGGTGCGGTCGAGCGCCAGAGCGCTTGAGGCTCTCAATTAGGGACACCGCCGCCTGTCGTAGGGCGGCGTACTTCGACGCACATGGCTGTGCAGCCGCTGGTTTTCAGCTATGATCAATCGGGAATGCAACCGATCGGCCTCGTCCCTCTGGTTCAGGACGCGTTCGCGCTCAAGCCGGAGCTACGTGGGGGGTCGCTCGTGATCAGCGTTTCGGGCAACGGTGACATGTCTGCCGTCGAGGGGTTGTCGCTGTATTTGCGCCAGATTCACACCGTGATCACGGATCTGTCGATGACTCAGGTCGAGTTCGATTTTCGGGATCTCTACTTCCTCAATTCGAGCTGTCTGAAGTCGTTCGTGACTTGGATCCGGAGCATGGTCGAAGGCAAATCCACGTCAATCAACATTCGTTTCATCACGAACCCCAAGCTTTACTGGCAGCGCCGCAGTTTGGAAGCGCTGCAACGCCTCGCGCCCGGCGTGGTTCGCGTCGAATCCTGAGCGCGCATCGCCGGATCGTCACTCGGCGAGCCCGCGCGCCCGCACCGGGACCGGTTCCAGGTACGTGGCAACGATCCGCCGTCAGTTCATTGCGGAAGCACGTGAGCCGCCGCGTCTAGATTTGTAAGCCGGCGTACTTGCCGATTCCAAACTAAGATGGCGTGTATGAAGCGACTCGTCCTCCTCTTCCTTGCCTGCTTGTTCGCTCTCGCCGCGCCGCCCGCGTGCTCCAGCAAGCAATCTGTCGCGCCCGGTGGCGCTTTCCAGCGCGGCGGCATGCAGATGTGCGACGGGGTCTCCACGGACACCGATCACGACTCGATGCACTGCGGTACTTGTTCGATCGCGTGCCCTGCGGACAAGACCTGCAGCGGAGGCACGTGCACGCCAAGCATGGTGTGCACGGGGGCGACCTGCACCTGCACGGGCGGCACCGTGAACTGCAACGGCGTATGCACCTTGCTCGACACCGACAGCTCGAACTGCGGCGCTTGCGGCACGGCTTGTCCGGCCGGTGAAAAGTGCGCGGCGGGCACGTGCGCGTGCGCAACGGGCTTCTCGAACTGTAACGGCTCCTGCATCTCGACCTCGAGCGACGCGGCCAACTGCGGCGGTTGCAACATGGCCTGCCAGGTTGGCCAACAATGCGCGCTCGGCAAGTGCACGTGTTTGGCCGGAAGTCTCGACTGCGGGACGGGTTGCACCCCGGTTACGAACGACCCCAAGAATTGCGGCGCCTGCGGTACGGCTTGCCAGGCCGGTCAGCAGTGCTCGGGCTCGGCCTGCCAATGCCTGACGGGCCTCAACCTGTGCGGGACCGCGTGCGTGAGCACGCTGACCGACAGCGCCAACTGCGGCGGTTGCGGCATGGCCTGCCAAGCCCCACAGGTGTGCGACGGGACCGGGCAATGCGGCAGCAGCTGCGCGGGCAGCGCGGTCATGTGTCCGACGGCGACCGGCATGGGCTGCGCCAATACCATGACGGACGTCAACAACTGCGGCGCCTGCGGCATGAAATGCGCTGTAGGTCTGCAATGCTCGGCCGGCGCCTGCACCTGTCCGGGGGGTCAGACGTCTTGCGGTGGCTCGTGCGTCGATACCCAGACGGATGCGATGAACTGCGGCAAGTGCAGCCAGGCGTGCGGAGTCGGCCAACAATGCAGCGGCGGAACGTGCGGCTGCGCGGGCGGGCAAATGGCCTGCGGCACCGGCGCGAGCGCGACTTGCATCGACGTCCAGAAGGATCCGCTGAACTGCGGCGCTTGCGGCATGAAGTGCGCGGCCGGTACGACCTGCACGGCCGGCGCCTGCTCCTGCCCGACCGGGCAGGTGCTGTGCAGCGGCGCGTGCGTGACGGGCATGAGCTGCGACCCGACGCCCGTGGCTCTGTCGTGCACCTTGAACGGCACGACCGTAAATATCCCGGCCACCGACGTGATCTCGGATTTCTCGCAGACGACTCCGGTCATGTACAAGGTCGACAAGCGCGGCGGCACGACCTGGTACGCCTACGGCGCCGAAGACGTCACGGGCGGTGCGCTCGGTGCTTCGACGCCCGGCGTCGGGAGCAACGCGTTTTCGATCGACAACGCGTCGGGGACCCCGTGCGGCAACGGCGCGCTCAAAGTGTCCTCGCAAGGCAACTCCGGTTCGACCGGCTGGGGCGTTGGCTTCGGCGTCAACCTGATGGACGACGTTGCGGGCACCATGAAGAAAGACCAATTCGACGCGCAAACAGCAGGCTACACCGGCATCGG
>DASXKQ010000242.1:0-12303 GCA_036496745.1 Polyangiaceae bacterium
TCCGATCTTCGATGACGCTATTTTCGTTGACCGCGGCCGAGCCTGCACTGTTTTTGGCGGCCCTGGCGCAGTACTTCGAGGGCCAGCCGGACAGCAGAACAGCGGAGTTGCTGCGCTCGCTTTGAGCCGCGCGGCCACGCCAGGCAAACTCAATGCCTGCGTTTTTTTGTGTCTCTGACTGCGTCGAGCCGCAAGTAGCCGCCGCTCAAGAACGTGAACATCTGCTGCGTCAGCACGTCCGCGCTTTCTTCGGCGAAGCCGAGCGTCACGGCTTGGTAGAGGAGCTCCTTCAACGCGCCGATGGTCAAGTAGGCGAGCACGCGCGGCTCGCCGTCGGCGACGATGCCGAGCGCTTGGCCGTCCTTCAAGCTCTCCGTCAGGAGCTGCACGACCGTGTCGTAGAACGTCGCAAGCTTGCGATCGAACGCCGGATCGATGCCGACCGCGTCCGTAAACAAGATCTTGGTGGTAGCTCGATCGGCGAGGCACGTCGCGATGATCGCGCGCGCGTTCTCGCGGACTTGATCGACGACCGGTCGCGCCGGATCGTCGGTGACGATGCGCGTGATGGCCATCGAGATCTGCCCGGCGAAGCGGTCGATCAGGTCCGAAAAAACCGCGCGCTTGTCCTCGAAGTAGAGATAAAACGTGCCGCGCGCGACACCCGCTTGCGCCACGATGTCGTCGATCGTCGTTTGGTGATAGCCGCGCTTGGCGAACACCTCGCGCGCCACGCTCAAAATTTGCTGGCGACGCTCGGTCTTGTTCAGCGCCGGCGTTTTCTTGGTAGCTGCGCGCTTGGCGGCCATCTTCGCGCCGAGCATACACCGGCGTGAGCGTGACTCACTACGACCTGAGCCGCCTCAGCCGGCGCTCGCCGGCCTCACGCCGCCCTGCCTTCCACGATGCCCCCGCTCGCGGTCATGCCCACGACGAGCCCCGCGTCCGCGAGCAAGCTGACGAACGGCGCGGTCCACAGCGGGTCGAACCAGGCCGAACGCCACTGTTCGCCGTTGGCGGGATCGCGCGTCCACAGCGTGCCGAGACTCGCCACCCACTCGCGATCGAGCGCGTCAATCGCGCCCGCGGAGAGATCCGGCTCACCCTCGACCGTGGAAATGCTGGTGCGACCATAGGCTGCGCGCAGCGCCGTGCCGCCGCTGCCGACGACCAACGCGAGACCTCGCTCCACACTGCTCGCGCCGTTCACGAATGCGCGTGTATGCGGTGTCGCGAGCGGCGTGAGCTCACCCAGCATCGGCTCGTACTGGCGAGCGAAGCCGCCACCGCGCGTCAGGCGACCGCAGATGATCCAACGCAAGTCGTCCACGCGCAGAACGCGTGAGACGTTCTGCACGCCTTCGAGCATCAGTGGTTTCATCCAGCGACGCCCGGACATCGCCCACAGCACGGGCGACGCTTCGCCGCGCTTGCGGCCGACGGCGACCACCAAATCGTCGAGCACGCCGGCCGCGTCTTGGAACTCGACGCTCTCGTCCGGCGCTTGCTCGAGCATGCGAATGCCTTCCGTGCCGAATACGCACAAGACACCGCCCGAGCCGCCGACCAGCCAGCCGCCGGCCTCGTGCCGGCGCGCGAAGCTCATGCCGCGCGGTAGGCGCTTGAGCAGACCCTTCGCGCCGAGCCACGAGTCGCCGTTCCAGAACAACGGACCATGCGGCGTGAGCGCAAAGCAGCGTCCGTCGGTGTCCCACGCCGAACTCTGAATCACCAGATCTTCACGTGGCTTGTGCTTGACGATCCAACGAAAGCGCTCGACGTCCTTGGGCGGCGAGAGGCTCGCCATCGTGTGCAACATGCGCCGGCTCGAAGTCGGCGGCGCGGGCCGATCCCACAGCCACGGCAGGATCGCGCCGGCGAGTGCGTCCGCGCTCTGTGGACGGTGCTCGGCGGAGAACGTCGTACCCCAGGCGAGCGCCGCGTCGATGGCACGCGTCGCCTCGGGGCGCTGCGCGAGTTCTGGCGCGAGCAGCGGACTCGCGAGGATGCTCTGTCGCGCCTTGTTTTTCATCTGATCGAACGCTTCGAGCGGCGTCTCGCCGTCGAAGTAGTGGTTGCCCGTGAGCAGATAAAATACGACGCACGAGAGCGCGAACACGTCCGTGGCGAAACCGACTCCGCGCTCACCGTTGAGCGCCTGCTCGGGCGCCGCGTAACCGACGGTGCCCAGACCGAGGCCCGCAAACGTGTGCCCGACGCCGACTGGACGCGCCAACCCGAAATCCGAGATCTTGAAGATCTCGCTCTCGCCGAAACCACAGCAGAGCACGTTGCCGGGCGTCAGATCGCGATGAATGATGCCCTCGGCGTGAATCGCGGAAAGCCCAGACGAAAGGCAGCGCAGCGCGTGCGCAGCGCGTCGCTCGTCGAACGCATACTCCGTCTTGTGAATCGAGTACGTGACGCGGTCCTCTAGCGTCGTGCCCTCGACGCCGCCGTGCACATATTCGATCGCGACCCACGGCGTCGGCACGTCCCCGAACAGGTCGGCGCTGCCCGTGTCGACGAAACGCACGACGAACGGACAAGGCGGCACGCGCTCGTTGAGTCGTCCGAGCGCGACGGCTTCCTTGCGCGCGACCATTTCCGGAGAGATCTCGACCTCGCTGAAGCCGGGTCGCACGAGCTTGACCACGACGTCCGACGTCCCTTCGTCCGACACGCGGCGCGCGAGGTACGCGGAGCCCATGCCGCCCGATCCGACCTGTCGCTCGAGCTCGTAGTGAACGCCGCGCTGCACGTCCGACCGGATGCGACGCCCGCTGATCGTCGAGGGTGGCAGCGAGCTCATGCCCCACTTTTCGCGAAAGGCGTTTCGGCGTCGAGTGGTTCTTTGTCGGTGAAGGTAGCGAAAATTATCGGCCATTAGGCCGCTCACTCGCGGAAACGCTCCAGACCTCGGCGCGAGCCGGACGCTCGGCCCGAAGCCCGAAACACGGCTGACACGTCTGTCACCGCGGATAAATCGCGTTCCTATTGCATCCTTGGCCCAATCGGACGATACAACTGACACGCGCGTCAGTCTGGGCTCTCCGGCAACGTCGCCGGGCAGGTCGGGCGGCGCATCGAGGCAAGATGAGCGAGCTCGTGATTGGGATGGACGTGGGTTCCACCACCGTGAAAGCGGTCGTGATCGATCCAGCAACCAAAGACATCCTCTGGAACAATTACCAGCGCCATCACACGAAGCAGCCGGAGAAGGTGCTCGAGCTGCTCGAGGCCATTCTCGCTGCCTTCCCCAATCAGCCGAGCGACGGCTGGAAGATGTTCCTCACGGGCTCCGGCTCCGGCCCGCTCGCGCCGCCGACCGGCGGCAAATTCGTACAAGAGGTGAACGCGGTCACGCTGGCCGTCGAGCACAAGCACCCCGAGGTGCTGAGCGTGATCGAGCTCGGCGGGCAAGACGCCAAGATCATCATGTTCAAGGAGGACGAGAAGACCGGTCAGAAGACGGCCGGCACCTCCATGAACGACAAGTGCGCGTCGGGCACGGGCGCCACGATCGACAAATGCATGATCAAAGTGGGCGCGGAAAACGGCTTTTCCACCTCACTGCGCTTCAACGACGAGAAGCTCCACCACGTGGCCGCCAAGTGCGGCGTGTTCGCCGAGACGGACATCGTGAACCTGGTGAAGACCGGCATCCCGAAGGACGAGGTGCTGAACTCGCTCGCCGACGCGATCGTGCTCCAGAACCTGAGCGTGCTCACGCGCGGCAACACGCTGAAGGCGCGCGTGCTCCTGCTCGGCGGCCCGAACACTTACCTGCCGTTCTTGCAGGACTGCTGGCGCCTGCGCATTCCGCAAACCTGGCGCGACCGTGGCTACGACTACCCGAAGGACGTGCCGATCGAGGAGCTGATCTTCGTGCCGAAGAACGCCGAACTCTACGCCGCGTTCGGCGCCGCAATGTACGGCATCGCCGAGGGCGGCGAGGCCGGGCGCTTCACGGGCGTGGAAGGCCTGCGCGATTTCATCACCAACGGCCGCCGCGCGCGGCTCGGTGAGCAAGCGGGTCCGCCGCTATCCGCCACCGAGAGCGAAACGGCTGATTTCAAAGAGAACTACCGCATTCCTAAGTTCACCCCGGCCACCTTCACGGAAGGCCAGGTCGTGCGCGGCGTGATCGGCCTCGACGGCGGTTCGACCTCCTCGAAGGCCGTGCTGATCGGCGAAGACGGCGAGCTCCTGTGCAAGGCGTACCAGCTCTCCAAGGGCAACCCGATTCAGGACACCAAAGAGCTGCTCCAGAACATCAAGGATCAGCTCTCCAAGTACGGCGCCCGGCTCGATTGCGTTGGGTTTGGAGCGACGGGCTACGCCGCGGACGTCCTGGAAGAGTGCGTGCTCGCCGACGTGAACATCGTCGAGACCGTCGCGCACATGATGAGCGCGGTGCACTTCTTTGGTGACGTCGACGTCATCTGCGACATCGGCGGGCAGGACATCAAGGTCCTGTTCATGAAGAACGGCGACATCCAGAACTTCAAGCTGTCGAACAGCTGCAGCGCCGGCAACGGCATGCTCCTGCAAGCGATGGCCGACCAGTTCGGCATCCCCGTGACCGAATACGCGGAGAACGCTTTCAAGGCCGAGCTCGCTCCGAAGTTCAGCTACGGCTGCGCCGTGTTCCTCGATTCGGATCGCGTGAACTTCCAAAAGGAGGGCTACCAGAAAGAGGAGCTGCTCGCTGGCCTCGCGCAGGTGCTGCCGAAGAACGTCTGGCAATACGTGGTGCAGATCCCGCGCCTCGCGTCCTTGGGCACCAAGTTCGTGCTGCAAGGCGGCACGCAATACAACCTCGCCGCCGTCAAGGCGCAGGTCGATTACATCAAGCAGCGCGTACCGGGCGGGCAGGTGTTCGTGCACCCGCACACGGGTGAAGCCGGCGCGATCGGCGCGGCGATCGAGACCTTGCGCCGCTTCAAGCGCAGCGGCAAAACGCGCTTCATCGGTATCGACGCCGCGCTCGCGCTCGAATATTCGACGAAGAACGACGAGGCCACGGTCTGCCACTTCTGTCCGAACGAGTGCAAGCGCACGTTCATCGACACGCAGCGCCCGGACGGCACGAGCACGCGCTACATCTCGGGCTTCTCCTGCGAGAAGGGCACCGTCGAGAGCAAGGACGCGATGCTGTCCTTGATGGCCGAGCGCAAAAAGACGGCCGCGGCGTACCCGAACATCGTGAGCTACGAGGCCGAGCGCGCGTTCGTGCACTTGTACGACCAGGCGCCGCTGCCCGAAGCCGGCACGATGATCAAGGACGTGCAGGTCACCAAGACCTTGTTCCGCATCAAGCGGGAAGAGGTCACGCGCCCCTTCCTGCGCTCGAGCGAGGAAGCTGCCAAGAAGCGCAAATCGATCCGCGTGGGCCTGCCGCGCGTGCTCAACATGTATTCGACCGCGCCGTTTTTCCGCACCTACTTCGAGACGCTCGGCCTCGGCCGCTCGAACGTGGTCTGGAGCGACGCGACGACGGAAGAGAGCTGGGTGGAGGGCGGCAAATACGGCTCCATCGATCCATGCTTCCCGAGCAAGGTCGTGCAGTCGCACGTGCACAATTTGCTCTTCCACAAGCATGAGCCGGAACGGAAGCGCCCGCTCAACTACATCTTTTTCCCGATCCTCACGCACGTGAACAACTTCGTCACGGACACGCAGGACAACGCGTCGTGTCCGATCGTGGCCGGCACGCCGGACGTGACCAAGGCGGCGTTCACCAAAGAGGTCGATTTCTTCAAGACGCGCGACATCGAATACCTCGATCCCGCGCTGTCGTTCGAAGAGCCCACGCTGCTCGCGCACCGCATGTTCGAGACCTGGGGTGAGCGCCTCGGCATCACGCAGGACGAGAACGACCACGCCTGCAAAGAAGCGTGGAACGCGCTCAAGGCGTTCGATCTCGATCTGCAAGACAAGGGCCGGGCAATCTTGGAGACGGTCGAGGCCGAGGATCGCATCGCGATTTTGGTGCTCAATCGCCCGTACCACGCGGATCCCGGCCTGAATCACGGCATCCCCGAAGAGTTCCAGGTGCTCGGTTACCCGATCCTGAGCATCCGCTCGATCCCGAAGGACCGCGAGTACCTCGACCGCTACTATAAGGAAGAGCTCGAGAACGGCACGATCAAGAGCCCGCTCGAGATCAACCACGTCTGGCCCGAGAACTACTCGGTGAACAGCGCGCAGAAGGTGTGGGGCGCCGCGTTCGCAGCGCGCCACCCAAACGTATGTGTGCTCGATCTATCGAGCTTCAAGTGCGGCCACGACGCGCCGACCTACGGTCTGATCGACGGCATCATCCAAGCATCCAAGACGCCCAGCGCCGCCCTGCACGACATCGACGCGAACAAGCCCGGCGGCTCGATCAAGATCCGCGTGAAAACCTACGCGCACTCGCTGCGCTTGCACCAAGAGCGCCTCGAGGACGTGTCAGGCAAAAAGCGCGATCTCGCGCACGCCGTCGACAAGAAGCGCCTCGAGCTACTCGAGCTCAAGCGCGTGCAACTCGCGTCGATGCAGAAGCAAGACCCCACGCTGGAAAAGATGATCGCGGACGTGTCCGAGCGCGTGGCGAGCTACGTCGTGCGCCGCGCGGCCGAGGTGGAAACACCCAAGGGCCTGTTCAAACTCGGCAAGAAACAAGCGGACGGCTCGATCGCGCCGATCGATTTGTCCAAACCCCATACAGCAACCCCCGCAGAGGCGGCCGCGCCCGCGGCGGAATAGATTCCTTTCAATTTTAGGGAGAACAAACATGACCCAACAAATCAACGTCGAAGCCCCGAAGAAGAAGAGCCTCCCGCTGGTGAGCGCGAAGGCGAGCGTCGATCTGGACATCGACGCCGAGCTCAAGAAATTCGAAGCCGAAGAGCGCGCGCGCCTCGGCCTGCCTGATCCGGAAGAGCAGTGGGTCGAGGACATGGCCAACCTGATCTTCACCAAGTCGGAGAAGGGCAAAATAACGCTCTTGATCGGCGGCCTGACGATGGCCCACGACTACCTGGTGTCGGGCGCGTTCTCGAGCCTCGGTTACAACACCGTGCCGCTCGACGCGCCGGACTACGACGCCCTACGCGTCGGCAAAGAGTTCGGCAACAAATCCCAGTGTAACCCGACGTATTTCACGGTCGGTAACCTCGTAAAGTACCTGATCGCCTTGCGTGACAAGAAGGGTCTCAGCACGCAAGAAGTGATCGACAACTACGTGTTCCTCACGGCCGGCGCGTGCGGCCCGTGCCGCTTTGGCATGTACGTGACCGAATACCGCAAGGCGCTGCGTGACGCCGGCTTCGACGGCTTCCGCGTGATGCTGTTCCAGCAGCAGGGCGGCTTGCAGCAAGCCACCGGTGAAGCGAGCGGCCTCGAGCTCAACCCGCCATTTTTCATCGGCCTCTTGAAGTCGCTGATCGCGGGCGACGTGATCAACGGCATCGGCTACCGCCTGCGCCCGTACGAGAAGGTGCCGGGCGCGACGGACAAGGCCATCCAAGAAGCCAAGGACATCTGTCGTAACGCGCTCCTGCACAAGAAGTCCATCTTGCGCGCGCTCCTGCGCTCCAAGAAGATCTTCGAAGCCGTCGAGGTCGATCGCACGATCCCGAAGCCCAAGGTCGCCATCATCGGCGAGTTTTGGGCCATGACCACCGAAGGCGACGGCAACTACAAACTGCAGCGCTTCATCGAAGAAGAAGGCGCTGAAGCCGACATCCAGTTCGTCACGGCCTGGATCTTGTACAACATCTGGGAAGTCCGCTTCGACACGAAGCAGCGCGCGCTCCTGCGCGGCATGGACAAGAGCAAGTACGGCCTGGCCGGCACCGGCGAGTACGGCGTGCTCACCCGCAAAATCGGGCTCTGGCTCGGGGACAAGGCGCTGCGCGCCGCGTTCCAGACCTTCGCCTACGCGGGCGGTTTCTACGGCTACCACTTGCCGGACATGGACGCCGTCGCCGAGGTCGCAGCCCCCTTCTACAACAACGATCTGCGCGGCGGCGAAGGGCACATGGAGGTCGGCAAGCTCATCCTCAATGTAGCCAAGAGCAAGGCCACCATGACGCTCAGCGTGAAGCCCTTCGGCTGCATGCCGAGCTCGGGCGTGAGCGACGGCGTGCAGTCGCTGATCACCGAGCGCTACCCGGGCACCATCTTCTGCGCGGTCGAAACGAGCGGCGACGGCGCCGTGAATTTCCAGAGCCGCGTGCAGATGTACCTGTTCAAGGCGAAGCAAGCCGCGCTGGCGGAGTTCGAGCAAGCGCTCACGGACACCGGGCTCACGCTTGAGAGCCTGCGCGCGTTCTTGAAGGACAACCCGAAGTACGGCGCGTCACTCCATCGGGCACCCCACGCGGCGGCCGCGACCGGCGCGGATCTGGTGCACGAGGTCGCCGGCGTAATCGGCAAGTCCAAGCTCGAGCTCGCTAGCCGGAGCCTCGGCCGCGCCTGGACGGCCGTTCGCGCCTTCGCCGAAAAAGCGATCGCAGACGCACCGAGCAACGCCCTGAACGCGAGCTCGCTCATCCGCCAGGGCAGCGTGGAGCTCGTCGAAATCGCCAAGGAAAAAGCGCCGGGCCTCGCGCAGGCGGCGCTCAGCGGCGCGCGCAACAAGCTCGCCGACGTGCTGCCCTTCGTGAAGCCCGCGGTCGACGCGCTTCGTGATACCCGAAGGGGTGAGTCGATGCCCGTCGCAGCGGAATGAGCGCGCGTGGACGCGCCGCAGTCGTTCGGCTGCGGCGCGGCTTGCCGTGCGCTGCGGCTTTGGCTAGGCTGCGCTCCCTGAATGACGCAAACGCAGCAGGAAATCCGCTGGTTTCATTCGATCGAGCTCGCGCCGGGTGTGCACACCGTCTCGGCCGACGCCACCGAGCAGTTGCGCATCCGCGAGCGCGCGATGCTCGACGGCATCGAACTCAAAGGCAAGTCCGTACTCGATATCGGCGCGTGGGACGGCTACTTCACGTTTGCGGCCAAGCGTCGCGGCGCCAAGCGCGTGATGGCGCTCGATCACTTCTGCTGGTCCGGTGAAGGTTGGGGCAGCAAAGCGGGCTTCGATTTCGCCCGCGAGAAGCTCGGCATGCAGGACGTCGAGGACATCGATCTCGAGGTCGAACAAATCAATCCGGAGTCGGTGGGCTCGCGCTTCGACGTCGTCTTGTTCTTGGGTGTGCTGTACCACCTGCGCCACCCGCTGCTCGGCCTCGAGCGCGCCGCCAGCGTCTGCACGGAGACCATGGTGGTCGAAACAGCCGTCGACGCGCGCTGGATGCGACGGCCGGCGATGGTGTTCTACCCGGGCAAGGAGCTGAACGGCGACCCGACCAATTGGTGGGGACCGAACGTGCCGTGCATGGTGGCCATGCTCAAAGACCTGGGGTTTTCCAAGGTGAGCTGGGACCATTGCCCAGGCTTCAAGAAGGGGCGCGCCTATTTCGTTGCTCGGCGCTGAGCGCCCAGGCGCTGCCGCGGAGCCGCCGGCCCCGACCTCCTTCTTCCGTACGTTCGCGCTGCGCGTGCCCGATCCCAACGTGTGGCGGATCTACGTCACCACCTTTGCGCTCGGCACGGCCTACGGCATCGCCATCTCTGTGATCGCGATTTACCTCGACGCGCACGGCTTCGGTAAAGAGAAAATCGGCCGGCTCGCCGCGGCGTTCGCGGCCGGCATCGTCGTGTTCTCGCTGCCGATGGACGGCCTCATCCGTCGCTTCTCGGCCAAGCGCACGCTGGCGGCTTCGCTCGCGGGCTACGCGCTGGCCGTCACCGCGTTTCCGTTCTTGCGCTCGATCTGGGCGATCGCGATCGTGCGTTTTTTCGACGGCGCGTGCTCGGTCGGTGTGTGGGTGAGCTCGGAGTCCATCCTGCTCTCGCGCGCGGATCGCAAGAACAAGGCATTTTTGACCAGCATTTACGCGATCGCCATCGCCTGCGGCTATGTCGCGGGGCCGGTCGCCGCGCGCCTCTGCACGAGTCTCTTGCCGCTCGAGCTCGCGTTCATCGTGGCGGGTGTGATCGCGCTCGGCGCGAGTCTATACGTGCTCTTGCGCTTGGACCCCGACAAATCCATGCGCGAGCAAGAGCTCGACGCTTCACCGCTCTCCGGCGTACGCACGAGCGGCGGCGCGAGTCTGCTGTCGCGCATCAAGACTTCTTGCTTTGGCACGTTCGCGTACGGCTATTTTCAAGCCAGCGTCGTCTTGTTCTTGCCCCTGTATTTGATGGAGAAAAAGGGCGTCACGCGAGCGCAGACGATCGTGATCCCCGCCTATTTCGCGGGCGGCATGCTGCTCTTCTCGAACTACGCCGGACGCCTCGGCGACAGGCACGGTCACTTGCGCCTGATGCGCCTGCTCGGCGCGGTGGGCATGACGATGGTGCTCGGCTTCGTCTGGCTCGACTGGTATCCGCTGATGTGCACGGCGGTGTTCGTCGCGGGCGCTACGCTGGCCAGCATCTCACCGCTCAGCCTCGCCCTGCAGGGGGTGGTCGCCCGGCCGCACGAGTACAGCCGAGCCACCTCTATTTACAACGCCTTTTACGCGGCGGGCATGCTGCTCGGGCCACCGATTTCGAGCGCCCTGTTCGCGGCGCATGGTGGCGGCGCCATGCTGTTTCACCTGGCAGCGCTGTGGGCCGCCTTCGTCGCGTTCAGCTTCGCCTATCGACGCGACGATCCCGCGGCCGCGTAGCGTCCTCCGTCCACGAGCGTTGGCGACGCGCCGTGATAGGCTCGCGGTCGTCATGCAGCTGATTCGCTTTGGAAATTTCGGGCAGGAAAAACCGGGACTCTTGATCGACGGCCGTCGCAAGGACGCCTCGTCACTGTGCAAGGACTACGATCGCGCCTTCTTCAACGAAGGCGGCGTCGCAAAGCTCGCGCGGCTCACGAGCGAACAAGCCCGGGCTCTGCCGGACGCGCCGGACAGCGCTCGCTGGGGCGCTTGCGTCGCGCGTCCGGGGAAGGTCATTTGCGTCGGGCTCAACTACGCCGATCACGCCAAGGAATCCGGCGCGGAGGTGCCCAAGGAGCCCGTGCTCTTTCAAAAAGGCAGCAACACCGTGGTCGGCCCGTACGACGACGTCCTGATTCCGCGCAAGAGCGAGAAGACCGACTGGGAAGTCGAGCTCGGCGTCGTGATCGGCAAGGACGCGCGCTACCTCGACTCGCTCGCCGAGGCCCGCGCGCACATCGCCGGTTACACCATCTCGCACGACGTCTCCGAGCGCGAGTTCCAGATGGAGCGCAGTGGCCAATGGACCAAGGGGAAATCGTGTGACACGTTCAACCCGATCGGGCCTTTCTTGGCGACCGCCGATGAGATCCCCGACGTGAACGCGCTCAGCCTCGAATTGTGGGTCAACGGCGTGCAGCGTCAACGCGGGAGCACGAAGACCATGGTCTTCGACGTGTTCTTCCTGGTCCACTACATCTCCCAATTCATGACGCTGGAGGCGGGCGATCTGATCTCGACCGGGACCCCGCCGGGCGTCGGACTCGGCATGAAGCCGCCGCAGTACTTGCGCGCGGGGGACGTCGTCGAGCTCGCCGTCAGCGGGCTCGGCCGTCAGAAACAGCGGCTCACGAACGCTTAGCCGTTTGTCGCATGTCCCCGCTCGGCGCTAACTGGCACAAGAGCTGGCCCGCGCTCAGAGCCTCTCTGATCTTCGTCGCGTGTTGGGCGTTGTTCGACGTCACGCTGAACCTGCGCTATCCGGGCAAAGAGTTCGCCTTTTGGTATCTGCTTCCGTCGTTCGACATCGTCATTCTGTTTCTGTATCTGATTTTTTTTGCGCGGCTCGGCTGGCGCGTGCACCCGGCGCTGCGAGCGCTGCTGGTGGTCTGGTTGATCCTGGCGCGCCTGCTGCGCATCGGCGACGGTCTGGAGGAGCTCTATTACGGGCAACGCTTCAACGTGTACGTGGATCTCCCGCTCGTGCCGGAAGCGATCCGCTTCTTGCACAGCACGCTACCGCTCTGGAAATTCAGCGGCGTGCTGTTGGTTTTCGCAGCCGTGCTGTGTGGGCTTGCCCTGCTCTACTATCGAGCGCTCGCCTTTTGTGAACGCTATTTGAGCACGCTTCGACATCAGCTGGTGTTCGCTGGACTCGGCGTAGCAAGCCTCGGCCTGGGTCTCTTGCTCGCCAACAATCCCTATCACAAGGCGCTATTTCGCGCGGGGTTCGGTGCGAGCGTGACGCTGCGCATGGCGGAAGAAGTGCACTTTCTGTTCGACGTGTACAACGTGCGCGCCAAGCAAACGCAATTGATCGCCGACACGGAGC
>DASXKQ010000243.1:0-4698 GCA_036496745.1 Polyangiaceae bacterium
CCGACGTATCTCCATCTGCTACGTCCACTTCATCCCTTCTCCGAGAGCGCTCGGTCTGCATTGGCGGCCTTGCCCTGATACTGGCGCTCACCGGCTGCTCGCGCGAAAGCGAGACGCAAGCGAGCCGGGCTCCGCTTTCCGCGCACGCTGCAGCGCGCGGAGAGTCCGCTCCCGCGCCGAGCGCGCGCGCACCCGGCGCGCCAGCTGCGGGCTTCGCCGTCGTCGAGCTCTTCACTTCCGAGGGCTGCTCGAGCTGTCCGGCGGCGGACGAAAGCCTCGCGCGCATCGCGGCGCGTGCCGAGCACGACGCCGCGCGCGTGTTCCCGGTCGAGCTGCACGTCGACTATTGGGACTATCTCGGCTGGCGTGATCGCTTCGACGATCCACGCTTTTCCTCGCGACAGGCCGGCTACCGAACGCTGAACAGCGCGACCTATACACCACAGGCCGTCGTCAACGGCGAGCACGAGTGCGTCGGTTCGGACGAGTCACGCCTGAGCGCTCTGATCGCGCAAAGCCTCACGCGCGGCGCGACGACCGCGCTCACGCTCTCGGCCAACTGGAGCAACGCGCGCGTGTCCGTGCGCTACCAGAGCCAGAGCGACGAGCCCGCGCAGACGTTGAATCTATTCGTCGTAGAGGCTCGCGCGGAGAGCTCGGTCACGCGCGGAGAAAATGCCGGTGAGCACCTCGCTCATCGCAACATCGCGCGCAACTTCGCGACGCATTCGCTCGCGACGGGTCACGACGACGGCACCTGGGACGCCGGATTGCCCGAGGATTTTTCACCGTCCGGTGCGCGCGTGCTCGCCTTCGCGCAGCGCGCGCCACAAGGCGCCATCACGGGCGCCGCGCTGTCCACCATCGAGTGATTTCGCAGCCTCACGCGGATTTCACGAGCGCAGTGCGCCGGATGAATCGTGGTAGCGTGATCGACCATGCCAGCCATAGAGACGCCGGAATTTTCGGTGCCACAATTGATCGCGCTCGGGGTGCTCGGGCTATTCCTGTTGATATTGCTGCTCAACGTTTTTCGGTACATCCCGAACAACCGCGTCGGCATCATCGAAAAACTGTGGAGTTCGGGCGGCTCGGTGAAGCACGGACTAATCGCTCTGCGCGGCGAGGCTGGCTTTCAACCTCACGTATTGCGCGGCGGCTGGCACTTTTTGTCCCCGTTCATCTATCGCATTCACAAGCTGCCCCTGGTCACCATCCCGCAGGGCAAGATTGGCTATGTGTTTGCACGCGACGGTGTCGATTTGCCGCCCACGCAAGCGCTCGCGGACAACGTCAACACCCGCGATTTTCAGGACTGCCTCGGCTTCCTGCAGGGCGGCGGCCAAAAAGGGCCGCAGCGCTCCGTTTTGCGCGAGGGGACCTACGCCATCAACCTGGCCGAGTTCGTCGTGCTCACGCCGGAAAAGCTCTACTACCTCGAGCTCGACCGCACGGACGTCGACACGTTCAATCGCATGAGCACGATGATCCAGGAGCGCTGGGGCTTTTTCCCGGTCGTGATTAAGGGCGAAGACGACGCGATCGGCATCGTTACCGTGCACGACGGCCCGAGCTTGCAGGCCGGTGAAATCATCGCACCCGCCGTCGGCAACGACGTGCACAGCGTCGAGACGTACCACAACAATTTTCAGGACGCAGACAAGTTCCTGGCCGCGGGCGGCCTCCGCGGCCGGCAATTGCAGGTGTTGGTCGAGGGCACGTATTACATCAATCGCCTGTTCGCGACGGTCGAGCTCGTGCCCAAAACGGTGATCGAGGTCGGCACGGTCGGCGTCGTGGTGAGCTACACCGGAGAGCTCGGCACCGACTTGTCCGGCGCCGAATACCGCCACGGCGAGCTCGTCGCCAAAGGTCAGCGCGGCGTGTGGAACGAACCGCTCTTGCCCGGCAAATACGCGTTCAACACCTATGCCGGCAAGGTCGTCAGCGTACCGACTACGAACTTCATCCTGAAGTGGAACAAGTCCGAGGTCGGCAGCCACCACTTGGACGAAAACCTCTCCGAGGTGAGCCTGATCACCAAAGACGCCTTCGAGCCGAGCTTGCCGCTCAGCGTGGTGGTGCACATCGACTATCGCAAAGCGCCGCTCGTGATTCAGCGTTTCGGCGACATCAAGCGCCTGGTGGAGCAAACCCTGGATCCGATGGTCAGCGCGTATTTCAAGAACGTCGGCCAGACGCGCACCTTGATTCAGTTGATTCAGGACCGCAGCGCGATTCAAGACCTCTCCAGTCAGCAAATGCAGACCAAGTTCGGGCTGTACAACCTGGAGCTCCAAGAGGTGCTGATCGGCACGCCTGGCGCCGGGGATGGTGGGCAACAGATCGAAGAGATCTTGAAGCAGCTCCGCTCGCGTCAGATCGCCGAAGAGCAGGTCGAGACGTACACGCGCCAGGAGCGCGCCGCCATCAAGGAGCGCGAGCTACGCGAGGCCGAAGCGCGCGCGCGCCAGCAAACGATGCTCACCGAGTCTGAAGTCTCGATCACCGTGCAAAGCAACCAGGGCAAGGCTGATTTCGCGCGCGCACAGCAAGAAGCCTCTCGTATTCAGGCCCTCGCCTCGGCCGAAGGTGAGAAGATCCGGCTGGTCGCTGAGGGCGACGCGAAGCGCATCAAGCTGGTCGCCGAGGCCGAGGCCGAAAAGGCGGCGCGCGTCGGCGTCGCGCAAGCGCTCGCGATCGAGGAGCAGGTCCGCGCCTACGGCGGCCCGCAGTTCCAGCTCGTGCAGCAGGTGATGTCGCGCTTTGCCGAGGCGATCGAGCAAAGCAAGGTGGATATCGTGCCCAAAATCCAAATGGCCGGTGGCCAAACCGGTGGCACAGGTGGCACGGGCGGCGGACTCGTGGAAAACCTACTAGCCGTGCTGCTCAGCGAAAAGGTCGGAGAGCTCGCCGGCGTCACCACCGCTACGGCACGCGATCCGATGGCAGACCGAATGCGACAAGAGTTGATGGCCAGTATGAGCAAGGCGCCGAGGCCGACTTGATCGCCCGGGGGTACTTCCCCCGGGTCTCCCAGATCGTGCTCGCTCTGTGCCTCGCGCTCGGCGAGAGCGGGTGCGAGGGCAGCGCATCCATGCAGCCCGCAGCCCACGCGCTGCCGGGCGGCGAGGTGGTGGAGTTGCCGCCTGCGTCCGACCGCTACTCGACCGCGGCTCGCGCACCCGCGATTCTCGGCGGGCCGACGGCGGAAGCTCTGGCGAATGACGTCTCGAAGAAGCTCGCCGCCCGTGGCGATCACGCTACGCCCGACGGAGCCTTGTCGGCGACGGGCTCGGCACTGATGGCGGCCGCGCTCTCGAAGCAAGCCATCACGTCGGCTGCCAGCGAGGACGCCGCGCGGCGCTTCGGGTTTGCCGGCGTGCTCCTGAGCATGGCCACCTTCACACCCAGCGGCGAGAGCGCGGACGCCTGGCAGCACGCGATCGAGCAGATCCCGCGCAACATGCCGATCACGCGCTTTGGTGTGACCGTGTCGCAGAGCGGGCGGTTGGCGTGCGTGGTGTTCGGCAGCGTGGAACTCGAGCTCGCGGATTTTCCTCGCCGGGTCGAGCCGGGTGCAAAGCTCAAATTGCGTGGAAAGGTCGCGGAGCGCTTCAAGTTCGCGCACGTGTATCTCACCGGCAGTGACGGCAACGTCGCCGAAACGCGCTTGCCGGACCGCGCGCTCGACACGACGCTCGCGTTTCCGACACCAGGCGTCTACCAGGTCGAGGTGATGGGCGACGGTCCGAGCGGCCCGGTCGTGCTCGCCAACGTGCCGGTGTACGCGGGCGTCCCCGAGCCGCACGAGACCGAAGCCGCGCATGTCGCCGCGAGCCCGGAAGAGGCCGAGTCGCGCATGCTCGAACTGCTCAATGAAGCGCGCAAGACCGCGCACTTGGGGCCGCTCGCGCCCGACGCCGAGCTGCGTGCCATCGCGCTCGGTCATTCCGAGGACATGAGTAAGCACGATTTCTTCGGCCACGTGTCGCCGACCACCGGCAGCATCGAAGATCGCATTCGTCGCTCTGGTGTCGCGGTGTCACTGGCCGGCGAGAACGTGGCCGAGGTCGACACGCCCGAGTCGGCGCACGAGATCTTGATGCGCAGCCCGGGCCACCGCGCGATCATGCTCGGGCCCAAATTCACGCACGTTGGCATCGGCATCACGCGCTCGGAAGCGCACCCCGCGCTGATGCTCGCCACGCTGGTGTTCGGACGGCGCCCCACGCACCTCGCCGCCGATGAATCGTCGAGCAGCGTGCTCGCGGCCGTGCAAGCGCTGCGCAAGGCGAAACACGTACCGGCGCTGCAAGTCGATCCGCTGCTCGGTAACGCGGCTCAGGCCGGTGTGCAAGCCTTCGCCAACACCAAGCCAGCGAACGAACAGAACGCTCTGCGCGTCGCGGGCACCACCCTCAGCCAACTCTTGGCCCGTGCGCACCAAGGCCGCCCTGCCGGCTGCTCGACGATGGTCGAAATTCTGGAACTCGCGCAGCTCGAACAATACGCGTGGTTCGTGGACCCGGAGCTCAAGCGCTTCGGGCTTGCGGTCGCGCCGTATCAAGACATGCACTCCCGCGTGCTGGCCGTGATGGCGCTCGGCGAGGGCGGCAGCTGCAAGTAGCTGAGGGCAGACACAAGAGCCGGGCGGTCAACCCAGAACAAAGTACAAACTCAAGGAAGCAATGCTCG
>DASXKQ010000244.1:0-9091 GCA_036496745.1 Polyangiaceae bacterium
CGTCGAATCCTACGAGGCGGCCGTCGCGCTCGGTCTGCAAGGCGCGGCGCTCGACCACGCTCAAGAATATCTCGCTCAGAATGCGGCCAATATGGCGCACGTGTCGCTGCGCGGCTCCGCGGGCGCCGAGGTGCGCGTCGATGGCGCGCCGCGCGGACGCCTGCCGCTCGCTCGCCCGCTCACGGTGTTCGCGGGCGCCGTGACGCTCGAAGTCGTCGAGCTCGACGGCACGCGCCAAGCTCGCGCGCTCACGCTCGGCGCGCAAGAAACGCAAGAGCTCGATCTGAGCGTCGCGCCGAACTCGACGACGAACGCGCCCCCGCCGAGCGCGCCCCCGCCCGGCGCGTCCCCGCAGCGCGCGCCCAGTCCAGTGCCCGCGCAGAGCGCGACCCCGAGCGCGCCGGTCGCTGGTTGGGTCTTGCTCGTCTCCGGCGGGGCCGTGCTCACGGCCGGTGTCGTGTTGATCCCGATAGCTCAAAGCAAGCTCGGCGACGCGCGCGCGGAGCTCACGGGCCTCTGCTTGGTCCGCGCCGGCTCCGACGCGTGCACCACGCCGCAAACCGGCCAACGCGGGGCAGCGCAGACCCAGGTCGATCGCATCGCGACTTGGAAGGCGTGGCGCGCTGGCGCCTGGGCCGGCGTCGGTACCGGCGCTGCGCTGGCAACGACGGGGCTGCTGCTCGTGCTCGGGCACCATGAGGACCGCTCGAGCGCTCAGGTCGGTGTCGTCTCGACGAATACGGAACTCGGACTGAACGTCGCCGGGACGTTTTGAGCTCTTCCGACCGCGACTCGCGCCGCGGAGCACCGTCTCGCCTAGAGTGGCTTTACCGCCGCGACACGGACCCCCGAAACGAGATCCTCATTCGATGCCCTGCCCGGACGACAACGCGCTCGCGCGACTACTCGAAGGGACGCTGACGGACCCCGAGCGCCTCGGCCTCGAACAGCACTTGGACGGCTGCGCCGCTTGCAGCGAGCTGCTCGCCCAAATCGGGCGCGCGTATGCCAAACCCAAGACACGCGCCGAGGCGCGCAGCGCAAAGCCCGCACTCGGCGCACTCGGCTGGCTCGGCTGGCTCGCGCTCGGAGCCGCCCTGCTCGAGGGGCTCGTGGCCGCGAGGCTCGCGCAGCTCGCCCTCGAGTTGCAAGGCGCGTTCGCCGTCGCCAGCTCGTTCGCGAGCGTCTGGCTGGGCATCGGCGCGCTGTCCGGGCTCTGCGCGGCCATCGGCATTTTCAGGGATCGATCCTGGGCCAAGCGCTGGCTCTGGAGCTACGCGCTGCTCGCGCTGCCGAGCCTTGCGTTCACGCCGGTGGCCCTCTGCATTTTGCGCGAGCTGCGCCGGCCGGCGTGAGAATCGTGCGGCGCTGCGCGGCGCGTTTGCGAGAGCACGCGACTCTCGCTACCGTAACGCGTCACAATGGTAGGGTCTGCGACAGAATCCGGCGCGGGTAAGCCGACGCTCGGGGAACTGACCGAGTGGGCCGGGCTGCTCTTTCTGCAGGACCGCGCGGGCGCGCCGCTGTCGCCCGAGCAGATCGCCTGCGCCGGGCGCGTCGCCGAACGCGTGGCCGTCGCCTATCCGGAACACGTCGCGGATCTGAGCGGCTTTTTTCGGCATGTGGCGAGCGTGTTGCCCGCGGAGCCCGCCGAGCCCGCGCTGGTCGACGCGCTGCACGTCGATGGGCTTTATTTGTGTCACGCGGCGGCGCGCGGAGAGGCTTGGGCATTCGCCGCCTTTCGCAGCGAGGTGTGGGACGAGCTCAACGCCGCGCTCGGCAGCATTCGCATCCCCGCCCACCACCACGACGACGTGCGCCAAGAGCTGTGGTCGAAGCTTTTCCTCGGCCCTGGCCGCCCGCGCATTCTCGACTACGCCGGCCGCGGTCGGCTCAAATCCTGGTTCCGAGTCGCTGCTACGCGCGCGCTGCTCGACGACCGGCGGCGAGAGCGCGCCGAAGGGACGCGCCTGCCCGAGAGCATGGCCGACGAGCTCGCGGCCGAACAAAGCGACCCGGAGCTCGAGCATCTGAAGCGTCTGTACGGCGCCGAGTTTCGCCTGGCGTTCGAACACGCCGTCTCGCAGCTCTCGGCCGAAGATCGCAACGTGCTTCGCTCGTATTACGTCCAAGATCTCGGCATCGACGAAATCGCCACCGCGTTCGGCATCCATCGCGCGACCGCGGCACGGCGCGTGAACCGCGCTCGCGAAACATTGCTCACCGCAACGCGCAAACACATCTCCGAAAAGCTCAACTTGAATCCGAAAGAACTCGAGAGCGTCCTCCGCTTGATCGAGAGCCGCCTGTACGCGAGCGTCAAGCGCCTGCTGGAGTAGCGAGCCCGTCGATAGCGGCACGCGCGTCCGCGCCAAAGTCGCCCACGACGGCAAAAAACCAGCCCGATTCGAGCGCTGAATCGCCGAGCGATACAGGCCGATCGCTTGTTTTGCCGCTTGCTGGCACAATGTGGCTTCTCTTTCAACCGCCGGAGGTCCCGTGCCCAACATGCGCGATGCGTCGTCGAGAACCAGGATCCGGTGGGCGACGGCTCGAAGTGCGCGAACGGGTGTTGGCAGCTTGGGCGGAGCGGCCCTCGTGCTGTCGTTCGGTGCGGCCCTCGGTTGCTCCAACAAGTCCGACGCGCAGACCGGCGCAACCGCAGGCAGCAGCGCGCAGGCGGGCAGCAGCGGATCGGCAGGGAACGCGCAAGGCGGCAGCAACGCGCAGGGCGGCGCTACGGCGCAAGGCGGCAGCGCGCAGGCGGGGAGCGCGCAGGGCGGCAATGCACAAGCCGGAAGCGGCGGCACCGGCATGCCCGAAATGTGTGACGGCGGTCCGTGCAACACGGTGCCGGGCGGGCTCTTGGATCCCAAGCTCACGACCACGTGGAACCCCGGCATTCTGAGCGACGGTCAGCTGAATCAACCGCTCGGACCCGACGGGCTCCCCGTGCGCACGACCATTTGCAAATCTCCGATGCCCGGCGATGACCTGCAAGCCGCGCTCGACGGCTGCGCCGCAGGGCAAGTCGTGGCACTCGCCGCGGACACCTACACGATCTCGAGCACGCTCAACTTGACCAAAGGCGTCGTGCTGCGCGGCGCTGGCTCCGCCGGCGCCGGC
Organism: Polyangiaceae bacterium; assembly: GCA_036496745.1. GTDB lineage: Bacteria > Myxococcota_A > Polyangia > Polyangiales > Polyangiaceae > PMG-095. Next base: position 3,127 of record DASXKQ010000244.1, read on the forward strand.
AAGGGCGGCACCACGCTCGTGCGCACGGGCGGCGGCGCGGTGATCGCGATCGGCTCGGGGCAAGATCAGGTTTGCTACGCGAGCGGCTACGGCACGGGCTACGCGCTCACGGCGGACGCGAGCAAAGAGCAGAGCACCGTCACCGTCGGCGATAGCGCGAGCCAGTTCGCGGCCGGCGACCTCGCGCTGCTCGACGAGGTCGACGACGCCACCATCCAAGAAGGCGATTGCCAATACTTCAAGCGCGTCGACAAGCGTTCGGTGAGCGAGCGCGTGGAAGTGAAATCGGTCGACAGCGCAGCCGGCACGATTACCCTCAGTACGCCCCTACATTGGACCTTCCGCAGCACGGGCGCCTACGCCGGTCAGATCGCCAAAGTGAACGGCGCCATCACGCGCTACGCCGGCGTCGAGAACCTCGCGCTGCAGGGCGGCACGAACCCCGGCTACGACGGCCAAGCGGCGGGCGGCATCGACATGTCGAACGCCGCCTATTGCTGGGTGAAGGACGTGCAGACCGACGGCACGATCGGCGGCATGCACGTGGCCATGACCGGCACGTACCGCTCGGTCGTGCGCGACAGCAATTTCCATCATTCGGCGAACTACGGCTTCGGCGCGGACTGCTACGGCATCGTACTGCGCTGCGGCGCGGCCGACAATTTGGTCGAGAACAACATCGCTCGCTACATGAACAAGCCGATCCTGTTCAGCGTTTCGGGCGGCGGCAACGTGGTCGGCTACAACTACGCCGACAACTCCTGGGCGACGCCCGCGGCCTGGCAAGAGGTGAACATCGACGAGCATTGCTCGTTTCCACACATGGAGCTCGTGGAAGGCAACTACGCGCCGCACATGGGCCTCACGGCTACTCACGGCAACGCCGGCTACGTCAGCTATTTCCGCAACTACTCCTCGGGGCAATTCGCGCCGCCCGCGGTGGCCAACTCCACCGACATGCAGACCGGCAACATGCTCGCGCTCCAGCTCGACGTCGGAGACCTCGACGTCACGGTAGTCGGCAACGTGTTCGGGAGCTCCGCCGCGAACGATCTCGGCACCGCCCCCGTCAGCAGCGTCTACATCAGCACGGACTCGAACACCGCCGGCATCTACTCTTTCGGCCCCGCCGGCAAAGCGGAAGTCGCGTACACCACGCTCTTTTGGCAAGCGAACTACGACACCGTCACGCCGGGCGTCGTCTTCAATCCAGCCGTGACCCAGAAAACGCTGCCGCCCTCGCTCTACCTCGCTGAAAAGCCCGCGTGGTGGCCCGCTGGGAACGCGTTTCCGTGGGCGGGCTCGGACCTGACCCCGCGCGTCGGCACGCTGCCCGCCAAGGCGCGCTCCGACGCGCTCTAGCTCTTAAAAATTCCTGAGCCGCTTTCGCCTCGCGTGGCCTCTGCGCGGCGCTGATCATTTCAGCGGAAAATGGGCGCACTTTTCTGCCTGCGCGCCCCGCGCCGGGCGACCAAGCGCCCATGCCCCTCCGTCGAATCTCGCCTAATTTTGCTCTCAAGCGACAGTTCCGTGGGCGCTGTGCGCTGCTCGGCGCGGCTGTCGCCCTCGCGACGACCGCCTTGAGCGGCCCAGCCCGCGCGGCGGGTACTTGGACGCCCGCACCGACCAATCCGGGCATCGGACAAGCCTTCGGGCTTTGGATGCTGACAGACGGCCGCGTGCTCTCCCACGGCAAGAACCCCGCAGGCGGCAGCTCTCAGCTCAACAATTGGACCGTGCTCACGCCCGACAAGACGGGCAGCTACGCGAACGGCACGTGGAGTTCGGTCGCGAGCAGCGCGTACGCGCGCGGCGGCGCTCAAGAACACGTGCTGCGGGACGGGCGCTTCTTCGAGGCGGGCGGCGAATACATTTACATCGAGCCGGGCTGCACCGCGAACTGCACGCAACCGGCCAGTGGTTCGCCGCTCTTCAAAACCGCCGAGATCTTCGACCCCATCGCGAATACCTGGACGGTCCAGACGCCGGCCCCGTACGAGATCGCGGACACGGGCAGCGCGGTACTCGCCGACGGCCGCATTCTCGACAGCTCGCGCACCAGTAACCATATCCAGATCTTCGATCCGGCCGCGGGTACGTGGACGGACAGCGGCACCATGCCGCTCGGCAGCGGTGACGAGAACGCGTGGGTCGCCCTGCAAAACGGCGGGATCCTCGCGGTCGGCTACTCGAAGGCGGGCGCTGCGGTGTACGACCCGGCCAGCAACAAGTGGACCAAATGCACCATGCCCGCGGGCTTCAACACCGGCGACACCGCGGGTATCTCGATGATGTTCGACGGCCGCGTGATCGCCTACGGCATCGGTACGACGTACCTCTACACCCCAGGCGCGACCGCCACCGACGCGGGTACTTGGGCGGTCGGTCCTGCCATGATCAAAACGGCAGGCGAGACCGGCTCGGGCGACGAAGCCGAGGACGAGTTCACCGACACCTTGCCGAACGGCAAAGTCTGGGTCGGTCTCACGGAGGTGATGTTCGGCCCGGGCGTCGCGCTGCAGGAGTTCGATCCCACGACGAACACGGTGGCGCTCGTGACGCCGCCGCCCGACAAAGGCAATCCGTATCCGATCGGGTATCTGAATTTGCCCAACGGTCAAGTGATGGTGACCGCCGCCTCGCGCAACTACCTCTACACGCTGGACACGCAGCCGGACGACTCGTGGCGCCCCGTCGTCGATTCCGTCGTCTTCGACACGGGCACGACCTACACGCTCAGCGGCACCCAAATCACCGGCCTGATCAACGGCGCCGACGAAGGCGACGACATGACCATGGGGCAGAATTATCCGATCGTCTGGCTCACCGACACTTCGGGCAACGTGTACTACTGCCGCTCGTTCAACTTCAGTCAGATGACGCCGAGCAAAGGCGCCAAAGTGGAGACGTGTGATTTTACGACGCCCGCGGGCTTGCCCAACGGCACCTATAGTCTCTATGTGTCCGCGGTCGGCGTGCAGTCGAAAAATCCCGTGTCGTTCACGACCGGTATGGGCGGAGTCGGCATGGGTACCGGAGGCGCCGCGGGCGCCGCGGGCACTGCCGGAACTGCCGGAACTGCCGGCGCGGGCACTGCGGGAACCGCCGGCGCAGGCACAGCGGGTGCCGCAGGGTCCGCAACGGGTGGCGTCGCCGGTACGGGCGGCGTGACCGGCGGTGCGGGCTCAACGGCAGGCGGCGCGACGTCGGGCGGCACCGGGACCACGACCGGTGGCGCCACCACCGGCGGCACCGGAACCAGTACGGGCGGCACAGCAACCGCGGGTAGCTCGAACGGCGGGACCAGCACGGGTACGGCCGGAGACAGCTCGATCGGCGGCGCGTCCGCCGGCGATACCGGCACTGCCGCCCCGGGCAGCGCCTACTCCCACGACTCACCCGGCTGTGGTTGTCGCGTGAGCGGCGCCCCCGTGTCGCGCGCGACCTGGGCGGGTTTCGGGCTGCTTGGCCTCGCGCTCTTGCGCCGCAAGCGCCGCCGTCAGTCATAGTACGGAGCGTGATGCTCCGTCTCTCGTACAAGCGGCCAGCGGGAAGTGCGCTGGCCGCGCTCTTGCTTGTTGCTTGCTCCAACGGCAACGCGCAAGTCGCCACACCGCCTGAAGCCGACGCAGGCTCGCAAGCTCTGGGTCCGGAACTCCAGAGCGCGACCGTCACCGCTACCGTGGGTAGCACGCGCTTCGTAACCCGCGAGCATTTCCTGGCCGGCGGCGAGATGCAGATCTCGGGCGAGCCGTTTGCGGAGGCGATGGGCCGCGATCTCGGCAACTACAGCCGCGATCACTTGCCCACGGATCTCTACTTCGACTCGTCGCCGCTCGCCGAGGCGCCGTGGATCGACCTGCCCGGTTTCTCCACCGGCATCGAATCCTACGAGTACAGTAAGCAGCCGATGAACAACGTCGCGCTGGAATCCGGCGCGGGTACGTCGCTCGCGTACGGGCCGCTCGTCAATCCGACCGGCGCCGGCGGCGCGCAAGCAACCGCGCTGCTCGCCGATCTGATTCAGCACTATGCGAACGGCAGCGACGCCTCGATCCGCTTCGTGTTCGCGCCCGGTACTTTTCCGGTCAACAACACGCGCGGCGGCGATCAAAACCCGACCGGCACCGGCAAACCCGAGGACAACCCGCTCGGTTGGCCGGGGATCTGGCCGACGGCGCACGCCTTCAAGAGCTTCGATCCGACCATCAATCCGTCGAGTGACGTCGCGCTCGCCTGTGCGCTCACCTCGGACGACGACCCGGGCATTCAGGGACAACTCGGCTCGCCGGACTATGAGTGCGACGCGACCAGCCTGCATTTGCCGAACCGCGCCGCGCAGATCGAGCCGGTGGTCACGCCCGGCGCAGACGGCTTCAGCGCCTGGAAGTACGGACTCTGGACGCTCAACTACCTGCAGATCATGCACGACGTCGGCGAGGCGCCGGTCGACACGCTGACGAGCGGCGTGTCGACGGACGTCGGCGTGCCCGGCAACCTGGTCAAGGGCATTCCGGGCGGGCGCCCCGCGCCGGGCACTTACCTCGGCTCGAGCAACATCGAGGGTTTTCAAGCGCAGGTCTTCATCTCCGCCGTCGACAACCGCGCGGAAGATTGGCTGATGCACTTTGCCACCACCGACGGCGCGACTCTGCAAGGTTTCGCCGCACTGAGCGACGCACTCGCCTACGACTACGCGGCGCCCCTCACCTGGTTCCCCGCTCAAGTGGCGGTCACCGAGACGGACGACGGCAGCGGCTTCCCGAAGCCCACCTACGCGCTCGGCTCCGCGGACAGCGATTTGCTCGATCAAATCGGGCTGTTGCTCGGCTACTCCGAGTTCTACGCGCTGACCGATACGAACAACGCGGACGTCGGTGGCTCGACCGCCGCGTCCGTCTACTTCGACGGCGATCCGTTCCCCGGCGACAATCAGCTCGCGGACGGCGAACCTTCGCTGCACGACCGCGCGCTCGGCATGCTGCGCGTGACGACCATCAATCTCGACCGCCTGCATCGCGATCCGGCATCGGGTGTGCTCGTCGACAGCGTGACGATGAGCGGCGCGACACCCACGCGCGGTAACACGACGTCGACTCCATTCGTGGCCTACGCAGTGATCGGCCTGCGCACGGCCCTGCGCGCGTTGAGCTCGCAGCTCGAACTCTATTCCAACAACACGACCGACACGCTGGGCGCGAACAATCCGCTCGACGCGCTGCCGCTGAACCTCGCGGGCGACACCAGCTCGTTCAGCGAGCACGCGAGCGCGCTGCTCAAAGCCGAAGCCGATCTCTTGCTCGACCATTTGACGGACGCGACGGGCCGCGCGTTCGACGGCTGGGACGTGGCCGCGTCCGCGCCGATCGACAGCCAAGATCTTTTGGATTCGCACACGGCGGCCGTGCGCGGCCTATTTGCCGCCTATTTGGCGACCGGCGACGTGCGTTACCGCGACCGCGCGCTCTCGGTATTCGATCGAATGCAAGCCGTCTTTTACGACGCAGACGCGCGCATCTACACCGCGAGCCCCGCGCCGCAAGACAGCGTGGAATACACGCCGCTCCGCTTCGCGCTCCTGCAAAGCACCCTGCGCGACATGTACGAACTCGTCGCCGCCCGCTCGGGCGGTGAAGAACTCGAGCCGGTGCTCGAGGCGCGCGTCGGGCGCCTGAACAAGCTCGTGCTCAACGGCTGGGACGACCGCAATCAGAATCGACTCGTGGACTATCCGGATGAATGCGTGAACGTTCAAGACGGTCTCCCACGCGGCGGCCTACAAATGGCCGAGCGCACGCTCACCGGCGAAACCGGCAGCGCCGCCGCCCTGCTCGACCTCGACGCGGGACAAGCGCGCGTAGCGACCGCTGACCGCGAGAAGGATTGCGTGCCGGAGATCGACGACGCGCACTTACCGTCCGCCCTCGCGGATTCCGTCACGTTTCAGATCGCGCGGAAGAAATAG
>DASXKQ010000245.1:0-2773 GCA_036496745.1 Polyangiaceae bacterium
CAATCGCGCCGCCCCAGCAGCGCAGCAAGTTGAAGTTTGCGATTTTCGCCAGCGCGAGCAGTGGTCGATAGCTCTCGGCGCTCAGCGTTCCGGGAAAGATCTCGGGGCAGACCCAATTCGAGCCGCGAGCGAAGATGACGCGGCCGTTGACCTCGAGCGTGATCGGCGGATGGCTACGCGACTTGGGAAACGTGGACGGTTCTTGCCAGGCGCCCTCGTGCATCAGCAGGCGTACGCGGCGAAAGCCCACCTTGCGCGTGCGCGTGAGGCTGCCGTTCAGGAGGACCTCCAGGGTGTACAGATTCGGCGCGCCCTCGCCGTTCGGCCACCACAGGCGTGGTCGCTTCAAGCGCGCGCCGGGTACGCTACTGCTGAGCGCGATGCGCCCGGACGGCTCGAGCAGACGCCATGAGACGTGCGCGTCTGCCGGCTCGGTCGTGCTGACGGTCACCGTGATCGCCGCCTCTTCGAAATCGTCCGAGAGCGCGTAGCGAAAATCGACGTCCGTGACGTGGCACGCGGGGCGCACCTCGAGCCCCGTTTCTTGCCAGATGCCGAGCGGGATCAGGCGCGGGTGAAAATCCCAGCCGTAACTGACCGGAGGCTTGTTGGAGTGGCGCGCTTGGGTGCGATCGTCGGCTGCGCCTCGCACTTTGGGCGCGGGGAACACCAGAATTTCGAGCGCATCGCCGGAGCGCGCGCGATCGGTCAAATCGATCTCGAACGGGCTGAACATGCCCTCGTGCTCGAGCAGCACTTGTCCTTCCAGCGAAACGCGGCAGCGATAGTCGACGCCGCCACACACGAAGAAGACGCGCTCGTCGTGGCCGAGTTCGGGCAGCTCGAGCCGCGCGCGATAGAGCCAATACTGGTCCTCGAGCCCGGCGAAGAGCTTGTAGTTGTCCGCGCGCCAATAGTCCGGCAGTCCTTGCGCGCGCGCCCAGTCGAGTTGCACGGCGCCCGGCACTTCGGCCGGCACGAGGGCACTCGGCGGCTGCGCGGCTTGTGACGTCGGACCGACTTCCCAGGCCAGTGGCAATAGGGAGGAGGGGCGACTCGGAGCTGGCGGGAGAATGGACGCAAACGAACTGGCCATGCGGACTCTGCACGATAGCGCGCTGGCACGAGCAATGCTTAGTCGGATTTTTTCCGAGGGTGTGTCGGTTTTGCTCGGTTGTGGCCGAGCATCAGCCGCGGTACACGGACGCCATGAACCGAACGGGAATCGTGCTCTGCGCGTCCAGTCTGCTTGCCCTCGGCGCCTGCAACAAATCGGCGCCGGCTCCGTCCGAAGGAGCTCCCAGCGCCACGGCGACAACCTCGGCAACCGCCGTAACAGCCGCCAGTGCCGCGCCCGCGCCGGAATTGCTGCTGCCCAAGGCAGACGAAATGACGCTTCTATCGGATCTCGGCAAGATGCCCATTCCCGAGGACAACCCACAGAGCGACGCAAAGATCGAGCTCGGACATCAGTTGTTTTTCGACAAGCGCTTGAGCGTCGATGACTCGCGCTCCTGTTACTCGTGCCACATGAACGAAGACGGCAACGGGGGTCACGATCCGATCGCGATCGGCGCCAAGGACAAGAAGCTCACGCGCCATAGTCCCGTGATCTGGAACGTGGGCTACTTGCCCAAGCTTTATTGGGACGGCCGCTCGGACTCGCTCGAGGCACAAGGGACTGCGGCGTGGGCCGGCGGCAACATGGGCGTGGGTAAGGACAAGCTCGAAGACAAAGCCAAGGAGCTAGCCAAGATTGCCGGCTACAAGAAGCAGTTCGACAAAGTCTTCCCCGGCAAGGGATTGACGCCCGAGACCGTCATACAGGCGATTTCTTCGTACGAGCGGACGCTGGTGTGCAACGACACCGCGTACGACAAATACGCCAAGGGCAACAAAAGCGCGCTCAACGAGGAGCAAAAGCGCGGCCTCGAGATATTCATGAGCAAGGCCGTGTGCATCACGTGCCACACGCCGCCCTTCTTTTCGATCGCCTATTTGAGTAAAGACGGTGCATTTTTCGATGTGGGTGTCGGTGTCCAAGGCAAAGACGAAAAGGACGTCGACGTGGGTCGCATGAGCGTGACCAAGCAGGCCACCGATTGGGCCGCCTTCAAACCCCCCAGCCTTCGCAACGTCTCGAAGAGCCCCCCGTACTTCCATGATGGCTCCAAGGCCACCTTGGAAGAAGCCGTGCGCTTCATGGCCGGCGGTGGATTCGCTAACAAAAACCACACGCCTCTCCTCAGCGACAAAAAGCTGAGCGACTCCGAAATCAAATCGGTCGTATCTTTTTTGGGCGCGCTCGACTGCAATACCAAGCTCGTTCAACCGAAGAAACTCCCGTAGTGCGAGGGATTGCGCTCTTCGCCTAGTGATTGACTAGGCTGCTCGTCGTTGCGAGCGCTTGCGATCGCGCGGTGTGGCTGCGTTCACGCGTGGAGTTCACCAGGATCGGCGGCGCTCGCGATCGCGGGGGCGCCTGCTCAAGCGGAGATCCGGTTGTTGTTGTGGGCGGCGGTTGGCGTCGTGGACGGCGGTTGACGTCGTGGGGTGGCGGTTGACGTCGTGGGGTGGCGGGTCGGGCTTGGCGTTGGGGGTCGCGTTGCCGGGTTTTGACGGGGGCCTCTAACACTACTCCGCCACTTTCTATATCGGGACCAGCGGGCGACGGCCGCGGCAAGCAGGGCAGAGTCGAGGCGCAGCCAGGCGAAGCAGAAGCTCTCGTCGCACTGCCGGCAAAGTGGGGCGCGGCAGTTGCTGGCTGCGCCTA
>DASXKQ010000246.1:0-27093 GCA_036496745.1 Polyangiaceae bacterium
AGCTCGTTGCACGCCTCGGTTTCACCGCGGGCTCCGGCCTGCGCGAGTTCCTCGCAGCGCGCCAGGTCGATCGCGCTGTTCGCCGTCAAAAGCTGCCTCGAGCGGCAATCGCGTTCGGCCCCAGCGTGACGCGCGGCGCGCCCGCTCGGTTTTTACTCGTGTTCGCCGGCGACGCCAGCGAAATCAATATGACACCGGTTCCGACGCCGAGCGCGCCCGCGATACCGGAGACGATGCTCAGCGTCTGCAACTCGCGCGCGTCGCTGCGCATTTGCAGGCCCTTCGCGGAACAGCCCGCGCTCGGACACTCGCTGTTCGACGCGCTCACCAGGGAAAGCGTACGCCAGCCGAGCAGGGCACTTTCGGCAAGACCAGCGGCGCCGACGCCGAGCAAGATCCAACCGCTGTCGCGCTGCGCGGAGTGCGTCGGGGGCGCGACTGCGTAGCTTGGCGGACTCGGCACCGGCGCCGCGCTGCCTGGCGCGGGCGACGTGGGAGGCAGTGCGGGGGGACTCGCGGCCAGAGCTGCGCCTGGATTCGCCGGCGCGATCGCCGGCGGCAGCGCGCTGAGCTTGAACGGCACGCTCAGTGTCTGCCCCGCGGTCAACGACACGGTCTGAGTCTGCTCGGCGTACCCGGGCGCATTCACGACGAGCACGTGCTCACCGGGATCCACCGGGATCGATTCACCGAGCGTCATCCGCTTGCCGTCGCGGGTGAGTTCGACCCCGGCTGGCGGCGCGTCGAGCACTACCCGGAGCTTTGGCACGCGCGGCGAGAGCTTGTCGACTTCCCCGCCGATGAAATTCTCGAGCTCCTGACGCCTGCGCTCGCTCGAGGCAAGCTCGCGATTGAGCTTGAGCGCCCGTTGATATTCGTACCAAGCGCTCGCAAGCTTTCCCTCGTGCTCGCGGCACTTGGCGATCTTGACCAGCGTGCTCACGGCCGGATCGAGCTCGAAGCTGCCCGCGAATTTCTCGCACGCGCCCGGCCAATCTCCCTTGTTCAAGAGGCGCTTGGCGTCGTTGAAGATCGCCTCCGCGCCGACGGGATCACGGGCGGCGTTGGGCTCGGCGCGCGCGGCTGCCGCCAAGCAAAGCCCCATGCCGAGTGCCTCGCCAAACCTCCGCGCCGAACGCCATCTCATCTGATGTCGGTGGGATCATAGCGCGGCTCGGCCGTGGAAATCGACAGGTGTCCGGCGAGTCGCGCCCCGGCAGGCCCGCTTCGCGAATGAGCCGAGTCCGCCGCGCGCGGCGGTTTGCCTACGCCGGCGGCGCTCGGAGTAGGAGGCAGCAGCGCGGTGCTCGCCATCGGTTCGCCGCTCGTCCCCGTCGCGCGCGGCGGAATGTCGCCGCTCGCTGCGGGCTGCTCGGCGCGCGACTGCGCGGTATTCGCGCTCGCGACTGAGGTTTCCGCAGGCGCTCGACGGAGGTATCGCGCGAGCGCTGCTGCGCCGAGCGAGAGTGGCAGCAGTAGCAAGAGAGCGAACATCAGCAAGCGCAACTGGCTTGCCTTGCTAGGCTCGCGGGTCTTCGCGTCGTCGCCATCAGGTTCGCGTGGGACGAGAGCTCGAAAAATGAGCTGCGGCGCGGAATCGTGTACGCCGAGCGCGCTCGCCAGCGCCTCGACCGTCTCGGAGGCAGTCTCGAAGCGCCACGCCGCGTCCGCTGCGCAGACCTTCGCGAACCAAGCGTCGAACGCCGACGGCAGCTCGACGCCGCGCCGCGCCGCGCGCGCGACCGCGCTCTCCGGTAGACCCTCGCGGAGCCGTTGCAGCGCCGCGAAGAGGCCGCCGCCAGTCGCTTCAGCTCTCCAATAGGCCTGACCAGTCAAGAGCGCATATGCGAGTTGACCGAGCGCCCAAATATCGGCGCCTGGCCCGATGTCGCCGTCCCCGCGCATCTGTTCGGGTGACATGTAGAGCGGCGTGCCGAAATTGCCGGTCGTGTGCGGGTTGGTCCCGATGGCCACGACCTTGGCGATCCCGAAGTCGAGCACTTTCACCCGCAGCGAACCGTCGTCACGCCCGGTCAGGAACAAGTTCTCGGGTTTGAGATCACGATGCACGACGCCCTGCGCGTGGGTGCGGTCGAGTAGCAAACCCACCTGCTGAAGTAAGGACACGACCTGGGGCGCCGGCAACTTGCCGAGCCGGCCGAGCAACGCGCCCAGATCCTCCCCGCGCAGGAGCTCCATCACCAAAAAAGGCTGCGACGTTTGCTCGTCCACGCCCGCGTCGAAAATTTCGATGATGTGCTCGCTCTGCACGTCGGCGGCGACCGTCGCTTCACGGCGGAATCGCGCGCGGAGTTCAGGGTCGCGGGTGAAGCCGGGCAACATGACCTTGAGCGCGCGTCGTCGGCGCGTTTCGACGTGAATCACCTCGTACACAGCGCCCATGCCGCCGTACTTGATGCAACGAACGACTCGATAGCGCCCGTTGAAAAGGCTGCCCTCGGAAAGCGGCGCGATGGGCTCGAGGTCGGCGATGGCCACGTTGGCGCTTACTGTCGCACGAGCGACGTCGAGCCGCTCGTGAAACGAGCGAGGGTGCTCGTGCGCGAAGCCGATGCGTCCGTTTTGCGGAAGTCCCGCGTGCTTCCAGCCTTCGGGGCGTATCGTGACCGAGCGCGCTTAGATGATGCCGCAGGCCAATGTGAGGTCGCTATCGTCGGGAACGGGCTTGTCCGCGAAGCAATCATCGACGCTAAACGTGCCCGTGAGCACACCGCCCGTGCCGAGGGTCAGCGAAAAGGTGCCATCGATCCGCGTGGCGCTCACGTTCGAGAGTTCGACGTTGCCCGAGGTGGCCCAGTCGAGATTCGATACGCTGCACACGTCCGGATAGAGCCCGAACACATTGACGGTCGCCTCGGGTGGTGCGTCCGTGCCGCCGGCCACCGTCGAGTCGACCAGCGGAAACGTCTGCGGAGCGAGCTCTGGTTGCGATGAGCGCAGGTAAAAAGCCAAGATCGGCAGTGTTGTGTCGCGAGTTGCGGTGCAAGCGTTGGCGTATTGAGTGATGACGAAGCTCACGCCCGCGAGCAGCGCCGCGGGGTCGGCGCCGCCTTGCACGATCGTGTCTCCTTGCCAGTAAAAGCGGTGAGCTGCCCCGCCCCGAGCGTCGAACGCCTTGCCGCCGAGCTCTCCACTGACGCTGACCGCTGGCGCGCCCGCGGCCGCCGTGCCCGCCGCACCCCCGTTGCCGACCGCGCCGGCGCTGCCTGCCGTGCCGGAGTTGCCTGCCGTGGCGGCGCTCGGCGGCATCGCACCATTGCTTGAACTGCACGCGAACACGAATCCCACGACCCACAACTGCCTGAGGTTCATGGGATCACACCTAGCACGAACCGTTTGAGGTCCTGAATTGCGGAGGATCGACGCCTCTCGCGGCGCACGCCATGCAACTTTCGACACACGCGTGCGGGGCTCGTTACAAGCGAGCGCTTTTGCGCTCACTACGGCATCAAGACGTCGATGCCCAGCGCGCGTGCCGCAGCAGCTTGCTGATCGTCGTTGCTGAGCAAGCGGCGTAGTCCTTCAGTCTCCATCACACCCAGGTGCAATCGATCGAGCGTCCGACAGTGGCCGCCTTTTTTGGCGCGACGCGTCTGCGCCCGCGCGCGCGACAGCGACTCGGGAGCCAGTGGCACGAGCTCGAAAGGATCGCTTGCAAGCAGCCTCTCGAGCGCGGTTTCTAGGCGTTTTGCGCTGGCCGAATCAAGCAGGCTCGCTAGCCGCCGACCCTGGATCTGTACGCTGGCCTCGAGAGTGCAGAGCTCGGACACGACGACGCGTGGCTCCGCCTCCACGAGCTTGGCCACGCGCGCTGATTCGGGCTCGCGAAATAGGAGTTTCAAAAGGCAGCTCGTATCCAGGTACAAACCTGCGGACGTCACGCGGGACTCACTCGTCACGATCGGTCTTGAGCCACTGTTCCGTCGACGGGCCCTTCCGCTTGCCGTGCCAGAATGATGCAAGCCAGTCGAGGTGGGCGCGGCCATTGAAGTGGCGCCTGGCCTTTACTCGCGGCTTGAAGGGCAATATCCGCGCAACGGGTGTGCCGTCGCGCGTGACGACCAACTCACCCGCGCGGAGAAGCTCTTGTTCCGCCGCGCGCCAGTGCAAGCGCACATCGCGCACCGTGATGATCTTCATGCTGTCTGTGTAGCATGTTTCACAAGCGCCGACCAGCCGGCGTTCCGCTAGCTCTCCGACCCGCGCGCGAGTCGGTGCTCGTACAGGCTGCGCACGAACGCGATCGTGTCGGCCTCTGCCGCGGTTTTGTCTGCGCGGTAGGCCTTCACGCGCGCGAAGCGCAGGGCGAGGCCGCCCTCGTAGGTCGGGCTCTTTTGCAGGCCGTCGAAGGCAATCTCGACGACGAGCTCCGGGCGCACGTACACGACGTGCCCCTCGCGCCGCGTAGCAAGCGCTTGCAGGCGCTCGGTCTGCCAAGCGAGCGTCGCGTCGGTGAGACCTTTGAAGGTCTTGCCGAGCATCACGAAGCCGCCGGTTTCCGGATCACGCGCGCCGAGATGCAGGTTGCTGAGCCAGCCGTGACGGCGCCCGCTGCCCCACTCGGCGGCGAGCACGACGAGATCGAGCGTCGGCGCGGGCTTTAGCTTGAGCCAGGCCGCGCCGCGCTTGCCGGCCGCGTAGCTCGCGCGGGTGGCCTTGGCGACGACTCCTTCGTGGCCGGCGCCGAGCGCTTGCGCGAGAAATGCCTCGCCCTCGGCGGCGCTCGCGATCTCGCGGCGCGTGACGCGCGCGGCTTCCGGCACGGCGGAGCACAAGGCTTGCCAACGTGCGGCCGCTTCGTGATCGACCAGCGCTTGGCCGTTCAAGAGCAAGCAGTCGAAAAAGAAGGCGCTGAGCGGCAGGGCGTCGCGCTGCGCGGCGACGTCGAGTTTGCGTCCGAAACGCTGCATGGTCTCTTGGAAAGGTCGCGGTCGGCCGTCCGCGTGCAGGGCGATCGCTTCGCCGTCGAGCAGCAGGCTCTCGGCGTCGAAGCCGAGAGCGAGCTCGACCAGTTCCGGTAGCGAAGCCGTGAGTTCGTTGCCGTAGCGTGAGTAGATCGCGACGCGCTCGCCTGCGCGGTGCAGCTGGATGCGCGCGCCGTCCAGCTTGTACTCGAAAGCCGAGGGAGCGGTGCGCTCGACGGCGTCCGCGACGTTCTTGGCGCTCTGCGCGAGCATCGGGCGAATCGGCCGAAAGAGCTGCAGCGCAAACTCGCTGAGTCCACTCTCGCCCGCGCTGAGCGCGCGAATCGCCACGGCGCCGATGTCTCCGGCGAAGAGCATCGCGCGGCGCACGCTCGCCGGCGAAACGCCGGCCGTCTGCGCAATGGCGTCCAAAACGACGCTCTCGAGCGCGCCTTGCCGGAGCGCGCCCAAGACGAGGCGGGTGACGAAGTCTCGCTCGTCCCCGCTGAGCTTCAGGTAGAGATCGCGCAGGATGCGCGAACGCTCGCGCGCCGCGCCTTTGCCCGCACAGCGCTCGAGCTCGCCGAACGTGGCGTCGAGCTCGAGCGCCGTCACGCGCGCTTGTTCGGGAACGGCGAGTGCCGACAGTTCACTGAACTCGGCGTAGCCGAGCCCGAGCTTGCCTTGCCGCGGCTCTCCGCACAAAAAGCCGACGACCGGCGGAACTTCCTGCGGGCTGAGCGTGGACAGCGCGCTCGCGATGCGCGCGATCTTTTTGGTGCGCGAGCGGGTGGCGCTGACGTCACGCGAGACACCTGCGAGATCGGCGATGAAGAACATGATCGCTTGCCGGAGCGCGCGGGCTCACGTCGGATCAGGGCGGGGTCTGCTGGCCGCCTCTTGAGCGGCCTTCGGCTCGAGCTCGGCGTTCAGTTCTGCGCCGTAGAGCATGATCAAGGCCGAGATGTACAGCCACAGTTCGAGCGCGATCACGCCCTGCAGCGCGCCGTAGGTGGACGCGTAGTCTGCGAAACGCCCCACGTAAAAGGAGTACACGCCGCAGACCAAGAGCCAGAGCGCGGTGAAGAGCAGCGCGCCCGGCACGACCGCGCGCCACGAGCCGATGCGCTTGCGGGGCGCATAGCGATAGAGCACGCACAACGTGAGAAACGACAGCAAAAATAAGATCGGCCAGCGCATGAGCGAAGCAAACTCACCGAGCGCGAACAGACCGAGCAGCTTGGGCAAGGCGGTGATCACGGGCACCAGCACGGCCATGCCCACGACCCCACCGAGCGTGAAGAGCAGCGCAACGCCGCGGCGCTGGAAGAAATTTTCGTGCCGAGGCAGCCCGTAGGCCACGTTGACGGCGCGCACGACGGCGCTGGTGGCGCTGGAGGCGCTCCAGAGTACCGCCAGCGAACCGAACACGAGCCCGACGCTGAGGCTCCCGTGCGGCCGTTGCACGAACGCCGTCAGGCCCGCGAAGATCACGTCGCGCGCCTGCGCGGGCAACGTGCGCGAAAACGATTGCAGCACGCTCTCGACGTCACTCGGATTGGCCACCAAGCCGTACGTCGAAACCACCGCGAGCAGCGCGGGAAACACGCCGAGCAGCCCATAGAACGCGAGCCCCGCGGCCACGATGTCCACGTCGTCTTCGTCAGCGGCCGTGATCACGCGGCGCGCGAGCGACACCCCGCGCGTGAAGAAGCCGTGCTCGTGGCTGCCGCGCATCGGCGAACGGGTGGCGTCTGCTTCACGCTGGGCCATCGCGCACAGAGCGTACCATGGGGGCGATCCGGAGCGGAGCGACGCAAAGTGCGGCGGATCGCAGATTCACAGCGCGCCGGATTTTTTCGAGGGCGAGAGCCGTCAATCCTCGGCGCGAAGGGCTCGCCCCTTCCAGATCGCAAAAATCGCCGGATATACGGTGAGCTCGAGCAAGAACGACGTCACGAGTCCGCCGATCATCGGCGCGGCGATGCGTTTCATCACGTCCGCGCCGGTGCCGGTGCTGGAGAGCACCGGCAAGAGCCCGATGAACATCGTAGCGACGGTCATCAGCTTGGGTCGCAGCCGCTGCGCGGCTCCTTCGACGATGGTTTCGCAGAGGGCGCTCCAGCTGCGGAGCGGCGCGTCGCGAGTCCTGCGCGCGTGGGCGAGCTTGAGGTAGAGCAGCATCACCACGCCGGTCTCCGCGTCGAGCCCGGCCAGGGCGATCAGGCCGACCCAGACCGCGACGCTCATGCTGTAGCCGAGCAAGTAAATGAGCCAAACGGCTCCCACCAAAGAAAACGGCACCGCGAGCAGCACGATGGCGGTTTCGACGAACGACTGCGTATTGAGATAGAGCAGTAGAAACACGATGGCGAGCGTGAGCGGGATCACCCATTTCAAGCGCTCCTTCGCGCGCTCGAAGTACTTGAATTGCCCGACCCAGCCGAGCCGCGTGCCGGACGGCAATACCGCCGCGCGCGCGACGGCGGCCTGCGCATCGGCGACATAGTCCGCGATCGGTCGCTCGGTGTCGACGAACACGAAGCCGACCAGTTTGCCGCCCTCGCTGCGGATCATCGGCGGTCCGAGCGTGCTCTGGATCTCGGTCACCTGCGAGAGCGGAACCTGTGAACCATCCGGCGTGGCGATCAGCACGCGTCCGAGGAGCTCCGGATCGTCGCGAAACTCGCGGGCGTAGCGCACCGAGATTGGATAGCGCTCGCGGCCTTCGACGGTTTCGGAGATATTTTCGCCGCCGATAGCGCTCGCCACGACGCGATTCACGTCCGCGACGGTGAGCCCGTGGCGCGCCGCCTCCGCGCGTTTGACCTTGAAATCCAGGTAAAATCCGCCCGTGGAGCGCTCGGCGAACGCGCTGCGCGTGCCCGGCACTTGCGCTACGGCGCGCTCGACTTGGATCGCGGCCTTTTCGATTTGCTCGAGGTTGTCGCCGAACACTTCGATCCCGAGCGGGCTGCGCACGCCTGTCGCGAGCATTTCCGTGCGCGTCTGGATGGGCATCCACCACACGTTGGGCATGCCCGGGAAGCGTAGCTTCTGGTCCATCTGCCGGAGCAAGTCGTCCCAGCTGAGGCCAGGGCGCCACTCGGCGCGCGGCTTGAGCACGACCGTGATCTCGGCCATGCCGAGCGGCGCGGGGTCGGTCGCGGTTTCGGCGCGGCCTTCCTTGCCGAACACGCTGACGACTTCCGGGAACTTCTTGAGCTCGCGGTCCATCGTCTGCAAGAGGCGCGACGCTTCGCTTTCCGACATGCCCGGCGGCGCGGTCGGCATGTACAAGAGCACCCCTTCGTTGAGCGGCGGCATGAACTCGCTCTTCAGCCGAAAGAAGGCCGGCACCGTCAGCACGACCGCCAAGAGCGCGAGCAAAATCACCTTGTAGCGCTCGGCGACCACGAAGCGCACGACCGGCGCGTAGGCCGCGCTCAGCCAGCGATTGAGCGGATTTCGGGCTTCCTCCTGGACTTTGCCGCGGATGAGCAACACCGCCAGCGCGGGCGTGAGCGTGACCGCCAGGATCGCGGCAAAGCCGATGGAATAGGTCTTGGTGAACGCGAGCGGCTTGAACAGGCGGCCCTCGGTGGCCTCGAGCGTGAACACGGGCAGAAAGGAGATCGTGATCACGAGCAGCGAGAAGAAGATCGACGGCCCGACCTCTTGCATGGCCAAGATGATCGCGTCCGTGCGCGGCACGGGTCGCCCGTGCTCCTCCCACTCGGCGAGCTTCTTGTGAATGTTCTCGATGATGATGATCGACGCGTCGACCATCGCGCCGACCGCGACGGCGATGCCGCCGAGCGACATGATGTTCGCCGTCAAGTGCTGCTCGAGCATCGGAATGAACGCGAGTAAGACGCCGATCGGCAGCGTCAGAATCGGAATCAGAGCGCTCCGCGCGTGCAGCAGGAACACGAAGATCACGAGGCTGACGACCAACATCTCTTCCAAGAGCGTGTGGCGCAGCGTGCGCACCGCGTCTTCGATCAGCTCGGAGCGATCGTAGGTGGTGACCACGCGCACGCCCTCCGGTAGGCCCTTTTCGATTTCGCGCAGCCGCTGCTTGACGCCGGCGATCACGTTCAGCGCGTTTTCGCCGTAGCGCATGATCACGATGCCGCCGGGCGCTTCCCCCTGTCCGTTGAGCTCCGAGAGCCCGCGGCGAATGTCGGGCCCGATGTTCACCTCGGCCACGTCGGCGACGCGGATCGGCGTGCCGTTCACGACCTTGATCGGGCTCTCCGCGATGTCCGTCGGATTCTTCACGTAGCCGCGCCCGCGGATGATCTGCTCGTGCCCGGCGATTTCGAGCACGCGCCCGCCGACGTCTTCGTTAGACGCGCGCACCGCGCGGACGACCTCGTCGATCGTGACGCCGTGCGCGACGAGCTTCGTCGGATCGACGTGCACCTGGTATTGCTTGACGTAACCGCCGACGCTCGCCACCTCCGCGACGCCCGGCACGGATTCGAGCGCATAGCGGAGATTCCAGTCTTGCAGTGAGCGGAGCTGCTGTAGGTCGTGCTGACCGCTCCGGTCGACCAACGCGTATTCGAAGACCCAGCCGACACCGGTGGCGTCGGGCCCGAGCGTCGGGTTCACGCCT
Organism: Polyangiaceae bacterium; assembly: GCA_036496745.1. Taxonomy (GTDB): domain Bacteria; phylum Myxococcota_A; class Polyangia; order Polyangiales; family Polyangiaceae; genus PMG-095. The sequence goes on from DASXKQ010000246.1 coordinate 9,550, forward strand.
TGGGGCAGCTTGGCGCGGACCGAGCTCATGTATTCGAGCACGCGGCTGCGAGCCCAGTAGATGTCCGTGCCCTCCTCGAAAATCACGTTCACGAAGGACATGCCGAACATCGACTGCCCGCGCACGGCTTGCACCTTCGGCGCCGCGATCAGCGCGGTGGAGATGGGATAGGTGAGCTGGTCTTCGACGCGATCCGGGCTCTGTCCCATCCACTCCGTGAAAACGATCACCTGCACGTCGGACAGATCGGGGATCGCGTCGAGCGGCGCTTTTTTCAGGGAAACGAAGCCCCAGGCCGTCAGCGCGCCGACGAACAGGATCGTCAGGAACGGCCGGCGCGCGCAGACGGCGATCAGCCGCGCGATGAAACCGAGTTGGGCGGCGTGCGCGGGCTCGTTCACGGGGCGGCGCCGTTCTTCACGGGCACGAGCGGCATGCCGCACTTCGGGCACTTGCCGGGGGTCGGGCTGCGGATTTCTGGATGCATCGGACACGTGAAGACAGCTGCGGCCGCGGCGATCGGAGGAGGCACCGGCGCCGGCGCGGCTGCGCTCGGGATGCTCGCGGCGGGGGCCGCGGTTACAGCAACCGCGACGGTGCGCGACGTCCGCGCCGCAGGAGCCGGCACGCGCGCGCTCGGCACCGCGCTGTTTGCTGCGGTCTCCACGCTGGGTGCACTCGGTGGGGCCGACGTGTCACCGCCGTCGGGCAGCTTGTCCCAATAGTCCACCGTCGTGCTGATGCGCGCCTCGGCCGCGATCAGAAAGACGCCCGACGTCGCGACCTGATCACCCGCGGTGAGCCCAGAGAGCACCTCGTACATGCCGTCGGCTTGCTCGCCGACGCGCACTTCTTGCGGGCGAAATCGGCCCTGACCGAGATCCAGGAACACCAGGCGGCGCGGCCCGGTGTACACGACGGCGGACACCGGCACTTGCAGCTTCGGCGCCGGATCGGAGGCGAGCTCGACGCTCGCGTACATGCCGGGTCGAAGCTCGAGGTCCTTGTTGGCGAGCTCGAGGCGCACGCGTCCGGTGCGTGTCGCCGGATCGACGTACGGGTACAGATACGAAATCTTGGCGTCATAAGCCTTGCCTGGCAGGTAGTCGAGCATCACGCTCGCCTGCTGGCCGACGTGGACGCGCGGCAGATCCGCCTCGTACACGTCTGCTTCGACCCAGACCTTGTTGAGCGCGGCGATGCGGTAAAGCTTCATGCCCGCCTCCACCGAGGCGCCCTCGACCACGTTCTTTTCGATCACGAAACCGCTGGCGGGTGAGGGGAACGCGAGGCTCTCCGACGGCGTGCCCTGTTTTTGGATCGCGTCGATTTGCGCGTCGCTCAAACCGAGCAGGTGCAGGCGCTGGCGAGCCGCCTTGCCCAGCATTTCCAGGCGGCTCGGGCCGTCGGTCGGGGGGCTCGGGCCGCTCGGTTGGTTGGCGAGCAGAAAATCCTGCTCGGCCGCGTACAGCTCGGGGCTGAACAGTAAGAACAGCGGTTGCCCCGCGGCCACGCGCTGGCCCGTGCGATTCACGAGCAGCTTGGTGATGAAGCCGCGCACCTTGAGCGTGACGTCGGTGAACGCAGACTCGTCGTAGCTGACGTGGCCGACCGCGTGCAAGGTGCGACTCATGGGGCCTGCGACGACGGGGCCGGTGCGCACGCCGATCAGCTGCCGGCGCGCGTCGTCGATGGTGACGACGCCCTCGGCCTGCTGAGCCTTACTCACGGGTACCAAATCCATGCCGCAGATCGGGCATTTTCCGGGCTCGTGCTGCTTCACGGAGGGGTGCATCGGGCAGGTGTAGTGGTCGACGTCCTCCGCGACGGCCGCCGCTTGCGCGCGGTTCGCCGCCGCGCGGCCGCTGTCGCCGTCGAACCAGGCGAAGAGCGGCTCCCGAAATACGAACGCGCTCACGGCGAGCGCGCACGCGAACACCAGCGAGCCGACAGAGCGCCATTTGTCGATCGAGATCATCGGTCCTGCTCCTGATTGTCGAGCCCGGGAATGCGGCCGAGCGCGCGTTCGAGCTCAGCGCGGTGTCGATCGCACTCGGCCTGCGCGAGCTCGTACTCGAGCTCGACGCCGCGCAGATTCTTTTCCGCGTCGATCACGGCCACGAACGAGTTCTGGGACGTGATGAAGCCGGCGCGGGCCGCGTCCACCTGCTGGCGCGCGATCGGCAACAGCCGTTCTTGCATCAAGCTCATCACGTGCTCCGACTCTTCGACCTGCTTGTTGGCGACGAACACCTGGGTGCGCACGGCGTCGGTCATGCGCGCGGCCTCGCTTTCGAATTGCGCACGCGCCGCGAGCGCCTCGTCTTCGGCGCCGGTGCGGCGGGCGCCCTGGATCGGCAGATTGAAGCCAAGCCCGACCATCCAGCGGTGCTCGGGCATGTCCCACATCGAGTTGTAGGAAGTCGACAGCGTGAAGTCGGGATAGCCGTCGCGACTCGCGCGTTCCGCGCGGCTCCCTTCGGCGCGCGCGCGCTCCCGGGCCGCGCTGATCTCGCTGCGCCTCGCGATCGCCTCGGCTTGCAAACGCTGCGCGTCGCCCGAGTCGAACGCGCCGGGTGACGCGGGCTTCGGCAGCTCCTGGGGTGGAGGCGGCAACGGAAGTTCAGGCGCGCGGTGGAGGAGCTCGTTCATTTGTGCGACCGTCACGTCGCGCTGTGAGGCGAGCACGGCCGCGTCGTGTTCCATGTGCGCGAGCTCGGCCTCGGCCTGCAGCGGGTCCTGGGCGGAGGCGCGGCCCGCCGCAAACTGCGCGGTCGCGCCGGCGCGCATGGCGCGCAAGAGCTCGACGTGATGCGCGTTAATCTCCAGCGAGCGTTCGGCGACGAAGTACTGATCGTAGAGCACCACGGCCGACAGCGCGAGCTCGCGCTTGACGACCTCATAGTCGCTCTTACTGGCCGCGGCTTCCGCGTCGGACGCCGCGGTTTCGAGCGAGCGCTTGCCGAACCAGGGCAGCTTTTGGCTGATTCCGAGCTCGTAGCCGAGCGGCGCTTTCGAGCCGATCGAGAGCGGCGCGATGCCGACGTCGACCATTGGATCCTCGAAGACGCCCGCTTGCCGCACGCGGGCGAGCGCCGCGCGAAAGCCTTGTCGCGCCGCTTCGACGCTCGGATTGCAGGCGAGCACCGCGCGCACGTAGGCCGCGCGATCGAGCTCTGGTCCTGTCACGGACGCGGCGAGCTCGCGCTCGGAGGCGGCCCGCGGCGGCGATGCCAGCTCTGAATTGGCCGCGACCGCAGCGTACGACACGCCGCGCGTACTCGCGCAGCCGGTGATCGAGAGGACGAAAGCAATGCCGACGAACGAACGCTTCTGATGAGCGAGCGCGTCGCACGAATGTCGCGCAAACCCAAAGGCGGTCATGAAAAACTCCTTCTTCGCCAAAGAAACCGCGGCGCTCGCAACGCGCGAGCGCTCTCACGGACGGCGGATTCGGACGCACCGAATTGACGCCGAAGCGAGCGGGAGTCAGCTCAGTTCAAGAGCGCGCAGTGCACGAGATAGAGTGCGGATCCAAGGGTCGGCGGCGCGCATGCCTGCGCCGGGGCGACTCGCACGGCGAGCGAGCGAAGCGGCAGATAGCTCGGTTCACTCAGCAGCGCGGCGAGCGCGGCCGGCGCGACATCACTCGCGACAACCCGCGTGCCGAGTGTGCCCGCGCGGGCCGCGGGCGCGACGCGCTCACAGCAGTCCACCGGCAGTACCTGCGGGTCCCGACTGACCGGGTCCACGTAGGGGCTCTTGCAGCAGCGCGCGGACATCGACGCGCCCGTCATGCGGCAAACATAGTGCGCGCGGGCCCAAGCGCTGCCCGGCAGCACCAGCACGAGCACCGCAACCAGGGCGGCCAACTTGGCTCGAATCGCGTGCATGGGCCCCCTACGTATAGCACGCGGGGCCGGCCCCAAGCCTTCACCACATCTTCTTCAATAAGACGCGCGATCCACCCGCGCGCCTCGCTCGTATTCGGCACGGAGGCAGCCATGAATGAGCCGACTGGTCGAGGACTATTGAGACAGGGCTTTCGCATCTTGCTCCTGTCGTTTTTGCTCGGCTTCGGCATCGTGGCGGGTGGTCCGCATGCTCGCGGCTTCATGGCGACGCACGTGACCGGTATGCTCACGGCGGTATTCGCCGTCTTGATGGGCCTGGCTTGGCCGTCCTTCACGCTCTCGCTCGGCCAGCGCAAGTGGCTGTATTGGTCGGTCGTGATCGATGGTTATTGGGGTCTGATCGCCGGCGTGTTCGCGACCCTGTGCGAGGTGCCGGGGCCCGTCTCGGGCGGCGGGGCCGCGCCGCACGGCTGGCAGGCGACCGTGTTCTTCTCCGTGTTCATTCCCGTGCTCACGATTCTGCCGTTCGTATTCACGGGCCTCGCCTTGTACGGGCTGCGCGGGACGGGCGAGCCGAAACCGGAGTAGGCTCCCGGCGTAGATCCCTTTGGCAATAAGCTGTGTTTCGTGGACGAGCACACGGTATTTACGGACAAGTCTTGAGCATTGATCTGAGGCCGTGCGAGCGGCTGGCTCGCGGCGCGGATTTCGGATATGCGTAGGGGCGGAGTGGCTTAGTGAAACGGCCAGTTGCAACACTGACAATGCTCGGGCTGGGGCTCGTGGCGGCGTGCGTGACCATTGACGATCGCGCCGTCACGGTCGAGGACGCGAGCGGCACGGGCGGTGCCCCAGCAAAGGTGCATGTCTCGGGCGGTGCGGTAGGTGTCGCCGGAGCTGCCGCAGGGTCGGGCGGTAGAGCCGGCAGCGCGGGAGCGAGCGGTAGCGGAGTCAGTGCGGGCGCCGGCGGCAAGGCGAGTGGCGGCGCAGCGGGCGTGGCCGGCAGCGCGGGCGCTGCCGATCGCTGTCAGAAGAATGCGAATCTGATCGACGATATGGAAGGCGGCTCGAACACGACCTGTCCGTTCGGTCCCAGCAAAGTCGTGGGCGGTTGGTACGTGGCAGCTGACCCGAACGAGACGGGCACCTGGACCCCCATGACCTCGAACACGATGACCTTCGTCTACGCCAGCACGCCCACCGTGGCGCCCTTCGCTACGGGCCATGCCGCCGAGCTGAGCGGCGCCGGGCCGTTTACCTACTACACGCCCACGCTCGCCTTGAAAGAGTACTGGAGCGGCGCGGTCAATGCGTCGAGTCATTCTGGCGTTCGCTTCTCTGCCAAGGTCAGCGCGACCTGTCAGGCCGGCGGCAGCGCGCGTTGCACGTCGACGTTCGTCGACTTTCAGTCGATCGCGACGACCACGCAGACCGACACCCCGCCGGGTACCTGCAACCCTGCGACTCAAGGTTGCTACGACGCGCTCGGGCAGTGGCTCAACATCGGCAGCGCGTGGGCCACTTACTCGATTCCGTTTGCGAACGCGAGCCTCACGCGGCGCGGCTACGGTACCGCGTTTCCATTCGATCCGAGCACGCTCGTTGCGCTCGAGTGGCACGTCGGCGACGACCCGAGCTACCTGCTCACCTACGATCTCTGGATCGACGATCTCGAATTCACGAACTGACAGAGCGGTTTCGCTTGAATCGAACGTGGGCCCGCCTCGTCGAACGTGCGGGCACGCCTCTGTAACCAAAGGGCGTGAATCGGCCGCGCTTTTCGCGGTAGGGATCCTCTGTTAGCATTCGCGCACACGCTTAAAAGGGAGAGCCTGAGCATGACGGGAGTGGTCAGCGAGACGGCGATGTTCGGTGGTTTTCGTTCGCTACGTGGCGCACTATGCGCCGTCGCTCTCCTCACGGCCGCCACGGCCGTGACGGCCGCGTGCGGCGGAGGGGAGTCGCACGACGCACACGGAGGGACACCCGCGGCGAGCGCCGGCAGCAGCGGTCAGGCCGCGGGCGGCGACAGCGCCAACGCCGGGTCTTCCGGAAGCGCAGGGAGCTCGGGCAATGGCAACCTAACGGGCGGGCAGGCCGGCGCGAACGCAGGCGGCAGTTCGGCGGGTAGCGACTCCGCCGGCGGAGACTCAGCGGGCGGCAGCGCCGGTTCGTCTGCGGCGGGCGGCGACTCGGCGGGTGGCAGCGCCGGGACGGCGGGCAGCGCCGGCGCGGGTTCCACTTTCGTCAATCAGATCGTCGCGGGCAATCTCGATAAAATCGATCTGCTGTTCATGATCGACAATTCGACGTCGATGTTCGACAAGCAGGTCATCTTGGCGGCCGCCGTACCGCAGATGGTGAGCCGCCTGCTCACGCCGCTGTGCGTGGATCCGCAGAGCGGGCTGCCCGTCGGCGGCAACGCCGCCAACGGCTCCTGCGCGCTCGGCCAGCCCGAATTTTTGCCGATTCGAGACATCCACATCGCGATCGTGACGTCGAGCCTCGGCTCGCACGGGGGCGACGTGTGCGCCACGGCCACGAACGGCGACGACCTCGGCCAAGCGCTCGGCTCGGTGCGCACGGGGCTCACCACCTGGAACGACAGCGGCTTTCTCGCCTGGGATCCCGGCATGGACCGCAATACGCCGGAAACGGGCGTGGAGACGGATTCGACCCAGCTCATCACGGACTTTTCGAACATGGTACGCGCGGTGGGGGAAGTCGGCTGCGGCTACGAGGCCTCGCTCGAAGCGTGGTACCGCTTCTTGATCGATCCCGAACCGCCGACCTCGGTGACCGTGGTCGCCAATCAGAGCCAAAAGACCGGGATCAATCAGCTGCTGCTCTCGCAGCGCAAAGCCTTCTTGCGGCCGGACTCGCTGGTCGCGGTGATCATGCTCAGCGACGAGAACGACTGCTCGGTCATCGATAGCGGCTACGGCTGGTATATCACCACGCGCACGGTGAACGGCGCGGACAATCGCATGCCGCGCGCCACTTCCGCCTGCAGCACGGATCCGAACTCGGCGTGTTGCATGGCCTGCAACGACGCGAGCACGCCGCCCGCGCAGTGTGGCTTCGCGAGCGCTTCGGCGGACGCGAATTGCCTGGTCAACGGCGGCTATTCGACGTCCCTGGAGGACTCCGTCTCCCTCCGCTGCTGGGATCAGAAGCGCCGTTACGGCTTCGATCTGCTGTATCCGACGGCGCGCTACGTCAACGCGCTCACGTCACCGACGATCTGCTCCGACACGCAGGATCCGACGCTGACTGGCGTCAATTGCGCGTCACCCGTGGCAAATCCCTTGTTCGACGTGCGCATCAACGGGCCGCGCTCGGATATCCAGCCGCGCGATCCGTCCTTGATTTTTCTGGGCGCCATCATCGGCGTGCCCTGGCAGGATTTGGCGACCTCGGACACGCTGACCGATCCGAACGCGCTCGCCTACATGAGCGCGGACGATCTGACCGCCAACGGTCGCTGGGACATGATCCTGGGTGACCCGAGCGCGAGTCCGCCCGTTTCGCCGAGCGATCCGTTCATGTACGAAACGGATCTGGATCGCTCCACGCTGCCCATCGCGCAGACCAACCCGGTGACGAGCGATGCGATCGTCGCGAATACGTCGATGAATCCGCGCGCGAACGCGATCAACGGCCACGAGCAGAACATCGTCAATGCCGACGACTTGCAGTACGCGTGCATCTTCCCCCTCACGCCGCCCACGGTTTGCCAACCCAGCCAGCAGGCGTGCGATTGCTCGCCGGACCCGGCTGGCGATCTCACCGCGGTCACCACCTACAATAGCCCGCTCTGTCAGCCGGTCGCCGGAGGCGTCGCGACCGCGACTCAGAACTTTGCCAAAGGCTATCCCGGGCTCCGCTTCCTCAAAGTGCTGCACGACTACGGCAAGAACGGCATCGTCGCCTCGATTTGCCCAAAGGTGGTCGACCCCGCGAACGCAGATTTCGGCTACAATCCAGCGGTCGCATCGATTCTCAACCGCTTGAAGGTCGCGCTGCGCGGGCGCTGCCTGACCCAAGAACTCGACGAGCAAGCCGTCAATCCGAGCGACCCGAGTCAGGGTCTGACCGTGCCGTGCACGGTGGTCGAAGCAACGCCGCTGAGCGGCGCCGCGTGCGGAGCGTGCGTCGCCGCCGACGGCCGTTCGGACGTCTCGGCGAGCCTGCTCGCGAAGGTGCAAGCGAACATGCAAACCGAGGGACAATGCGACGTCGCGGGCGCGCCGGCTTGTTCGTCCTTCTGCTACTGCCAAATCTTGCAAGAAACCGGCGCCGCCGCCGATGCGTGCCGGCGGGATCCCGTCACCGCGGCGTCCAGCGCGAGCGTGCCGCCCGGCTTTTGCTACATCAGTGGCGCGAGCATCGACGCGCACTGCACGAGCGACGCCGAGTGTTCGACGGGTTCCTGCAGCGCGGCCACGAGCACCTGTGTGGAGTCGGCGGCACTCGCCCAGTGTCCGGCGAGCCAACGACATTTACTCGGTTTCGTGAGCGGGACCGGCGCGAGCAACCTGCTCGTGCGCACGCCGGCTCAAGGCGCGGTCACGTTCCTAGCTTGTGGAAACAACTGAGATGATTCGAACCGCACCCTTTGGCTTTCCAGCATTGGTGGTCGCGCTCGCGTCGGTCTGCGCGTGCAGCGGCAAGGATACGCACGACGGCGCCGCGCCGGGAGCGAGTGGTTCCGCAGGCAGCGGCGGCCAGGGCGCGGCTGCCGGTGCGCCAAACTACATCGTCACGCAGCTCAACGTGGGTATGGGCGGCGGCGCTCCAAGCAACTGCCTGCCGCGGCCGCTTCAACCGTTGAGCGATTCGACCCTGGGCATCGAAGTACCCTGCTCGATCGTCGAGGCCAGCTACAACGACCCTGGCTCCGGAGTCTCCTGCGGGCCGTGCGCCGCCGAACAGGGGCGCGCCGCCGTCGAGGCGACGCTACGGAACGCCGTCGTCCGAGAAATGCAGGCGCATGCAGAGTGCGATCAACCGGGCGCGCAGGCCTGTGCTGACTACTGTTTCTGCACTATTTTGCAAGAGACCGGGGCGGCCGCCGACACGTGCCGCCAGGATCCGGTGGCCGCCGCGACCACGCCCTTCGTGCCGCCCGGCTTCTGTTACATCAGCGACGCGGACGTCGGCGCCATGTGCTCCGCCGACCCGGACTGTCTGACCGGTACTTGCAGCGCGGGCACCTGCGCCGCGTCAGCGGCTCTCGCGAACTGCGCGTCGAATCAGCAGCAACTGCTCGGCTTCGTCAGCGGCCTCGGTCCGAGCGGCCAAGCGGTGCCGACGCCAAGCACCGGCTCGCTCACGTTCATTGGGTGCTCGCAATAACGAGCTCCTGCCGTGCTAGTCGTGGCGACTCAATGAGCGCCACGGACTACCTCTTCGACGACGCCGCGGCGGCCTCCGAGCTCGCCCGGCTGCGCGCCTTACAAGAAATATTCGACCCGCATACTCAGCGGCTGTTGTCAGCGACGGGTGACTGGGCGAAGCGTCGCTGTTTGGAGGTCGGCGCGGGGGCGGGCTCGATCGCGCTCTGGATGCGCATGCAGGTTGGCGCGGGCGGGCGGGTTGTGGCCGTCGACAGCAACACGCGCTTCTTGGCCGGGATGCAGGCAGAGCTCGAGATCATCGAGGGTGACGTGCGTGAAGCGGCGCTGCCCGCAGCCGCATTCGACGTGGTGCACGCTCGCTACGTGTTGATCCACAACGCGGATTCGAACGCCGTACTCGACGCGATCGTGCGCTGTCTCGAGCCCGGCGCTTGGCTACTGCTCGAGGAGCCGGACTTTTTAGCGGCGGAGTCGCTCGCCGGACCCGCCGAGCTCCGCAGCGCGTTCGACAACGTGAATCGCGCTATCGCGGCGAGCTTTGCGAATCGAGCCATGGATCCCGGCCTTGGCCGGCGCTTGCCGGCGCTGGTGCAAGCGCGCACGCTCGAACTCCAGCAGGTCGAGTGCGTGCCCTGCCTAGAGCAAGGGGGTTCGCCGCTCGCGCGCATGATGACGCTGTCTGCGACCGCGCTCCGCGAGAAATACGTCGCCACGGGCCTCGCGACGCAGGCCGATGTCGACGGCTACTGCGCGTTCGCGGCGGACGCGGCGTGCTGGGGCGTTTACTATTCGACACTGCGCGTGCTGGCGCGGGCAGTCGTTCATCCGAAATAACGCGCTCTTGCCTGTCGCTAGCAGCGCGAAGCAGCTCGTCCAGCTCGCGCGGACAACGAAGCGGCCCGTCAGTGCGCGCCGCCCAAGAATAGCCCTGCGAGCGAGGCCAAGTCGCTCTCCACGAAGTTGCCGGTGACGGTCACGTCTTGACCTACGGCGCTCACGCTCACGTTGCGCAAGAGGCCGCCGGCGAGCGGGTTGTTCTGGCGCTGCGCGTCGATTTGCGAGCTGATGCGCGCGGCGGCGAGCGTGGCGTGCGCGGCGGTGTCGAGGATCACGTGCCCGTTCACGTCGACGTGGCCGCCTTGAAAATTGGTCGTGCCGTAAGCCTTGTTCACCTTGGCTTCACCGAGCTCCGGGAAGAACTCGCTGCGGGTGGTGACGGCCCAGAGCGCCGCGTCGGTCTTCAGGCTGCTGGCGGTCTTGCCGATTGAATCGCCCTTCAAACCGCCGGCGGTGAGCTTTTTGAGCAGGGCCTTGTCACTGGGATCGGTGGTGACCGCTACGACGTCCTTGGCGAGCCAGGCGGCGTACAGCTTGTCCTTCTCGCCTGACACCGAGTACTCGTTGATGTTGCCCTGTTGTTTGACCGTGAGCTTGTGACTCGCGTCCTCCGCGGAGACGAGCTTGCCGATGCAGCTCGTGACGGCATCTCGATCCACACCGTTCAAGCCGATCACGAACACACCTTTGTCGTGCTTTTGCAGGCCGATCACGAGCGAGTCGATCGATTGCACGAGGTCGATGTTGCAGCGCGCCTTGGTCATCTCGATCGCGTCGCGCGCGTCACGATTGCTCGCGAGCAGGCCTGGATACAGCTTTTGGAAGAGCTGCGTGGCGCGCAGCTGGGTCCCGCTCACGCCGACCAACACGGACAGGCCAGCCGGCAGTGAATTCTTGGCCACGGCCCAGGCGCGGGTCTCGGCGCCGGTGCTGCTGGCGCCGACCAGCGCGAAACCGGCGCGCGGGTCGGCGTGCGACGGCTGCGGTCCAAGCACCGCCAGAGCACACCCGATCGCCAGACAGGACCAACGCTTGTTCATTTGGGGTATTGGTATCTCAATACGCCAAAGATCCCCAGAGTATTCCTTCGGATTCACGCATGACGAACTCGCTGCGACTTTTCTACGACGCTCCCGCGCGTGAAGCGATCACCGAGGGCTTGCCGCTCGGCAACGGCCGACTCGCGGCGCTCGTTTACGGCGAGCCCGCCTGTGAACGCCTGGTGCTCAACGAGGGCACGCTCTGGGCGGGCGGCCCGTACGACGCGACGAGCCCGGACGCACTGGCCGCGTTGCCGGGCGTCCGCGGTCTGATCTTCGACGGAGACTACCTGGCTGCTACCCGCCTGATCGAAGAAAAACTGATGGGTCGGCCCAAGGAGCAAGCGCCGTTTCAGCCGCTCGGAGAACTGCTGCTCGAGTGTCCGGAGCACGCGCTCTTCAGCGATTACCGACGCGAGCTCGAGCTCGACAGCGCGATCGTCACTACCAGTTACCGCGTGGGAGATGCGCTCTTCACCCGCGAAGCCTTCATCAGCGCCGCCGATCAGCTGCTCGTGCTGCGTCTCACATCGAGCAGCCCGCGCACGCTCAATTGCCGGCTGCGGCTCGAGTCGGAACAGCGCGGGATCCACGACTGGCAAAAGGGCGCCGAGCGCTGGTATGCGCGAGCAGCGTTCGGCATGCGCGGCCGCAACCGCGCCACGCGTATGAGCGACGGCGCGCTGCGCTACGAATTTTCCGCGCGCATCTTGGCGAGCGGCGGCCGCGTGTTGCCGGGGGAAGCCAGCGTGTCGGTGCGCGCCGCGGATTCGCTGCTGATCGTCGCAGCGGCGGCCACGAGCTTCGTCAACTACCAGGATCTGAGCGGAGATCCGCGCGCGCTCGTCGCGGCGCGGCTCGAGGCCGTCAACGGTCTCTCGTTCGACGTCCTGCGCGAGCGTCACTTGGCCGACTATCAGCCGCGCTTTCGCCGCTTGCAGATCGAGCTCGGCGCGTCGCACGACGAGCTACCGACGGACGCGCGCGTGGCGGCCTTCGAGCAAGGCCGGGATCCGGGGCTCGCGGCGCTATACGTGCAGTACGCGCGTTACCTGATGCTCGCGTGTTCGCGACCCGGCGGGCAGCCCGCCACGCTGCAAGGCATTTGGAACGACAAAGTGCAGCCGCCCTGGGGCTGCAAATACACGATCAACATCAACACCGAGATGAACTACTGGCTGGTCGACGCCGCGGCGCTCCCGGAGTGCAACGAGCCGCTGTTCGCCATGCTCGAGGATCTCGCGCAGAGCGGACAGCACACGGCCGCGCGTCACTACGGTGCGGGCGGCTGGGTCGCGCATCACAACGTCGATCTGTGGCGCGCGACGCACCCGATCGACGGCGCCGAGTGGGGGCTCTGGCCGATGGGGGGCGCGTGGCTCTCGCTGCATCTGTGGGAGCACTATCGCTTCACACTCGACCGCCAGCACCTGCGCCGCGCCTATCCGATCCTGGCGGGCGCCGCGCGGTTTTTCCTGGATACCCTGGTCACGCATCCAAAGCTCGGCATGCTCGTGACTTGCCCGAGCGAGTCACCCGAGAACCGTCACCCGCACGGCACGACAGTGTGCGCCGGGCCGACCATGGACAACGCCATTTTACGGGACTTATTCGCGGCGACCGCGGAAGCCGCGCAGCTTTTGGGCGTGGAACCCGAGCTCGCGCTCGCGCTCGAAAAGGCGCGCGCGGAGCTGCCGCCCTATCGCATCGGCAAGGGTGGTCAGCTGCAAGAGTGGCTCGAGGATTGGGATCTCGACGCGCCCGAGCCGCATCATCGCCACGTGTCGCATTTGTTTGGGTTGCACCCGTCGCAACAAATTTCGCCATCTAAAACGCCGGAGCTCGCCGCGGCCGCGCGGCGCACGCTCGAACTCCGCGGCGACGAAGCGACCGGCTGGAGTCTGGCCTGGAAGGTCAATTTCTGGGCGCGCTTGCTGGACGGCGAACGCGCGCATGCGCTGCTTGCGTTGCTCCTGAGCCCCGATCGTACGTACACCAATCTCTTCGACGCACATCCGCCCTTTCAGATCGACGGTAACTTCGGTGGGGCAGCGGGCATCTTGGAGATGCTCGTGCAGAGCGAAAACGGCCAAGTGCATCTCTTGCCAGCCCTGCCGCGCGCTTGGGCCGAGGGCAAGCTCTACGGCGTGCGCGCGCGCGGCGGGCTCACGCTCGACTTCGAATGGCGACAGCATGCGCTCGTACGCGCAGCGTTGACGTCTTCGGTGTCGCAGAGCGTGGAGCTGCGCGTGGCTTCGGGCGCGCCGCGCACGGTCGCGCTTGTTGCGGGCGTGCCGATGAAGCTCCAATAGTTTCAGATATTTGCGAGGGACAGACGGCGGATCGAAAAAAAATCCGAAAAGCCTGTCGATCCCAGCACTCGCCGTTCGTCGCCACGGTAAGAAGCAGAAAAAGCCTGGCAGCAATCGGCGGCGGACCTTCTCGCTTCGAACCCCAACAGGAGACACGACAATGCGATTCATGGTGATGGTTCCAGCCAACAAAGACTCTGAAGCAGGTACGTTGCCGAGCGGGCCGGAGCTCGCTCAGATGGGCAAGTTCAACGAAGAGCTGGTGAAGGCCGGCGTGATGCTCGCGGGTGAAGGCCTGCAAGCGTCGTCCAAGGGCGCCAAGATCAAGTTCGCCGGTGGCAAGACGGCGGTCGTGGACGGCCCGTTCACCGAGGCGAAGGAAATGATCGCGGGCTTTTGGATCATTCAGACCAAATCGAAAGAAGAAGCGATCGCCTGGATGAAGCGCGCTCCATTCCCCGACGGCACCACGCTGGAGATTCGCCAGATCTTCGAGAGCGCGGATTTTGCGCCGAGCGATCCCACGGGCGAGCTCAGGGCGAAAGAAGACGCGCTGCGCGCGCAGGTGAGCTCGCGCAAGAGCTGATCTTTCGCGAGGAACATGCTCTGATCGGCCGTCGTGAAGGCGGCCGAGACCAAACGCGCGATCGAAGCCACGTTTCGCATCGAGCAGGCACGGCTGATCGCCGGCTTGACGCGGATGGTGCGCGACGTCGGATTGGCGGAAGAACTCGCGCAAGACGCGCTGGTGACGGCGCTCGAACGTTGGCCGGAGTCCGGCGTACCGGACAACCCAGGCGCCTGGCTGATGGCCACGGCCAAACATCGCGCCATCGACGTCTTGCGGCGAGGCAAGCGCTTCGAGCAGAAGCAAGCAGAGCTCGGATACCTGATGGACGCTGAGCAAGTCGCGCGACCTGACCCTGCGCAGAGCCTCGACGAAGCGGTGGGCGATGACCTGCTGCGCCTGGTGTTCATCGCCTGCCACCCAGTGCTCTCGCGGGAATCACGGGTCGCGCTCACGTTGCGTCTGCTCGGCGGCCTGAGCACGCACGAGATCGCCCGCGCCTTTTTGACACCCGAGCCGACGATCGCCCAGCGGATCGTGCGCGCCAAACGCACGCTCAGCGAGCAGCAAATTCCCTTCGAATTGCCGCCGCGCAGCGAGCTTGCTGCCCGCTTGTCGTCGGTGCTCGAGGTCATTTACCTGGTGTTCAACGAGGGCTACTCGGCGACCGCCGGTGACGACTGGATGCGACCCGGTTTGTGCGAAGACGCGCTCCGGCTCGGGCGCGTGGTGGCCGAGCTTGCGCCGGAGGAGGCGGAAGTGCACGCCCTGGTGGCCCTGATGGAGATCCAAGCCTCGCGTTTGGGTGCGCGGCGCGGTCCGTCCGGGGAGCCGATTCTCTTGCTCGAGCAAAACCGCGCGCGTTGGGACTGGCTCTTGATCGGTCGCGGCCTCAACGCGCTCGCGCGCGCCGAGGCGCTCGGTGGCGAGCCGGGATCGTACCTGCTCCAAGCATCGATCGCGGCGTGTCACGCGCGCGCGCACGCGGCGGAGGAAACCGATTGGGCGCGCATCGCGGACTTGTATGGGACTCTTGCGCGCGTGGCTCCGTCGCCAGTCGTCGAGCTCAATCGCGCGGTCGCGGTCGGCATGGCCTTCGGACCTTCGGCGGGCCTCGCGCTGGTCGACGCCCTCGCGTCCGAGCCGGCGCTCTCCGGCTATCACTTGTTGCCGAGCGTGCGCGGCGATCTCTTGGACAAGCTCGGTCGTTTCGAGGAAGCGCGCCGCGAGTTCGAACGCGCGGCGGAGCTCACGCGCAACGCGCGCGAACAAGCGATCTTACGGGCACGCGCGGCGGCTTGCGCGGGGCGCTAGGCCTATTCCGTTGAAAAGACGGAGAGGGCAAAGGCAGAGCTAGGGCTGGTTGGGGCAGAGCGTGAGGTTTGCTGCCCCGCGACGCTCGCGTGCACAGGTATTGTGCCGGCGCGGGTTCAGGGTTGAGCGGGTGCAAAAGGGAGAGTGGGCGGGAGTGCTCGGGGTGTTTGAGCGTGCCGCTGTGCTCGGCGGCTGCAAGGGAGGGCGCGTTCGATGTCAGTCGGGCGCGTGTGCTGGCGTTCGATCTTATTCGTGTAGTAGCTGTTCATCGAACGCAAAAGAGGCGTTAGGGAAGCGGTGAGGGCACCCGCGGTGGCCTCCAGACGATGTGATTCTGCGACCAACGCCGAGGCGAGCTCGAGCGGTACGGCAAGCGAGCGAGCGTCCGGAAAGAGGGGTTGGAATAGGGCCTCTGCACTCATACGCTATCGATATGGACGCTATCATGGACAGTACGGTGGACAATGTTCTGAAGCAGTTACTGTCATATGTTGTCAATTAATTCATATTGTTAAATAGATAAAGTCCTCGGCGCAGGAGACTAAAATGGACAGAATTATGGCGAACATATTGAGCGTCAGCCACGCACTCACCGCACAAGTCCGATGATAGCGTGATGCCGTGCCACGCATCGCCCCACAGACCTACGGCATGGCCTGCGCGGTGCTCGTCGCGGCCGGCTATCTGACGTGGCGCTATGCACGGCCGCGTCCGTGTCGCGGCGCGGTGTTCATCGAGCTCAGGCCGCCGCTCACCGAGCCCGGTAGATATCGGTTTCTGCTGGCGCTCGACGGCGGAAGCGAACGCTGTGAGCTCGAACTGCCGCTGCCCATACCGGCGCACTTGAAGAAACCGAACTGCCGCATGCCGCTCGAATTTTCGACGCGCGAACGCGACGGTCGGACGAGCGTGGTGGCGCTGACACTCGGCGCCGAACCCGAATCGTTCACGTTCAAGATGCAAAAGGACGGCGAGCCCATCTACGACACGTCTCTTACGCCGAAGTATGCGCCGTATGAAATTCGACGCGCGGACAATCCACGTTTCTGCGGCGAGCAGGCGTATTTGGAGCCTGTGTGTCTGCAGGGTAGTTCCGTGTGCTCGCCGTTTCCGGTTCGCTGCGGCGATGCGTGCGTGAGCCCGAAGGTGTGCTGCGGTTGGCCGGATTGGGGACATGAATACGGCGTGAACGCCGCTACCGACTGCGTGTCGGCGACCAATTGCTTGGATCGCTTGGGTCACGTCTTGTGCGCCGCGGACAACGAGTGTCCGTCGCCGATGACCTGCTCAGACGACGCTCTGAGCGCCGCTTTTCGGCCGCCCAAGCGCGCCTGTAAGTGACCGAGTTGGCAGGTTCTGCTAACATCCGCGCATGCTTGGCACCCATGCGGTGGTCGCCTTCATCGCCACGCGTGACGGCGTCGTTGCGCGTCAGTTCTACGAGAAAACGCTCGGGTTGCGGCTGATCTCCGACGAGCCGTGGGTGCTCGTGTTCGACGCGAACGGCACCACGCTGCGCATCCAAAAGGTCGACGCCTTCACGCCGTTTCCGTTTACCGCGCTCGGCTGGACGGTGCCGAGCATCGAAGCGTTGGTCGGCGCGCTCGAGAAGCAGGGTATCAAGCTCGAGCGTTATGACGGCATGAAGCAAGACGCGCGCGGTATCTGGCGCTCGCCGAGCGGAGCGCGCGTCGCGTGGTTCAAGGATCCTGACGGAAACACGCTGTCGGTCACCGAGCTTGGTTGAAGGGCCGAAGTCAGTTCAAGACCTGACCAATCCGACGCCAGCGCACGCCGTCACTCGCGTGCGCTGAAAACCAGACCTGACGCGCGACGGCCTGCACGTCGGCGATCGGCACCGTGCCAAAGCGGCGGGAATCGACGGCATTGCCTCGATTGTCACCGAGCACGAAGATCTCGCCGTTCGGTACGATGAAATGAGACGCTTCGCCCGCAGCGCTCGCCCCACTCGCCTGTCGTGGCCAGAGTACCGCGTAGTCACTGCGGTCGCCGCGTTCGCGCACGATGCGGCCGTCGTCACCGGTCGCGCTGACCTGCAAGTCGCGGCCGTTCACGCGTACGTGCTCGTTGTCGATTTCGATCCGATCCCCGGGTAGACCGACTACGCGCTTGATGAACGTCATCGTGCGATCGTTGGGGTAGATGAAGATCGCGAGCGCGCCGCGCCAGAGCCGCGCGCCGCCGGGCTTGCCCACGGTCTTGTCGGCGAAGATGCGGTCACCCGCTAGGATCGTCGGC
>DASXKQ010000247.1:0-10038 GCA_036496745.1 Polyangiaceae bacterium
CAACCCAGCCCTCTCGGCGTGCCAAGTCAACGTGCTCCGAGCCAACTTGCAGGCCACGGGCGGCTACTCGGGGACGGAGCACAGCTGCTGCAACTCCGGCTGCTCCGCCTGCACCCAAGCTCAATGCGGCGGGACCTCCGGCGGAACGGTCGGGCAGAGCGGCGTGTTCACCGGCAACCTGACGATCGTGAACACGTCGGACATGCAGACCTTGGCCACCGTGCAGGAGATCGACGGCAATCTCACGATCAACGGCACGGCGCTGAGCTCGCTCACCGGCTTGAACAACCTGACTCACGTCACGGGCAATCTCAGCATTCAGAGCAACGGCTCGCTCGCCAGCCTGGCGGGCGTGGGCGGTCTCAATAACCTGGCCGTCGTAGACGGCGACGTGACGCTTCAAAGCAACGGCGCGCTGACGAGTTTGGGCGGGCTCGGCAGCTTGACCACGATCGGCGGCGGTTTCTACGTCAACAACAACGCGGTGCTGACGAACGTCAACGCCCTGACCAAGCTGACCAGCATCGGCAACTACTTCTTCCTGAACAGCAACGCCACGCTCACCAGCCTGCAAGGCATGGGCGCGCTCACCTCGATTGGCGGCTACTTCCAGGTCAGCAACAACGGGGCGCTCCAAAATATCGACGGGCTGACCTCGCTCAAGACGATCGGCGGCTACTTCCAGATCAGCAGCAACAGCGTAATCAGCGCGATCTCGGGCTTGAACGCGCTCACTTCGATTGGGGGTTACCTCACGATCTCGAGCAACCCGGCGCTGGCGACCATCAACGGCTTCTCGGCCGCGCTGCCCGCCACCCTGCAGATTCAGGGCAACGTCACGATCGACACCAACGGGCTCAATTCGGTCAACGGCTTCGAGGCGCTAACGGCGGTGTCTCCAGGCGGCGTGGAGATCGAAAACTGCGCCAACCTCACGACGATCGGAGGCTTCTCGAACCTCACCAGCATCGCGAGCACCCTCAAGGTGCACGACAACGCGAAGCTCGCCACGCTCGACGCGACGAACGGCTTCGAGAAGCTCGGCACGATCGGCAGCGCGATTCAGATTTTCAACAATCCGCTGCTCACCAGCATCGCGGGCTTCAGCTCGCTCACGACGGCCAACTCGGACGTGAGCATTCACGACAACGGCGTGCAGACCATCTCCGGCTTCGGCGCGCTGAACGACATCGTGGGTAATTTGACGTTCGACAACAACGTCGCGCTCGGCACCATCGCCGGCTTCGGCGCGCTCGGGCAGATCGGCAATTCGCTGACCGTTTCCAATAGCGACGTGCTCACGAACTTCAACGGCCTAAGCTCGCTGGTCAGCATCGGTTTGAACTTGGTGGTGGTCTCGAATCCGCTGCTCAATACCGTCTCGGGCCTGCGCACGAATCTGAAAGCGGGGTCTCTCGGCAACCTGTTCGACGTCGCGGGCAACCCCGCGCTGTTGGTGTGCGAGGTGAACACCCTCAAGACGACGCTCGGTGTCGCGAGCGGCAACGATCAGAGCGGCGCGAACTCCGGCTGCACGAGCTGCACGGGACCCACCACGTGCACCGCGGGAGCGAACACCACCGGCGGTCAGAGCGGCGTCTTCACCGGCAACGCCACCATCAAGAACACGGCGGATTTGGCCTGGATGAAGTACGTCACCACCGTGACGGGCTTCGTAAGCGTCGACAACAACACGGCGCTGCTCAGCGTCGCCGGCCTCGCCAATCTCAAGATAATCGGCAGCTACCTGAGCATCACGAACAACGCGGCGCTCGCGAGTCTGGGCGGGCTGAGCGGCCTCACGACCGTCGGGGGCCAATTCATCATTCAGACGAACCCCATGCTTACCACGCTGGCCGGCCTCAACGCCCTCACGACGGTGAGCGGCAACCTGTACATCAACAACAACAGCGGGCTGAGCACACTGAGCGGGCTCAATGCGCTGACCACGGTGAGCTCGTACGTCTTCATCAACAGCAACGCAGTACTCGCCAATCTCGACGGCTTGGTGGGCTTGACGAACGTCGGCACGACGGCGAGCGACTACCTGCAGATCACGAACAACGGCCAACTCGCGACGATCACCGGCTTGATCAAACCGCCGGCCGCGACGGCCGGCACCGGCAAACTCGCGAACCTGAGCGGTCCACTGACGGTGAATTCGAACGCGACCCTGCCGTCGTGTCAGCCGGACGCGCTGAAGGCCGCATTGGTCGCCGCAGCGAGTTGGAGCAAGACGTACTCCAACTCCGGCAACGCGACCTGCACGAAGAGCTGCGTTGCCGGCGTGTGTCAGTGAGCACGTGAACCAGCGCAAGCGCCGGCGTGGAGCTGGAAGCAGTTCCGCATCCTTGCCGCACGGCTAAAAAAATCTTTCGGCGTCGAAATCCAGGCGCCGGCCGGCGGTAACAAATCGCGCTCCGCGGCTGTGCGCCGGACCTCGCGTGCTACATCCGAGAATAGCGATGACTTCCAATATTCGGGTGGCTCGCGCCGCGTCACGTTTGCAGCGGCGTCTATTCTTGCAGGCGCTCGGGCTCGGCCTGGCGGTACCCACCGCCCTGAAGCTCGCGCGGAGCGCGCTGGCGGCGCCGCCCACGGCGCAGAAGCGCTTCTTTCTGATGTACATGCCGCACGGCGTCGCGCCGGAGCATTACAACCCGCAGGTGATGGGCGGAGACAACACGAACTTCGTGTTGAACGACACCAACGTCAGCATTCTCGGCCCGCTCGAGCCGTACAAGTCGTACGTCAACGTGTATCAGGGCTTCAAGTATCCGGGCGGCGCCACGCACACGGGTATCGTGAGCTGTTTGTCGGGCGTCGACGGAAATGGCACCCCCGAAACAACCTCGCCGCGAACCACGCTCGAGCAGGTGATCGCGAAGGGACTCGGCGTCACCGCGACCGTCCTCGGCGCGTGCTCACATCAACCCTACGGGCTCGACGACAACGGCAAACTGTTCTGGAACGGTACCGCGATCGATCCGCAGAAAAACCCTGCAAGCGCGGCGGACAGCCTGTTCGCGAACTTGATCGCGCCGACGGCGGGTCCGAACCCGGACGTGCAGCTCCGCAGCGATCTGCTCGGCTTGACGGTCGCCGAAATCCAAGCATTGCAGAGCACGCTCGGGAATCTGACCACCGAGCAGACCAAGCTGCAGCGGCACCTCGAGGCCATTCAAGGGATGCAGGGCGCTGCCGGCAGTGGTGGCGGCCCTCTGGCTTGCACGACGCGCCCCGCGATGCCCACGGTCGAGCAAGTGCGCGCGGCGAGCGCGGGTCAGGTCGTCGATCCGAGCGGCGGCAACGACTACTTTTACCAAGAAAAAAACTTCCCGCTGATCTTCCAGGCACAGCTCGAGCTCGTCGCACAGGCGCTGATCTGCAATGTCTCGCAGGTGATGGCGCTGATGCCGATGTATGCCACGTGCGACTTCGACTTCAGCTTCAGCCAGCAAGCGGGCGCGGGCGCGCCTGCGAGCGGCTGGGCGCATCACGCGGACCTGTCCCATACCGGCTATCAAGCGGCCAGCGGCGCCCAATACAACTCGCCGATCACGGTCGCCAATTTCAACCCGACTACGCGCGCGGCATTCGCCGGTGCACAGCTGTGGTTCTCGCAGCAGCTCGTCAAGTACGTGGTGCAGCTGCTCGCAACCACACCCGATCCGAGCGCGCCGGGCTCGATGGTCCTCGACAACACGCTCATCTATTGGATGAGCGAGATCGGCGACGGCGCGGGTCATACGACCGCCAGCAGGATCGAGTACCCGCAAGTGCCGGCCTATCTGCCGCTGGTGACGATCGGCAAAGCGGGCGGCGCGCTCAAGACCGGCCAGATCATCAACTACGGGACGGCAGGAGATTCCGCTGGCGTCATCGCGACGGATCGTCCCGCAGGCGACCTGTATTTATCACTAGCCAAGGCCATGGGCGTGGCGAATCCGACCTTCCCAGATGCGACGGGTCCGGTGACGGAGGTGCTGACATGAAGCCCTGGGCGTGGAGCGTGGTACCACTCGTCGCGCTGGTCGCCGCCTGCCAAGGTCACCTCGGTTCGAAGGCCCGACCCGGCAACCCGGCCAACGCGGGCGGCAGTAGCAGCGGCGGCGATGGCAGCGGTGGTAGCAGCGGCACGAACCCCGGCGGCGGCACGGCCGGCGCCGGCATGGTCGAGGTGAGCTGCACGACGCCGAACCTCGGGAGCCCCGTGCTTCGGCTGTTGAACGGGCGCGAGTTCAACGCCACGATCACCACCCTATTTCCTCCGGTTGACGCCAAGACCTGGACGAACTCGCTCCCCGCGGACCCCGTTTCTGCATACGGCTTCGACAACGACTCCTCGACCGTGGTCGGGCCGCAGCTGGCGCAAGCACTGCTCGACACAGCGACGTCGTTCGCGACGGCGGTTACGACCAACGCGCTCTCGACGATGCTCCCCTGTTCGGCGACCAGCCCGGATCGAACGTGCGCGGATACATTCATCAAACAGTACGGCCGCCGCTTGTTCCGTCGCGCGCTCACCACCGACGAAGAAAATCGCTACTTGGCCTTTTTCGACGCCGATCTGCCCAAGGCGGACTTCAAGACCGTGATCAAGTGGATCATGGTCGGCCTCATCCAATCACCCAACGCCGTCTACCGAAGCGAAATCGGGACCGTGGCGAACGGTGTGCGACAGTTGTCCCCGCTCGAAATCGCGACGGAGCTCGCGTACACGTACACGGGCACTACGCCTACCGACGATCTGCTGACCAAGGCCGAAGGGGGCACGCTCGGCGACTATGCGACGCTCGCGGCGCAACTGCTCACGCCGACCGTGATGCATCGCTTCTTCGAGGCCTACTTTCAGTATCCGCAAGTCGGCGCCATCGAGCGCGACCCGCCCAACTTCGATGCGGTGCGCAGTGACATGATTCTCGAGACGCGCGCGTTCATCAACGACATCGTGGTGACTCACCTCGGCGGCTTGAAGGAGCTACTCACCACCAACACGACGAACCCGTCGCCCGCGCTCGCGACCTACTATCAAAACGACGCCCCGAATTTCCCAGCGCAGCCGGCAGCAGCGGATCCCAGCACGGGCTTCTTCCCCGCGGTAACGCGGCCGGCCGGTCTCGGCATCGGCATTCTCGCCCACGGCTCCTTTTTGGCAAATCGAGCGCTGCCCAATAGTTCTTCCCCGACCCAGCGCGGGCTGTTCGTATTCTCCAGGTTGCTCTGCGAGACCAAGCCAAACCCCCCTGCGGGCGTACCACCGATCGGCAATCCAGAGCCGGGCGTGCATACCACGCGCTATCGCTATGAGATGGAACACGCCAACGGCGGCACCTGCGGCGCATGCCATCAACGGTTCGACCCCATTGGTTTCGGCTTCGAGCACTTCGACGAGGGTGGCCGCTATCGGCAAACCGAGGATGGCCTGACCATCGACACGGCCAGCGACGTTCCGGCGCCCGTGCTGACTTCTCCACCGCCCGCCCTATTTCAATTCCAAGACGAGGAAACCCTCGCCCAGGGTCTGGCGGCTCAGCCCCTCGTGTATCAATGCTTCGCGGCCTACCTCGCCATCTACGCCTTCGGCAGCGGCGAGTCGTGTATCGGTGAGAGCAAGGTCGCGGACTTTCAATCCGGTAATGTCGGCATCGCGCAGTACTTCGTCGACCTAGCGGGTGAGCCGCACTTCTCGCAGCGCTCGAGTCAGTAGCTCGGGCGGGCGCTTACCAGCTTCCCTGATTCTTCGCCGACGCCCACGGCTCGCGGGGCGGCAGCGATTCGCCGCGTTGGAGCAGTTCGACGGAGTGGCCGTCGGGTGATTTGATGAAGGCCATGTGACCGTCGCGGGGCGGGCGCAGGATGTCGACGCCGGCTGATCGTAGGCGCTCGCAGGTTGCGTAGATGTCGTCCACCTGAAAGGCGAGGTGCCCGAAGAAGCGACCCGTAGGGTACGGCTCGGCTTGATCCCAATTGTAGGTGAGTTCGATCTCGGCCGGATCGGCGTCCGCGCCGGAGCCGAGGAACACGAGCGTGAAGCGGCCGCCCTCGTTTTCATGGCGCCGGAGCTCGCGGAGACCGAGCTTGTGCACGAAAAAGTCCAACGCAAGCTCGAGGTTTTGCACGCGCAGCATGGTGTGGAGAAAGCGCATGGCTGGAGTCTACAACCGGCCGCGCCGGTACGGAACGCGGAAGCGTGACGCCGGCCGCTCGTCGTGCTGGGCTGCGCGGCCCCAGCATGAGCTCCACATCCCCCGCTTCGCCCGAAGGCCCGCGTCGCGCGGCCATCGTCTTCATCTTCGTCACGATCCTGCTCGATATGCTGGCGCTCGGCGTGATTATTCCGGTCTTGCCCAAGCTGATCGTGACCATGAGCGGCGCGGATGAAGCGTACGGCGCGCACGTGTACGGGGCTTTCGGCACGGTGTTCGCTCTGATGCAATTCACCTGTTCGCCGCTGTTGGGCGCGCTGTCCGATCGTTTCGGGCGGCGGCCCGTGATCTTGACCTCGTGCTTGGGGCTCGGGCTCGACTACGTGCTGATGGCGCTCGCGCCGTCCCTCGCCTGGCTGTTCGTGGGTCGCGTGGTCTCGGGTGTCACGTCTTCGAATATCGGCACGGCGGGTGCCTACGTGGCGGACGTGCTTCCGCCGGAAAAGCGCGCGCAAGGCTTCGGCATGCTGGGCGTCGCGTTCGGTCTCGGCTTCGTGCTGGGTCCAGCGATCGGCGGACTGCTCGGGGGCAGCAACCCGCGCCTGCCGTTCTGGGTCGCAGCAGGCCTGAGTACGCTGAACTTCTGCTATGGATTGTTCGCGCTGCCGGAATCGTTGCCGGTCGAGCATCGGAGTCGGTTCGAGTGGCGGCGCGCGAACCCGCTCGGCTCGCTCCGGCTCTTGCGCGAACACCCGGGACTCGGCGGGCTCGCATGGGTGAATTTTCTGGCGCAGCTCGGGCATGCCTCGTTGCCGAGCGTGTTCGTGCTCTACGCCAGTTATCGCTACCATTGGGGCGAACGCATGGTCGGTCTCACGCTGGCCGGCGTCGGCGTTTGCTCGGCCCTCGTGCAAGGGGGCTTGGTCGGACCGATCGTCGCGCGGCTCGGTGAACGACGAGCGCTGCTGTTCGGGCTGCTGTTCGGCTCCGTCGGGTTTGCCATCTACGGTTTGGCTCCGAGCGGCGGGCTTTTTTTCCTGGGCGTGCCGGTGATGGCGATCTGGGGTGTGTCCGGTCCCGCGATTCAAGGACTGATGTCGAGCCACGTGAGCGTGACGGAGCAGGGCAAGCTACAGGGCGCCAACAGCAGCTTGATGGGGATCGCCGAGCTCGTGGGGCCCGGCCTATACACCGGCGCGTTTGCGTACTTCATAGGCCAGGGCGCGCTACTCGAGTTGCCCGGCGCTCCGTTCTTGCTCGCCGCCAGTCTGCTCGCCGCCGCCGCGTTCGTTTCGCTGCGCGCGGCTCCGGTCCCCGTCGCGAACCCGTGACTCAGCGCGATAGTTCCTCGACGCGCCCGTCCGCATGGCGCGCGAAGCGGCCGCGCTCGCGTTCGTGCACCGGGTCGTCGCGCCGCCAGGGCCAGCCCCCGAAGCGCGTGCGCTGGTAGTCGGCGAAGGCGCTCTGAATCTCTTCTCGGGTGTTCATCACGAACGGACCGTGTTGCGCGACGGGTTCGCCAATAGGTCTACCTTGCAGGACGAGGATCTCCGTCTGGACCTCGCCGCCCGCGAGCACGAGCTTGCAATCGCTGCGCACGACCGCTATTTGACGAGGTTGCACGGCTTCACCGCTGACGCGCAGGCTATTACCGCGAAAGAAGTACAAGCTGCGCATGGTTTCCGGGTGGCTCGCCTTCGGCAACGTGAGGCGCGCGCCCGGCTCCAAGCGAATACCCCAGATCGCGACGTCGGTGTCGGCGCGGCTGGCCCAGGAGCGCGGTGGCGGTGAAGGTGCGCGCTTTTCCGCGAGGGTGCCGGCGTACACGCGCACTTCACTCGCTCGGCCCGCGTCGTCTTTGAAGGCGTGGCGCGGGATGTCGCGATCCCAGAGCATGGCGAAGTGCGGCGCGACCATCTTGTCCTCGCTCGGCAAATTGAGCCAAATCTGAAAGAGCTCGAGCGGATTCGGTTGCTCGGCATCGAGCAGCGGAAACATTTCCGAATGGACGATGCCGCCGCCCGCGGTGAGCCACTGCACGTCACCCTGACCGAAGCGCGCCGTGGCGCCGAGCGAGTCCGAATGATCGATGTAACCACGCCGCACGATGGTGACCGTTTCGAAACCGCGGTGGGGGTGCTGCGGAAAGCCCGGGACGACCTGGCCGTGATACATGCGCCAGCCGTCTTTGCCCTCGAAGTCCTGCCCGAGATTGCGCCCCGCGAGCGACGCTTGGGGACCGAGCTCCGCGTTGCCCGCTGGGTAAGCGTCGTCGTGGTGCACACAGAACAGAAATGGGTCCACGGTTTGCCACGGAAAACCGAGTGAAGCCGCTTCGAGGACGACCGAAGAAGTCATCGCATCACTTCAGTTTGCGGGCGCCGCTGCCGGACAGTTGGTGGCGAGCGCCGTGCATGCCGCTGGCTCTGCCAGAGGCTCGACGCTCTGGCTACCGAGCACGCCCGCGCCTGGCAGCGCTCCGCAAGCAGGGGCGCTCGCGTCATCGAGCGCCGTCGAAATGGCGCTGTAGCAGGCCTCGAGGTCCATGATCGTTGCGGTGCAGGCAGCCATTGGAGTGTTGCACATCGAGAGCGTCGGTGTCATGGCCACCGCGCAATCGTCGTACGCCTGCTGACACACTTGCTCGAGCAGCATGTCGGTCGACCCCGCCGTCGCGCGAGCGGCCAGAATGGCGGCGATGAACCCCTGCGTGCGGCACGCGCCGTCGCTGCTGTTGATTTTCGCGAGGTAGCTCGAAAGCCCGCTGCATACGGTGGTCAGTTGATCACTCGTCAAGCCGCTGAGCGGTGTGTCGCCGGGCAAACCCGTCGAAAACGGACCAACCGGTGGCGCACCGGCGGCGCCCGCGCCGCTGCCGCTCGCGCCGCCCATGCCGCCTGCCGCGCCGCCCGTGCTGCCAGCGGCGCCCGCGCTACCGGCCGCGCCCGCGCTGCCGCCGGAGCCGCCGCCCGTCATGCCGGCGATGGCTCCGCTCGCGCCGCTACCGGTGCCGGTCGCGGGATCGCTGCACGCGAAGGTGAGGACGAAAAGGAAGGACGAGTAAACGAGCGCAAGCGGCCGCATTGCGGGCGAACGTAGCCCAAAAGCGCGGGCCGCGCCGCGAGTTTTCAGCTCACCGCGCGCCTACGGCGCCGGAGCCGGACCTCCCCCACCCGCGCCCCCCGCGCCCGCGGACCCGGAGCCCGTGCTGGACATCGAGCCGCCGAGCGGCACGGCGCCAGGACACTTGGCGTTGAGCGTTGTGCAAGCGGCGGGCTGCGTGAGGGACCCCAAGCCGGCGATCACCTGCGTCGCAGACGCGGCGGTGAGCGCGCTGCACGCTGGCAGATTCGCGGAGATGCCGTTCAGCACACTGGGGATCTGATTGAGGCAGACCTGGTACTCAGCGACTGTCGCGGTACACGTGCTCGGCTCCGCCTGTTTGTTCGAGCAATCGCTCATTTGGGGCGGCGAGGAGCTGCACTGCATCTCTTGCATGTCGCACTGTTGTTGGAGCTGCATGTCCGTCGGCATTTGCCCGCCTAGGCCGGACAAGAGTGGCGTCTCCACCGCGAGCAATTTGCAGATGATCGGAAGCCCGCCGCTATTGGTGATGTACTGCCCGGTCTCTTGGCAGAGTTCAGTGGCTTGCGCCGGGGTGAGCGAGCCGAGCGGCGTCGAGCTTGGAATGCCCGTCGTGAAGGCGCCTGGGCCGCCGCTGCCGCCCGATTGACTCGTGCTCCCTCCGCATGCGAGGGCCAAGCCCGCGGCGCCCACCGCCATGACCAAGATTTTGAAGGTTACCATTGGATTCTCCCGCAGGTCCGCAGCCCCGCACGATCGCGGGCACTGTCCAAAACAGAGCTACGATCTTAGCCGAGCATTGCTT
>DASXKQ010000248.1:0-25964 GCA_036496745.1 Polyangiaceae bacterium
CACCTTGACGGTGTTGGGATGCGAGAGCTGACTCATCGCGCGTGCTTCGCGCCGGAAGCGCGACACGAGATCCTTACGATTCGCGAGCTTCGGATGCAGAATCTTGATCGCGACCATGCGGTTCATCGCCGGCTGCGACGCCTTGTAGACGGAGCCCATCCCGCCCGTTCCGATCTTCTCCAAGATCTGGAACTGGCCGCCGAGAATCTCGCGGCCGATGAAAGGGTCTTTGGGGCGCATGGGCGGGCCTCACAGATACCAAAAACTCCCCGTGACCGCAGCCGACCGGGAGCGACTTTTGTCCTTTAATTTGCTTTCATCGACGCAAGGGGCCCACGAATGTCGAAGAATGTCGAAATGACCAGCTCAGCGGAGTTCCTTTCGAGTCCATTGCTCACGCAGTCGGGCTTTCGGCACGCTTTCTTCACGCGCCAGGGTGGGGTCTCCAGCGGCGCCTACGCGACGCTGAATTTTTCCGTGACGGTCGGCGATCTCGCGGCGAACGTACGCGAGAACCTGCGTCGCGCGAGCGACGCGCTCGGTGTCAATACGGAGCAGTTGCACTTTCTGTCTCAAGTGCACGGGCGCGGAGTCGTTCGTGTCGAGGCTGACGCGCAGGCGAGCAGCACGCGTTTCGTCGAAGGCGACGCGCTGCTGACGCGAGCTCGGAACGTCGCGTGCGCCGTGCGTACGGCGGATTGCGTCCCGGTGCTGCTCGCCGATCGCCGCTCCGGAGCAGTCGCGGCGGTGCACGCGGGCTGGCGCGGCGCCGTGCAGGGTGTGGCTCGCGCCGCGGTTCAATCGTTACGCGAGCTCGCCGGCGGAAACGCCGAGCTCGTCGCCGCGATTGGGCCGCACATCTCACTCGCTGCATTCGAGGTTTCGGCGGACGTGGCGGCTCAAATCCTGGCGGCGTCCCTGGACCCAGGCATTGTCGAGCACGCGGGCCCAAAGCCGCACGTGGATCTGTGTCGCATGTTGCACGCAGAGCTCCGAGCCGCCGGCGTGCTCGAGATTGACCACGTGCACGGTTGCACCGTGCGCGAACCGGAGCGCTTTTTTTCTTATCGGCGCGACGGACAGGCGAGCGGGCGGCACCTGTCGGCGATTGTGACGCGGCTGTAGCGGCGCCTGTCGCGAGCGGCGTCTCTCGCCGCGCCCAGTGTACGAGAAGTCCGCGCTTGCCGAGTCGCGCGAATCGATGGATGCTTGTGTCTGAATGCGCGGAGCGCCCCGCGCACAAATAGCCCCCAATGTCGTTTGCCGTCACTTGCTCCAGCTGCGGAGCCCGCTTCATGCTCGGCGACGATCTATTCAGGCGTCGGGTTCAGGGCAAAGTCGTCACCATCAAATGCCGGCACTGCGACGCGGAGATCTCGGTCGACGGCTCGACGCCACATAACGAAGCGCCAGCGCGTCCAACACCTCCTCGCCGCGCAGTCGCGGCCGAAACCGCAGGCGTGGCCGCGAGTGAAACCGCGGGCGCAGTCGCTCTTTCCCCCGGTTTGTTATCCGTGCGGGAAGAACCGCCCAAAGCGCCGGCCGCGCTCGCGGACACGCCCAAAGCGCCGCCGCTGCGCCCGAGGCCTCCCGAGGCGCCGCGAGTCAAGCCCGCGAGCCCACCCGCGAGCCCGCCGCTGCGCGGCAAGGATACGCTCGTCGATCTGGGCTTCCCCGAGGAAGACGAGGCCCCGCCGAGCTCCGGCACACCAACGCTCAGCGCGCTCACCGCGGAGACCGCGCCGAAGCCGGCGAAGAGCCAAAGCAAACAGGGCAAATCGCAGGACTTCCTGATGAACCTGCGCAGCGCAGATGATGGCTTGCTCGCCGCGCCCACGATTGACGTCTCCGGCCTCAGCGCTCAGGCGCCGCCCCCCGTCGAGCCCAAGCACGCGCTGACGCAGCCGTTGTTCGACATGGCCGGCGTGTTCGACACTTCTGCGAGCAACGCCGGCGCCTCACAACAGAGCAGCCTCGCCCCCGCGCAAATCGACGTGCCCATCGAGGTCGATACCGCGACGCAAGACGAGCCGCGCGTACGCAAGTTGGTGCTCGCCCCGCCGACGCTTGAAACCGCAAAGGCGGCTTCGGACGAGGCTCCACGCAAGTCGCGCGGCGGCATCGTGCTCGGGCTCTTGCTGACAGCGGCGCTAGGAGCAGCGGCCGTCGTCAAGCTCCGGCCGCGGACCGCAGAGCCCCCGTTGCCGGCGCTCGCCGCGGAAAACAAGGACGAGCCCGCTGCCCCTCCCGCGCCGCTGACCGAGCGTGTCGCGCCATCGTCCTCCCCAGAACCGAGTGCGCCGGCGGAACCAGCGACACCCCCAGACTCAACTGCTGCCAGCCAAGCGATCGCAAATCCTGCGCGACGGGAGCAGCCCGTCGGTGTAGCCGCTTCCACGTCGAGTTCAGCCGCGATTCGCGCCGAGAGCGAAAAGCCGGCGAGCGCGGACACGCCACCCTCGGAACCGAGCGAGCCAGCCAAGACGCAACCGGAACCAACCAAGGCGCTCGAAAAACCGACGGCGGAAGAGCCGGCCGCAGAGTTCGATCGCGCAGCCGCGTTGAGCGCCCTCAAGACCGCCGCCGCGGAGGCCAGCGTCTGCCGTAAAGAAGGCGATCCCAGCGGCACGGCCAGCGTCACCATCACGTTTGCGCCCTCGGGCCGCGTGACGAGCGCCACGCTATCCGGGCCGCCGTTCGCCGGCACTGCCACCGGTGGGTGCATCGCTTCGGCCATGCGCCGCGCAAAAGTGCCGCCTTTTGCGGGAGATCGCGTGACCGTCGGCAAAACCATCGTCATTCAATAGGCGCTCGGCCTGACGCCGGCCCTTTCTCGGCTCCACGGGCGTGGCTACACTGAGCTCATGGCTGAAGCCTTCATCATCGACGCGGTACGCACTCCCCGAGGTCGCGGCAAGGCGGGCAAGGGCGGCCTCTCGGGCATTCACCCTCAGGAGTTGCTCGCGCAGACCTTGAACGAGCTGGCGCGCCGTAGCGAGCTCCGTAAGGAGGACGTGGAGGACCTCGTCGTTGGCTGCGTGTCGCAGGTCAAGGAGCAGGGCGCGAACCTCGCGCGCAACGCGGTGCTCGCCGCGGGGTTTCCCGACGTCGTGACCGGCGTGACGCTCAACCGCTTCTGCGGCTCGGGTCTGCAAGCCGTGAATTTCGCCGCGCTCGGAGTACTCAGCGGTCAGCAGGACCTCGTGATCGGCGGCGGCGTGGAGAGCATGTCACGCGTTCCGATGGGCTCGGACGACGGCATGATGGACGGCCTGAATTTGCGCTTGCGCGAGAAGCTGTTCCAAGTTCCGCAAGGCATCAGCGCCGATCTGATTGCGACGCTCGACGGCACGACGCGCGACGCGGTCGACGGATTTGCGCTCGAAAGCCAACGCAAGGCGGCGCAGGCCATCGCCGAAAAGCGCTTCGCCAAAAGCTTGTTTCCAGTGCTTGACGCGCACGGCCAGGTCGCGCTCGCGCACGACGAGCATCCTCGCGCGGACACCACGCTCGAAGGTCTCGCCTCGCTCGAACCCGCTTTCAAGAAGCTCGGCGCCGCGCCGCTCGGTCCGGACGGCGAAACGCTCGATCAAATGGCGATCCGCCGCTACCCGCAGGTCACGGCCATCGACCATGTTCACCACGCGGGCAACTCGAGCGGCATCGTGGACGGCGCTGCAGCCGTTTTGCTGGCCTCGGCCGATTACGTCAAGCGGAGCGGCCTCAAACCGCGCGCGCGCGTGCGCTCCGTGGCGACCATCGGTGACGAACCGGTGATTATGCTCACGGCGCCGACTCCGGCTTCGGAGCGTGCTCTGCGCAAAGCCGGCATGCAGGTCAAAGACATCGACCTGTGGGAAATTAACGAAGCCTTCGCGGTCGTACCGCTCAACACGATTCGCCGACTCGAGCTCGATCCGGCCCGCGTCAACGTCAACGGCGGAGCCATCGCGCTCGGTCACCCGCTCGGTGCCACCGGCGCGATCTTGCTCGGGACCGCGCTCGACGAACTCGAGCGGCGGAACCTCAACACGGCGCTGATCACGCTCTGCATCGGCGGCGGCATGGGCATCGCCACCGTGATCGAGCGCGTTTAGGGAGCTACCGGCCCTTGCGTTGCGCTTGCCGGCGACGGCGGCGGGATGATCAGATTGTTGGGAGTCGCGCCGTTCGCCTGAACCATGGATGCCTGGCTCAAAATGTCGGGGTTCGGCGAGATCTGCAGCTCGAGCCCGCTCACCGAGCCATGGCAACCCGCGCACAACCCGTCGAAGAGTCCGCGCTGAAACGATTGGCGCGCGACCTCACCCGGGTAAAACTGGATCTCCTCACGCTGGAAGTGCGCGACGGCGCCTGGGGCGTCTGCGAGCGACACCGGCGTCACCTGCAGTACGATCGGGACACCGCCCGGAACGCTGACCGCGGCCGAGCCGTCTCCAAACAGGGAAGGTGAGCCGAGCACGACGCGTTTGACGAACACGGAACCGAACGTGTCGTTGAACACGAATGGACTACCGGCAGGCATGCTCGTGATGCCCTGGTCTGGCGGCAGATCCTCCCAGAACGACACGCCCATCTGCGGCGTGAATTCACGACCCGTGCGCGTGTTCTGGAACAATAGACTGGTGAGCAACGGCAGATCCAAATAGGTCACTTCCGCGTGGTCCTTGTGCACGTCGTCGGTGAACACCTGGGTTGCGCCGTTCGGTTCGTCGAGCCGTGAATGAAAGATCTCGCGGTTGTAACGAGGACCCACCGCCACGGGCCACAGCTCGTCTTGCGGCCCGCTCACGATCGGGGTCCGAGCACCGGTCGTCGGATCCACCTCGACGATGTCGAAATTGCCGCTGAAATTCGTAATGTCGGTGACATTGGCGGCGTAGCTCACGAGCAAATTCTTGCTCGGCAAGCGAGCCGGACTGCGGTACGCGCCCACCGTGGCACCCGATTTGCCAGTCGCCTGCGGATCGATGATGCGCAGTGAATGTTGATAGAAATTGGGGTCCGGAAAATTGAGCGCGCTCGGGTCCTGCGCAAAATCAGCGCCGGCCTGCATGTTCTGATCGACGCCGACGCTGCGGTTCAGCACAGCCAACGTGCCAGCGCCGTGTGCCGCCGCCTTGTCGCTCAGAATGAACGCGAAGTTCTTGTCCGTGAGCTCGACGACGTCGGTCAGCTGATCGTAGCCGATTGAGTCACGCTGGCCGAACAGCGGATGATAGTCGCCGCCGTCGAGGTTTTGGCGACGACCGGCGAGCTGGTAGAAACCGGGCGCGCGCTTCTCGGTCACCATGATCACGCGGCCGTCGCGCATGAAGCTCGGAGTCAATTCCTGATTGAGCAGGAAGGTGAGCTGCCGAATCGTGCCCCCGGGTTTGTCGAGCACGTACAAGTTAGAGTTCAGCTTGGCGGGGTCGGCGGGTGTGCGCTGCGGTCCGAAGTAGCCAAACGAGTCCACGTTCGTGACGTTGCCGCGCGTGGACGCAAACACGAGCCCGCCGTCGGGCGTGAAACTCGGATCGAAATTGTGAATCAGCTCGCCATTGCTGGTGAAGGGGTGCGCGGTCGAGTCCGTTACCGGCGTCGCGTCGATGTCCGCTTGCACGGTGCACACGCCATTTTCGACGACGTAAATGTGAAACGGATCCGTCGCGGACGTGCGCGCCGCGAACGCGATTTGCGTGCCGTCCCACGACACGGCCGGGCGCCGCGCGTCGACGTTGGTGCCGCCGAGCCCGCTGCAGAGCGCCGTGAGATTGGTCTCGGCGCCAGGCGCGACGGCAAATGTAGTCGGATCGATCGAAGCGGCGATCTCGATCACCTGGGCGCCGGGTGAATAGGTTCCGTAGTCTTGCGGGGTGTCCGAGGTCGTGCTCGGCGGTCGGCGCACGAACGCGATGCCGGTGAGCGGCTGCAGCGCCGGGAAACGCGCGGCTTGCTCGAGCTTGAACCAAGCGAGGATCACGCAGTACTCGGGCACCGTGTCGACGGCGGTGTTCGGATCGTTCGCAGCGGTGAGCTCCTCCGGCGTGCAGCTGTTATGACCGGCAAACAGCGCGCCACCGCGGTGCAGCATGCCGCCCTGTGTCGTGTCCGGCGCCAGATTCTTGCGAATCAGACGGCTGGCGTTGGGATCAGCCGACTCGAGCGCGAGCTGATCCAGCGTCAACGCGTAGTTCTTCATGGTCGCCGCGAGACTGAAATGTCCGCCGCTGCCGCCGCGCAAGCGGTAATCGTGGAACATCGTGGTCGAATGGCAGTTCAGCATCATGCAGCCGCGCTTGGCCAAAACCGGCTGCACGCGCTCGGCGAAGAACAAGAAGTTCGGGTCCGTCGGCTCGGTCGTCGGCCCTCCCTTGTCCGTCGCCCACTGCAGCAGGGTCTGGTAGTCCGCGTCCTTGACGGAGCCGAAGACGGTGCCGCCTTCGTGGTACACGCCGCCCTCGTGTTGTTCGAGAGCGCGCCTCAGGATCTCGCTTGCGGCCGGATCGGTAGCCACGTAGTTGCTGGCTGCAAAGTAGTTCCAGCGCACCTCCTCGGGGCTCGTGCCGCAGGTCAGGTAAAGCGTGTTCGTCGGCGAACCGTGACAGTTTCCGTTCGCGCAACGTTGGGACAGGATGCCGTTGGCGGCGCCCGAAAACTCCGTGAAGTCCGTCGTGACGGGGTCGGTGGTGGGGTCGAACGCGGAGTCGCTACCGAGCGTGTCGCGGCAAGGCGTGATCGGTAGCGGCGCCGCGGGCGGAGGCGCGTTGTTGACGGCAAAGCCGTTGGAGATCCAGGCATCGAGCAGCGTGAGGGATGGACTGGTCGGATCCAGCAAGCTGCCGCCCTGGTGCGAGATGTCCGCAGTAACGATGATAGGCGTGCTTTTCCAGGTCGTCAGCGAGATCTGAAACGGCTGACCCACGACCTTGAGCAGCAGCGCGGGTAGCCCGTACGGCCCATAGCGCAGGAACAGATCCCGCCGCCGCAGCAACGACTCGTAGCTGGTCACGTCGAGATTGCCGAGCGCGTTGGTCGCCACCGTACCGAGCGCGTTGGTCGCCCCGATCTGGCGATTGGGATCGTTCGGATCCGTGATCAGATGCTCGCTCGGAACGTGACAGAACGACTTGGTCGGGCTCGTCGCGCAGGTTTGATTGACGACCGGGCCTATCTTGCGATCGAAATAGGACGTGCGTTCACTCTCTCGCTTGCCGCAGCCGAGTAGCAGCAGGCATGCGAGGCAGCCAAAAAGACCGAACTGGTGGCAAAACTCACGAACTGACATTGGGCGCTGGAGCTCTCCATCTTACTCAACTCGAGCACCACCGTCTCGGCCAGAAAAACCCGCGGGCGGCTGACCCAAACAAGGTCGGCCGCCCGTGTTGTGCTCCTCCCGCTCAACGCGGGAGCCGCGTTTTCGTCGGCTCAGAGCGAGCGCAACGCGATCGCGGCAGCGTCGCGCACGTTCTGCGCTTCATTGTCGTTGTTGACGATTGCCGTCACGGCATCCCGCGCTGCCGCCTGATCCGCCGGCGACGTGAGTGAACTGGCGAGTTGGCCGAGCGCCCAAGCCGCCGAGGCCCGCACGCCAGCGTCGCTTTCAGTGCTCGCGGAGGTCACGGCAATCAGACCCGCGACGGAGTCCGCAACGTGCATCGTGCCGAGCGTCTCGGCCGCGCGACGCCGAACGGCCGCGGACGAGTCTCCGAGCAGCTTGGCGACGCTCGCGATATCCGTCGACGTGCCAAACACGTTGATGTGGGTAACGGCGTACAGCGAGGTGAGCCGCACGCCTTCATCCGCGTCGCCCAGCGACGTGGCAAGCTCGCCGTTCGGACCGCGGTTGTTGAGGCGCACGAGCGCGGACGCCGCTGCGTTGCGCACGGTCGCCGACGGGTCACTGACGAGCGCGGTGGCTACCGGCGCGATGCCGGCACCATCCAAGAACTCGCCGAGCGCGTTGGCGGCGTAGGCGCGGGTGTTCTCCGACTGCGACTGATCGCCGACGGTCGTGAGCAGCTGTGAGTAGACCTCACCCGGACCGAATACGCCGAAAATGCGGCGGCGCAGCCACCACGCGCTGATCTCGCGCGTCTTGTGATCGGACGAGAACAGGAGCTTCGAAACATAGGGAATGCAGTCGAGACATTCGACCTTTTCCCCGTGCTCCAGCGTGCTCCAGATCTCCGTCGGTGCCGAGTTCGGGCTCTCCGCGATGGCCTTGATTGCCGCCGGCGGACTGAGCGCCTCCAGCCCGT
Organism: Polyangiaceae bacterium; assembly: GCA_036496745.1. Taxonomy (GTDB): domain Bacteria; phylum Myxococcota_A; class Polyangia; order Polyangiales; family Polyangiaceae; genus PMG-095. The sequence goes on from DASXKQ010000248.1 coordinate 8,244, forward strand.
CACTGGGCAGTTGACTGTAGACCGTCGAGCGACCCACGTGCTTGCTGTCGGAAGCGTCGGCCAGCGCGGTGGAAGCCAGCGCACACAGCCCGAGAGCCAGCGAACCGTTCAGAATGCGACGAAAATTGGCGTTCATGGTTCTTCCTCTAATCTCTCTCAGAATTGCTTCGGGGCAACGGGATCGGCGTCGGCGGCGATCGGCGAAAACATCGAATTTTGACGGGCAAAGTACTGGCCGCCCATGTCGATCGCGCGAATCAACATGACCACTTCGTCACGAGTCAAACCCGCGACGTCGACCGCGTGATTCGTGCGCGTGCCGCCCGCGATGTTCACGTCGCTGAAAGGCTGACCAAGCGGCCACGCAAACTTCGTCTCGCTGCCCATGAGCGACGAGTTGATATTCAGCTTCTCGATCATCGCGCTGTTGCGCGCGTCGCTCGGCACGCCCCACTTGGGCGGGACCGTACCGGTAACCGTCGCGCCCTGGCCCATCTCCATGCTCAAGGCCGCCGGATAGAAGATCGACACGTACGAGGAGGGCCAGGTGTGGGTCTTGCGATCGTACACGACGGTGACCGGCGTCTCGCTCATGTCGAAGCGCGGGATCTGGTAGGGCGTGCTGGTGCCCGCGAGCGCGTTGTTCATCGTCACGGTGTAGAAGGTCTGCGCCGAGCTGCCGTTCTGCGTGTCGTTGTGGCAGCTCACGCACTTGGCGGTCAGCAGCGTTTGGATCTGGTTCGGGTTCGAGGCGTCGTTCGCCGCGGCCCAGGGATACTCCGTACGCGCCGAGATCGGCTTCATGAAATTCTCGGGGCCACGCGAGCCGGAGATCGTCAGCGCCTGGCCGTTCGGGACGATCGCCGCGTTGCGATCTTCGTGGCAGCCACCGCATACGCGATCCTCACCGGGCAAACCTTGTACCCAGGTCGTCTGACTACGGATCGACATGTCGAACTCGTCGAGCGGCTGCAAATGCATCGGGATGTAGGGCGGCAGATCCGCCAGCCACGAACCGTCGGACGCGACCGTCGCCTCACCGACGATCGCCGCGCCTTCCGCCATCGTCAGGCCGAACATGGTCACCCCGGCCGCCGACTCGGTGGAGAACCCTTCGATGATGCGCACCTTGGTCGCGCCGAGCAGCGCTTGATCGGTCGGAGTGTTGGAGAATTCCGCGCCGCTCACGGTCTCACCATGACGCGAAGCGAGCGACGTCTCGTGCACGTTGATCGAGCCGAAGCGCACGGGCATCGAGGAATCCACGATGTCGTTGCGCGTGGGGATCACCGGCGGCTCGGTGCGAACCGCGACGGCATGCGCATAGAGTTCCCAAGTGCCGGCATGATCGGCGATTGGAATATTGCCGTTCGCGGCGTCGAACACGTACACGCCGTAGTCCGGCGGCGTCAGCGAAAGCTCGTTGATCTGGTTCACGACACCGCCGGCCCAGGAGACCAGTATGCGCCCGTCCGGCAACTGCGAGGGTGAGCGGTAACGACCCGCCGGCGACGGCGAATCATCGGTCGGTACCCAGGGCGTGAGCAGCGAATACGCTTCGGTCTCGGTCTTCTCTTCGTCGAACTGGCCGGCGACCGTGCTGGAGCGCGCGTCGATTTGCACGAGCGAACCGGCCTGAATCGTGTTTTCGCGGTTGGTGACGATGCCGTAGAACACGTTCGGCGTGTTGCTCTCGGAAACTTGCACGACCGAGTTGCCCGGCTTGCCATGCTGGCCGCTGACCGCGACGATCTGCGTGCAATCCGGGTTCATCGCGAACACCTTCACGTCATTGACGTTCTCCAAGTGCTCCCAGCGCGAGAAGCCGACGCGCCCGTCGTGCATCGGAAACAGCGTGACGATGTGCGACAGATTCTGCGGACAGAGCTTGCGGTCCGCGTCGCCGCCTGTGAGCGAAATCGACGCGAGCTGGGTCACGACGGCCGCGTGCTCGTACTCGTCGGCGCGCGTACCCATCTCAGTGTAGCGCTCATTGGTCGTGAACACGATGCGCCCGCCCGGCGCGAAGATCGCGTTCTGATCGTCGTACGCGCCGAAGGTCAGCTGGTGCACCTCGAACTTGCCATTCGCTCCCCGATCCACGCCGGCCCAATACACGTGGTAGGTCGCGCTCGAGTCGGTCTTCATTGTGAAGACGACCTTGGTGGCGTCAAAGCTCACGTCCACGCTCGAGATATCCGCGGTGGGATAGTCCTCGGTGATGTTGTCGTATGCGCCCGATTTCAGGTCATAGGTCTCGAGCTTGCCGCCCGGATTGTAGCGGCCGTAGTCCATGACCTGACCCATGCCGCTCGCAACGTCGATGGTCACCGACCCGTCCGCGTTCATCGTCGTGTTCTGACGAACCGCGTAAACGATCTTCGAAACGCCGCCGAGCGTGGTGTCGCTACTCGTGCTGGTCGAGCAACCGAGCAACCCGAGAACCGCGAGCAACGGGGCACAGGCGGAGCGGGAGAAAAGGGTTCGGGCCATTCGAGGAACTCCTATGGGGCTGGGGCGAAACACGCCCGTTGCTCATAAAAGCACGAAGCAGGCCAACAATAAACGTCAATGATTTCGGAGAGCTAGGAGCACTTCTCGAGGCCTGTTGCCCCCGATTAGCCCTGTGGCGTCGTGGGGTCTCGCCCCCGCCCCTGTTGCGATGTCGATCCCGGTGGCGGTCCGCTGTGGTGTGAGCCCGATGGTATGGGAGGCGTCATGAGCCTGAACTTCAACGAGCAGGGTTTGATTCCCGCCGTCGCCCAGGAGCGCCTGACCGGACAGGTGCGCATGGTCGCGTGGATGAATCGAGAGGCCCTGCAGAAGACTCTCGAAACCGGTCAGGCCACGTTCTTCAGCCGCTCGCGTGGCAAGCTATGGACCAAGGGCGAAACGAGCGGCCACACGCTGAGAGTCGCGAGCGTCACGGCGGATTGCGACGCCGATACGTTGCTCTTGCTCGTGGACTCGGCGGGGCCGTCGTGTCACACCGGGCGGCCGAGTTGCTTCTTCCAGCGCGTAGACGCCGATGGGCACTTGACCGAACTGGCGAACGAAGCAGAGCCGTTTCTGAGTGAGCTTGAGCGAACGATCCGCGCTAGGGAAGCCAGCACGGCCGAAAAAAGCTACACGCGCTCGTTGCTCGACGGGGGCGTCCCCAAAATTGGCGCCAAGATCACGGAGGAGGCCGGCGAGCTCGTCTCGGCGCTCGCCTCCGAATCGAACGAGCGCGTGGCGAGTGAAGCGGCCGATCTGCTCTTTCATCTGCTCGTCGGCCTGCGCGCACGCGGAGTCGAACTGCCCGAACTGCTCGCAGCGATGTCAGCCCGCACGGGCCAGAGCGGACACGCCGAAAAAGCGGCGCGCCAAGCTCCCCGCTAACCTGTCTCAATCTGGAAACGCGGCCGAGCGGGACCGAACGCAGCGAAAGGGGCGCCGTTTGCGGGCGTTTGCGGGGCCGAGTCGTAAGGTTTGACCCTCAGGGAGGCGCTGGATATCGTGCGGGCTTACTCGCCTTCGCCCGCTGCACGCGCACCACGAACGATCGCTGATGTCGAAAAAGATTCTGGTTTTCGAGAGTGACGCTGGGTTTGCACAAGAGCTGAAGAGCGGATTCGGCCAGCTCGGCTGTGAGACGTCCGTCGTGGAGGACGCCAATCAAGGATTGCAGACGGCGGCCAAAGACAAGCCCGATCTGATCCTGCTCTCGATCGAGCTCCCGCGCATGAACGGCTTTTCGGTTTGCAACAAACTGAAACGCGACGCGGCGCTCAAGGATGTTCCGCTGATCATCATGAGCGCAGACTCGACGGAAGAGACCTTCGAGCAGCATCGACGCTTGCGCACACGCGCCGAGGACTACGTCAAAAAACCGATCTCCTTCGCGACGTTGCTCGAGCGCATTCAACCGTTCGTCGCGCTGAGCAGCAACAGCCAGGCGCCCGAGTCTACGAGCGATGAAGCCATCGTGATGGATGACGACATCGAAATCGAGGAAGCCGAGGTCAGCGCGCATCAGAGCGACGCGCCCGTGGTGAGTACTTCCCGCGAGAGCCTGGCGGACGCCGACGTGAACGATTTCGCCGAGCAAGCGTTCGGCAACCTCGTGGAGGGTCCACCACCGTCCGACGTCGGCGTGGAGATCAGCGAAGCCGAAGTCATGAGCATGCGCGGCGCGTCGAGGCCGCCGCCCTCCGACGCAGTCATCGATTCCGAGGCGATCGAAATCGACGAGGCGGAGGTGAGCGAGGAAGAATCCGCGGTCTCGCTCAGGGATCTAGAGCCTCAATCCGCCGCACCGCCGACGGCGATCTCGAGCCAACCCCCGAGCCGCGCGCCGTCGGTCCGTCCGTCGACCAGGCCGCTCTCGGTCGTACCGCGCGCGGCCGATATCGGCGACGTCGGCAAGCATCGCGAGGAGCTCGAGCAACAGCGTGCGCGCATCAGGGAACTCGAAGACGACGCGCACCGGGCGAGCTCGAAGCTGAGCGAGCTCGAAGAGGCGCTCAAGCGCGGCGCCTCGCAGGACAGCGAGGTTCAGCGCTTACAGCGCGAGCTCGACGAGACCAAGAGCAAGCTTGCGACGAGCAGTTCGGGGCCCGCCAAGGGTGCGGGCACCGCGCGCGAGTTTCTCGACCTGCGCGAGCAGCTGAACAAGAAGGACAAAGAGATCCTCGAGATTCGCGATCAGCTGTCGCACAAGGAAAAAGAGCTGCTCGCGCTGCGCGACGGCGCGCTCGCGCTCGAGCGCGACAAGGCCGATCTGCACGACACCATCAGTGAGCTCGAAAAGGGCGCGGCCGAAATGTCGAAGGCCGCGGACGCGGCCAAGAGCGACAAAGAGCAGGCCAGCAAGCGCGCGGACGACTTCAAGCGTAAGAGCGACAAGCTCAAACTCGACCTCGACGCCAAGATCGAAGAGCTCAGCGCCGCCCAAAACGCCCACGCCGCCGCTATCGCCGCGAACGAGCAGCAAGCGAGCGCGGTTGCCGCCGCCCACGAGCAAGCCCTGGCCGAAGCACGCGAAGCTCAAGCCGACGCCGTTCGCGAGGCCCAAGTGCAGGGCGCGCGAGACATCGAAGCCGCCGCTGCGCGCACGCGGGCAGAGGTCGAAGCAGAACGAGATCGCGCGCTCGCGGCGGCAGAGTCCGCGGCGGCTTCGGCGCGCGAGAGCGCCGTTGCCAGTCGCGAATCCGAGCTGAACCGCATTCACGAAGAAGCGCTCAATAGCCTCCGCGCCGAGCTCGCTCAAGAGTTGGAAAGCGCGCAGGCCGCCGCCTCGAAGCAGCTCGCCGCGCGCGAATCCGAGCTCTCCGGCCAGCTCGAGACCCAGACGGACAAGCTCAAAACGACGAGCGAGGCGTTGGCCGCGCGCGAAAACACGATCCGCGAGTTGCGCTCGGATCTCGAAGGCAAGATCGAGGAGCTCGAGGTCTTGAAGAAAACGGTCGGCGATCAGGCGACGCGCAACACGGCGCTCGAGGCCCTACTCTCGGCCACCAAGTCCTCACTCGACAGCGCGCAGCAAGATCTGGGCAAGGATCGCGCCTCGCTCGAGCGCGCGCGCAGCAAATGGACCGAGGATCGCGCTTCGCTCGAGCGAGCCAAAGATGCGCTGGCCGCCGCGCTCGCGCAAATCGAAGAAGCTGAAGCGCGGACGCTCGACTAACGTACCGCGCTCATCAGCCCGCGAACTCCAACCACTGCCCGTTGATTCGACGCTGGTGTGGCCTGAAGCGGGCCTTGTAGCGCATGCGCGGGGAATCGGCGATGTACAGGCCGAGGTACAAGTACTCGAGCCGCCACAGCCGACACAGCTCGACCTGCTTCAAGATCGAGAACGTTCCGATGCTGAGCTTTTCGACCCGGGGATCGTAATAGCAATACACGGCCGAGAGCGCTTCTCGGCTGCGGTCGACCAATGCCACGCCGACCAGCTCGCCGGCGAACGAATAACGCAGCTCGAACGTCTCACAGCAGCTGACTGCGAGAAACTCGCGGTAGCCGTCGAGATCGATCGCGTCGCGCCCGCTCGACAAGCCGCGACCTTCCTTGTGAGCGTTGTACAGGGCGACTCGGCGCTCATCGGCGAGCGGCTCGGCGATCTCTACTGACAGCGAGCGGTCACCGCGCTCGAGCACCCGGCGCTGCGCGCGACTCGCGTGGAATTTCGCAACCTCGATGCGAATCGGCTCGCACGCCTGGCAACCGGGGCACGACGTTCGATAGAGGAAGATTCCTTGTCGGCGATCGCCCGACGAGAGGCGCCGCTCGAGCTCCTCGCGGTCGAGCACGCGCGCCGGAATGCGCAGCGGCATACGCGCGACGCGATCGTCCAAATACGGGCACGGTTGCAGGCGGTCGTACACGATGAGCTCCGGCGGATCGCCGGGTACGACTCGATCTTGGGGGGACAGCGGCGGCTTCGTCATCGCGAAAGCACGAACGGATCGGGAAACAGTGCGCTGAAAGCGAGCAGCTTGAACTCTCGCGGATTGGCCGCCAAGACCTGCGCGCTTTGCTCGAATTCGGCGATCACTTGGCGGCACAGACCGCAGGGCATGGCCAGCGTCTCGGCGTCGGTGAACACCGCGACCGCGACCAGCGCGGTTTCGCCCGCGCTCACCATTTGCAAAATGGCGGCACGCTCGGCGCAGATGGTGCCGCCGTAACTCTTGTTCTCGACGTTGCAGCCCACGAACACTCGACCAGAACATGCGCGCACGGCGGCGCCCACGCGGAACGCCGAGTAGGGCGCATACGCACGCTCTCGCACCTCGCGCGCGGCCGTCACGAGCTCGCTCAACTCCGGGGGCAATACCGCGCTCATGTGAGCTCCGCGGCGAGCTTGACCCAGCGCGACAAGAGCCCGACGAACGCCGTTCGCGTGCGCCGCGCGGTCGTCTCGACCTCGGCGTGATCGAGCGGGCGCGGCGAGATGCCCGCCGCCAAATTGGTGATGCAGCTGACCGCCGCTACTTTGAGACCGATCTGCCGGAGCGCGATCACCTCCGGCACCGTGCTCATGCCGACCGCGTCGGCGCCCAGCGTGCGCAGCATGCGAATCTCCGCCGGAGTTTCGTAGCTCGGTCCGCGGAGCGCTGCGTAGACTCCTGAATGAAGCTCGAGGTCGCCGGCGCGCGCCGCGGCAAGTGCCGCGTCAGCGAGCTCGCGATCGTAGGCCTGCGTCAGATCCGGAAAGCGCGGACCGCTTCCATAGTTTGGACCGGTGAGCGGGCTATCACCCATCAGATTGATGTGATCGGTGATCAGCATCAGCGCCCCGGGCGTGAGGTTCGCGGCGATGCCACCCGCGGCGTTGGTCAAGAGCACGCTCTGGCAGCCGAGCTCCGCCAACAAGCGCACGCCGAAGGCGACTCGTGACAGCGTATGGCCCTCGTAGGCGTGCACGCGCCCCTGGAGACACGCGACGCGCACGCCGGAGACCTCACCCAGGCACAGGTTGCCCGCGTGCCCGACCACCGTCGAGCGGGGCATGTCCGGGATCAGCGCGTACGGGACCTTGAGCACGTCGCCGAGCTCATCGCCGAATGCCCCGAGCCCCGAACCGAGCACGACCCCGACGGTCGAAGGCGCAGCGCGCGAACGAACGAACGCCGCAGCTAGCCGAACCTGTCGCGCCTCGCTGTCCTGCATCGTCCGAGGCCAGTGTAGCGCTCAAAATGGCGAAGCTTGTGCCGTGGCTGGAGTCCCTGGACCTTGGCCGGCTCGTTCGCTATGTTCCCCGGCCCTGCGCGGGCCCCGAGCGGCTCTCGCCCCGGAGAAAGCCCGCATGGCGAACAAGTTCAGCCAATTTTTGAGCGAAAACAAGATTGATCCCCGGCGCCTGATCGTCGCATCTCGCGCTCTCGAACGCCTTCGTCCGGAGGATCGCCAGACGCGCCTCGCCAGGCGCCAGGCAAAAAAAGCCGAAAGCAAGCCCGCGGAGGGCGAAAAGCCGGCCAAGCCGCGCTCGGGCCGAGCAGTGACGCCGCGCCTGGTCGCTGGAGCCAGCTCGGGCAAGCCGATCTCCGGCGCCGCCAAGACCCGCTTGTTGCGAGCGCTCAATCGCGTACTCGAGCAAAAAAAGAAGAAGCCTGTCGAGCTTCGGGCTCTTTTCTAAGCCGGCTTCGCGGGACGGAGCGACCCGTGCCTGGCAGAGATGCCACACCGTTACTACGCCGAGCTTGAAAACTGTGGCACTCACGCGCATCCAACTGCCGTGAGTGTCGCTGCCGTACTCGAAACCCCCCGCTATCCCACCTTTGGCGACCCAGAGCGAGCTACGCTCCGGCTCGTGTCGGACGTGCGGGACTTGGTCGAGCGGTGCAAGGCCGGTGACAACGCCGCCTTTCGGGAAATCTTCAGACTCCATCGGACCGACGTCGCGCGCTTGGTGCAGCGCATGCTCGGCCAGAGCAGCGATCTCGACGACCTCGTGCAAGAGGTTTTCCTCCAGGTCCACCGCAGCATTCGCGACTTCCGATCGGAAGCGCGCTTTTCGACTTGGCTCTACCGCGTGGCCGTCAACGTCGTCTTGATGCATCGGCGCGCCGCGCGCAGCCGCCCCGTACTCGGTGAGCTGCCCGACACACTCGCCCCCGCAGACGTTCGTGAGCTCCCGGACGACGCACTCGCTCGGCAACGTCGTGTTAGCGCGTTTTATCGCTTGCTCGAAGGCTTGAGCGAGAAGAAGCGAACCGTATTCGTCCTGCACGAGATCGAGGGGTTGCCACCAGCCGAGATCGCGCGGGTCGTTGGCTCACCGGTACTGACCGTGCGCACGCGTTTGTTCTACGCCCGGCGAGAGTTACTCGCCCAACTCGACAATGAGCCTGCACTGGCCGCCATCTCGCGCGAGCTCGGCGCGGCGCCCGAGGGCGAACGCGAAGGAGAACCGACGTGAGCTCTCCTCGCGAGGACGCGCTACGCAAGCTCGTGGCAGACGTGCGGTCTCAAGGCACACCTGAGCTCGACTTGGATCGGCTTGAAACGCGGCTGATGAGCCAGCTTGCGGCGCAAAAGCCCGTCGCGCGCACAACGACGCCTTGGTTCGCCTGGGCGGGCGTCGTCGTGGCGGCGGCAGCGGCTTACGGAGTGTTCGCGCACATTTCGCCCCACGCCAGTGAACCCAAAGCAGAGCTTCGTGAAATCCGCCCACTACCTGGGCCCGCAGCCAACGAGCCTTTGAACGGCGATACACTAGTGCTTGCCGTGCCCGTCAGCTCGAACCAGGAGCCGCGCAGCGTCGAGCATGCGGGTCGCGCGCGCTGGACGCTCGCTCCCCATTCGAGCGCGACGGTCGCCGAGCAGGGCGAGCATCTCACCATCAAGCTCGAGAGCGGTAGCCTCAACGCACGAGTCACGCCGAGCCAAACGCCAGAGACGTTCGCGGTCGAAGTCGGCGGCATGCGCTTCGCCGTGCATGGCACGGCTTTCCGCGTGGAGCGCACGGGCGATCGTGTCGTGCTCGAGGTCAGCGAAGGCATCGTTGCGGTGGAGCCGCGCGACGTCCGTAACAGCGCCGAGTTCTTGCTGCGGGCGAGCTCGCGCGGGGAGTTCGCGCTCGATGGCCGCATCGGCAAGCTCGAAGGCAACGCTTCGGTCGTCGCCAACGCCGCTGGTCCCACCTCACAACACGCGGTGATTCACGCGGCGTATCCGCCGATCCAAGCCAAAAAGGCCGACCCCGTCACGTCGGCCGAACCGGCACTTGCGCCCGCGCCGTCCGCGAACGAACCGGTAGTCCTGCCAGCTCAACTATCAATCGGCGACGTCGAAGCCGGCGTCAGCTCGGCGGTCGAGATCGTCGAGCATTGCTTCCGTAGCGAACGCGAGAACGGAGTCGCCGTGACCGTGAAGACGGGGATGACCTTGCGCGTGACCGGCCAGGGCGAGATCGACAACGTGATGTTCGGCCCTCCGCTCACTCCAACCGTCGAAGCCTGCGCTGCCCAAGGCTTGCGCAGCGTGACCTTCGCTCACTCGCTGGAAGGAACCACCTTCACGCGCATCCTCGAGCTATCGCGCTAGGCGACTACTCGCGGCGTAGCACGATCGCTTTGGTGTCACCGACCAAGAAGCGCATGTTGCGATCGTCGTCGAGCTTCAGACTCGCTTTGTCGACCGAGCCGTCTTGGCGCGTGACCGCGAGCTCGACGTCGTTCTCACGCACGCTTTGCACCGCGTACTTTCCGGTGCGTGGCTCTTCCGCGGGAACAGCCACCGTCAAACGTGAGCCCGCGAACTCGAGACTCAGCCCGCGCGCCCAACCGGTGGCCGCGGCCATGTCTTTCTGGTCGAAATTCTCGACCGCCTCACCCAACCAGCGCCCCTCCAGTTTTTGCTGAACTGGGTGACCGCAGCCAATCAGGCCTAGGCTGACCAAGCTGGCGAGCAGCCAGGCGCAGCTCGTTGGCGTGCAGGATCGTTGGATTTCTCGGCGGGTTTGGGTTGGAAACGACATCGAGATCGAATGGTAAGATACGCACTTACAGACACCCACATTTTCTGCGAATCGGGCCCATCGGCCGGTGCCCCCCGAACGCTTCTCAGCGACAGCAGCGCGTGCCGAGGCTGTAGTCGAAGTACGAGCGCGGATGTGAGCTCACTTTGGCGTCACAGCCCTCCCGCGTGCTGCGTGAATAGAAGCCACCGAGGAACGCACCCGGCTCGGCTTGCACCCACTCGTCGAGGTTGCCCACCATATCGTAGATCGCGTCGCCGCCCCAATCGCTGCGGCAGCTCGGCGTGCCGCCCGTTTTTCGAAGCAACGGGCCTTTCGCACCGTCCACCGAATTCAGGCGCGGATCGAGATGCCCGGTGGACATGTCACCGTGCAGGATTTGTCCGGGGTGCGCTTCGCGAAAGACGTTGCACTTTCCGTCTTCGAAGTGATCGCCATACGGGAACTTGCGAGCCGCCTCACCTCTGCAAGCGAAGACCCACTCGTCGAGAGTACACAGCCGCTTGCCCGCGTTGCGGCAAGCGATCGCCGCGATGTCTCCACTCAAATAGCCGCTCGGGGTGCTGTCTGCACGGGACTCCGCGCTTGGCTCGAAGTCCTCGTCGAGTTGAAAGCTCGGCGGCGATGGGACGGGAAACGGCGAACCTCGCGCGAGCTCCGACCACTCGCGAAGCGATGCCTTCGTTTGCGCGCGCGTCGGGTGAAAGTAGGGCGACAATTGGCGGCCGAGCTTGGCGTCCACGAGCGTTGCTTCGTAGCGATCGATGCAGAAGCGTCCACGCACGTCGACCATCTCCGGCGGACAACGCGCGCTCGCTGCGGCTGGCGCGCCTGGCAGCAAGCTCGGGCGCGCGCCGCTCTGGACGACGTCTCCGCCGTCGGGCAAATAGAGCAAGGCCGGCAAGCGCCCGGCATCAGGCGGGGAGAGCGTCGGCTCTGCGGCGGCGATTGGCCGCGAGTCCGTATGGCGCTCGGCGTCACGCGACCGTGAACACGAAGCGGCGAACACGAGCACCGCGAGCGGCCAATATGCCGCTCGCTTCACTTGCCGCGGTAGACGATCAGCCCATGCGAGAGATCGTACGGAGAAACGGCGACGCGCACGCGATCCCCTGGCAAGACGCGGATATGATGGCGTCGCATGCGCCCCGAGAGCTGAGCGCGCACGACGGCTCCGCCTTGGTCGACCTTGATGTTGTACTGGCCGCCGCCGAGAGCGTCTTGAATCACGCCCTCCATTTCGAGGAGATCGCCCTTACTCATGTGTTACGACTCGCATATTCCCTGATTTTTAGCCGGGGGAACCTGACACACTAGGCCCGCCGACGCAACCCGCAGTCCGTTTCTGCAAGCGAGCCACCGGCCGACGATTTTAACCGCTCTAGGCGCCACATAGCCCACGATGTTTCCCGCGACTCTGTTCGACTACAACGGCGTGCTCGCCAACGACGAGACCGTCCACCTGGCCGCGTTCCAAGACGCGCTCGCTCCGCTCGGTATCACGCTCAGCGAGGCCGCTTACTGGGAAAAATATCTCGGCTTCGACGACGTCGGCGCGTTTCGTGCCATCTTGCTCGATAGCGGTCAGGCGGCGGATAGCCTTCGCGTCGCGGCGCTCGTCGCGAGCAAGCGTCCGCTCTATCGCGCGCGCGCCGAACGATCACTGCCGCTGTTCGAGGGAGCAGCCGAGTTGATCCGGCGGCGCGCCCAGGTCGGTCCCGTGGGCATCGTCTCCGGCGCGCTGCGTGACGAGATCGAACTCGGTCTGGCCGCGCTCGGAGTCCGGGATCTGGTCGCCAGCGTGATTGCCGCCGAGGACACGCGCGCTTCCAAGCCAGATCCACACGGCTACGAACTCGGTGTGCAGGCGCTCAGCGAGCTCATCGGCGAGCGAGCCAAGAGCGCGCTCGTGATCGAGGACTCGCTCGCCGGCATCGAGGCGGCGCGCGCCGCAGGTCTGACTTGTGTCGCAGTGGGACACAGCTACCCTGAGCAGGAGCTGCTCGCCGCGGGCGCCGATCTCGTCGTTTCGAATCTGCTCGCGCTCGATGACGCTGCACTCACGCGCCTGTATCGGGCGAAATATGGCTGACTTGCGCCGTAGCGCGGCGCGCGCGGCAGCGCTCTGCGCGCTCGCCTGGCTCGAGCTATCGCGCAGCGACGCGGGCTACGCGGCAGAACGCGCCGCGCCCGCGTCGAGCAACCACGCGACGAACACCGCGGCGGCCGTGCGCGCAGAGCTCGCGGACGGCGCCCTCGCCTGGCAAAGTTCCGAACTCGGCGCGGTGCGCGGCATCACGATCGGCCCGATCGAGAGCGCGCTCCACCCGGAGCGCGGCTATGGCAGCGCGAGCTTTGCGGCGACGCTGCGCGAGGCAAAACGGCTCGGCGCGACCTGGGTGAGCCTCACGCCGTTTGCGCGCGTGTGGGACGCCCATTCGACGGGCATTTCCTTGAGTTTCGAGGCGCCGCTGGCCGCCAATCGGATCGCGCTTTCCAAGTCGATCCGCGCGGCCCACGCGGCTGGGCTGCGAGTCATGCTCGTTCCGCACTTGTGGGTCGAGAGCGGCGAGTGGCGCGGCGAAATCGACCCGGGCACCAGCCTGGGCTGGCAGCGCTGGGCGCAAAACTACGAACGCTTCTTGCTCAGTTGGGCCGAGCTCGCCCAGAGCTGCGACGTGGACATGCTCGCTCTCGGCATCGAGCTCCGCAGCTGGCTCACGACCGCGCACGCAGCCAGCTTTTTTCCGATCGTTCAAGACGTGCGCAAGGTTTTTACTGGTCTCCTCACCTACGCCGGAAACTGGGACGACGTGGAGGACACCGTGATCCTCGGTGAGCTCGACGTGATCGGCATCAACGCGTTCTTCCCGCTGGCAGACAAGGACGGCGCCGACGAGCAAGAGCTGATGCGCGGAGGACGAGCCGTGCGTGAGCGCGTGCAGGCGCTCGCGGAAAGGTGGCACAAGCCAATCCTGTTCACCGAGTTCGGTTACACGACGCGCAAGGATCCGGCGGTGCGCCCTTGGGAATGGCCCGATCACATGAGCCACGTCGTGCCCGATCAGCGCGCGCAAGCCGCCGCATATCGCGCGCTCTTGTCGGCATTCATCGATCAGCCGTGGTTCGCTGGTTTCTTCGTGTGGCGGCTGTACGCCGATCCGAACGACATGTCCCAAGAGGCCGAGTGGGGGTTTTCTCCGCGCGGCAAGCTGGCCGAGCTCGCGCTGCGCGACGCATTCGCGGCCCACTTTGCAGCCGATGGACCGGAGGTGCCGGGTTTTGCCTTGCTCCACGAGGCCGCGCGCGACCCTGGCAAGTTCTAAAACGCGTCGCTGGCGCGCGTGACGCCTTTGGGCAGATCGAGCGCGAGCGGCACCACCGCCGCTTCACCGCCGCTCAGGTACGCGTAGCGAGCCTCGTTGCCGAGCACGCGCTCCACGTACTCGCGCGTTTCGGCGAAGGGGATGTGCGCGACGAACAAATCCGTGCTGAGCGCCGCCTTCGCGTCGAGCCAACGATAGACGACGTCCGGTCCCGCGTTGTACGCAGCGACCGCGAGCACGCGATCGCCACCCAGCCAACCGAAGAGCTTCGCCAAGTAAGCGGCGCCGAAACGCAGGTTTTGTGCTGGACTCCGCCAGCTCGCGCTAGCCGTGGGCTCTTGCAGGAGAACCGCCATGCGTTCGATCGTCGCTGGCATCAGCTGCATCAAGCCGAGTGCGCCCACCGGAGACGCCGCACTCGCGTCGAACGCGCTCTCCTGGCGCATCACGCCGAACAGGAGCGACGCCGTGACGTGCATGTCGCGGCCCGCCTTCTGCACCAGACCCGGGTAAGGCTCCGGATACACGCAACGCCAAGCCCAAGCGTTTGGCGCGCCCGGAGCGACGTCGAGCGCTTCGCGTCGTACGGCGTCTTGGGCCAACCGATAGCGGCGCGTCGCGACGTCGAGCTCCCCATAGAGCTCACAGAGTGCTTGTTGCCCGTTGGGCGCATAGCTGGCTTGCAATGCGTGCTCACTCTCTCGCACTGCGAGCTCCGCGTCTCGCTCGAGGCCGAGCTCGTGCAGCAGCGCGGCGGCGGCCGGCAGCTTGGGCTGAGGCGGAGTAGCGGCCTTTTTTTCTGCGCCGGCCGGCACGAGCGCGGGCAGAGCTGCGCCTTGCGCGGCGAGCCGCGCCCGCGCCGCGAGTGCCCAAAATGAGAGCGGCTCGCGCTCCGCGATCCGCGAAAGCCGCTCGACAGCGTTGCCTTTGTCGCCCGAGGAGGCACGAGCGATGGCCGCCAAATACTCGTAACGCGTGCTCTCGCGCCGATCACGCGATTGCTCGGCGAGGGCAGTCAGCAGCTGCTCGGCCTGCTTGGCCCGCGAGGTCGCCAGCAGACAGAGCGCCCGCTCGTAGCTCGCGTCACGCTGCGAGCGTGCGCGCTTACCAAAGCGGCCGAGATACGCGTCATATCCGGCGAGCGCCTTGACGTAGTCGCCTGCGATGAAGTGCAGCCGAGCAGCCAGGTAGCTTGCCTGTTCAGCGAAGGCCGACTTGGGCAGGCGCGCCGCGATCTGTTGATAGAGAGCGATCGCGCGCGCATCGAGCTGAGCGCGCGAGAGCGAACGCGCCGAAAAAAATAGGGCGTGCGCGGCGTCATCCGGCGCTTCTCGCGCCGCGCGTTCGAAGAGCTCGGCGGCCTTGAGGTAATCGGTGCGCGCCGCGTAGAGGGCGAACGCGCGCAGGAAGGACGCGCGGCCGGCGGCGACCGCCGGGCCCGCCGCCGAGAGCTCGCGTTCGACCGCGTCGGGCCGACCGAGCTCGGCGAGACTCGCCGCGCGTTCGGCGCGCTCGGCGCGGGAGAGGCGACTCGATTCTGGCATTTTTTCCAACGCGTCGAGCGCCTGTTCGGCCTCGGGCCGGCCGGGAGCTCTCAGCGCCAACCAGTGATAATCGCCGCGGGCGGTCGGCAGATCCTTTTGCGCCAGCGCAATCTCGGCGCGTAGCGTCCGCGCTTGGATTTCGCTCTCGCGCGCCCGTTTCGATTTGCCGAGTAGCAAAAACGCTCGCTCGACCGCGACGCGCGCCTTGGCGAGATCGCCTGCGCGCTGCCAAGCACGAGCGGCCGAGCTGAGCCCGTCCACGCTCGTCGCGCGCTCGAAATACTGCGCCGCCGCCGTGAACGGACCCGCTTCGAGCTCAGCGCGCGAGCGAGCGGCTTCGATCTGCGCGCCGAGCACGGGCAGCGAACCCTCGAGCTTCTTGAGGTCCACGAGCGCCGCCGCCTGATCACCCAGCTCCTGAGCAATGCGGGCGTGCAAAAATAACATCTTGGGCAGCGCCCGCTCACTGCTCGACAACTGCTCGAATTGCGCGCGCGCGTCCGACCACCGCTCGGCCCGCACGAGTTCCACGAGGGGCTCGCTACCTGCTGCGGGCGCTGAGAGCGGCCGCCCGCTGCTGGTCGCCAAGGGCGCGTGCCCCGAATGAGCGGCTGGGGGAGCCCCGCGAGCACCCCGATCACACGCGGCCAACAGCGCATACACGAGCGCGCTCGTGAAAAGCGCTGCGCGCCGGCTACGCATGACCCGAGCTGCTTTGGGAGGCCAGATCACGATCTCTCCGGGCAAGACTGTGTGCGTCGAGGCTAGGACGCCTCAGAAGCCCCAATGGTATTCCGCACGCAACATGACGGTCATCGATTCCGTGTTGGCAAACGAGGAGAGCGCGCTGTCGCCCCGCCAGGATAGCCCGAGCCCGAAGCTGCGTGACGCGGCGTAGTCGAGCCCGACCAACAGCGCCGCCATGGCGTCGTCGCGTCCATAGTCGGAGAGCGGGGGTAACGCGCCGCGCACGTGCCGATAGCCGAGCAAGACTCCGCCATATGGAATCCATTGCAAGACGTCGAGTTTGTAGGTGAGGCCCGCCGCTGCCGAAAGCTGCTCGGCGCGCGTGTGCGCCAGATACGCGACACGCGTCGTGGCCTCGCTCGACAGCAGGTGCGTCGAGCCGAGCAGCTCCACGCGCACGTCGAACATGTCCGAAATGCCGTACGCGGCGTTCAGGCCGAGCGAGGGACCGAGCTGGTAGTCGTGCAGATAACTCGTCAGCCCGACACCGCCGCCCACGTGCCACTGTCGCTCGAAGGCATGCGCGGTCGACGGCGCGAACAGCGCGCCCAACACGACGGGCAAGCAGGACTTGAGCCAACGAGGCATGCGAGTAACGCTTTAAAGCATGTTGACCGGGTCAACGTCGATCGCCATGCGAGCATTGCGGTGAACTCCGGCACGGGCAACCGCTAGCAGCGGCGCGCGCAGGGCGGCTCGCTCGCTCGCTCGCAACAGGAAGCGATAGCGGTGACGCCCGCGCAGCCGCGCGAGCGGCGCCACAGCCGGACCGAGCACCTCTGCGCCATCCGGGCAAGCCCGACGCGCAATGTCCGCGAGCCGCTCGGCTTCTGCCGCGGCCAAGGACTCCTCGACCGCATCGAAGCGCACCAAGGCCAGCCGCGCGAACGGCGGGTAGCGAAGCTCGCGGCGCGCAGCAAGCTCCTGCTCGTTGAAGCCATGCATGTCGTGCGCGACGGCACAGGCGATCGCCGGATGCTCGGGCTGTCGCGTCTGAATCAAAACGCGGCCCGGCGCATCCCCGCGCCCCGCGCGCCCCGACACCTGAACCAGTAGCTGGAAGGTTCGCTCAGCCGCGCGAAAGTCGGGCATCGAGAGCGCGGCGTCGGCGTTCAATACGCCGACCAGCGTGACCTCCGGCAAATCGTGGCCCTTCGTGACCATCTGCGTACCAACCAAAATATCGACCTCGCCGCGCCGCACGCGCTCGAGGATCTTTTCGCTCTTGCGGCCGGCCGCGACGTCGCGATCGAGTCGGGCCACGCGCGCCGCTGGCAACGTGTCGCGCAGAACGGCTTCGATGCGTTCGGTGCCCGAGCCCTCTTCGAGAAATTGGCTCGCGCCACAGGCCGCACAAGGCGTCGGCAAGCCGATGGAATAGTCGCAGTAGTGACAGCGCAGACGCTCGCCGCGGCTTCGATGCAGCGTGAGCGCGACCGAACAATTGGGACATTGTGCCGGCGTGCCGCAGCTGCCGCACAACAGACTCGGTGCAAAGCCGCGGCGATTGAGGAATAGGATCGCTTGCTGTTTGCGCTCGAGCACGGTCTCCAGCGCGCGAAATAGCGGGAGGCTGAGTAAGCGATCTCCGCCCGGCCCCGGACCCACGCGCCGCAAGTCGAGCACCTCGACCGCCGGC
>DASXKQ010000249.1:0-23541 GCA_036496745.1 Polyangiaceae bacterium
GCTGAGCAGTTGAAGAGCGCGCTGGCCGCGCTCGATACGACCCGCGAGGACTCACTCCTAAATCAGCTTCGCCGAGAGACGGCGGCCGCCCGCGAGCAGCTGCTCCAGGCCATCAATCCAGCCGCGGAAAACTCGCCTCTCGCTATCATCCAGAAGTCGCTGACCGAACGCCTGGAACACCACGCCAAGTCGCAACAAGAGCGCCTCGAAGAGGCGCGCAAACAGGCCGAGGAATTTCATCGCGCTACGACCGCTGCCGTGCAGCGTATCGAGGTTCGCAGGCACGAAGAGCTACGCAGCAACCGGGGTGGCCGCGTTTTCGAAGATGCTGTCGTGGAGTTCGTGCAACAGGCGGTTGGCGGCAATGGCTACATCGTCGAGAACACGAGCAGCACCGTCGGTGCGCGCCCCGGCTGCAAGGTGGGTGACGCCGTAGTCCACTTTCCCACCGATCATCAGTTTCACGGCGCGCGCGTCGTGATCGAAGCGAAGCAGGACAAGAGCTACACGGTCAGTGCTGCACTCGAAGAAATCGCGAAAGCGCGCGCCAATCGAGATGCCTGCTCCGGCATCTTCATCATGGCCAGCAGCCACGCTACTGCGGGTTTCCCTGCCTTCAGTCGCTACGCGCAAGACGTGCTGGTGATCTGGGACGCCGAGGATCCGGCATCGGATCCGTACGTGCAGGCCGCACTGATGGTCGGTCTGGGTCTCGCGATCCGTCATCGTACCGTTGCCTCGGGCGGCGACTTGCAGGCGCTGCAAGGGATCGAGCAACGGATCGCCAAAGAGGTCGAACGCCTGCAGGAGATCCAAGAGGCGGCGGCTAAGATCCGGAAACAGGTCGAAACCATCGATCGCCTCGCCAGCACGGGTACGCAGAAGCTGCAGAAGATGCTGGGCGACGCCAAGCAAACCCTGCTCGCACTCAAGGTCGAGCTCCGCGACGAGCAGGCGGAGCGCGAGTCCCCCATCAGCCTGGCACTGCCGGCAAACGACGAGGGGCGACGCGAGGGCGATTTGCCGGAGAATCTGGCGAAGCTCGGCTAACGGCGAAGCCCTTGAGATTTTAGACCAGCTGGACGTCCCTGTCCGGAAGTTACGCCGAGGTCGTCTCTCTGCGCGCTGCTGGTGAGCCTCGCGCTCGCACGCTCGACGCGGTTTGCCGTAGGCAGTATGCTTGTGGTTACACAAAGGGAGTCGCCATGCGCCGTGCGCCGTTTCAATTGGGTGGTTTTGTTGCCGCGCTCGTCGTCGTCGGCTGTAGCGGTACGGACGGCGGCGTGCACCCGGCCGGCGGCGGCGCTGGCGGTTCGTCGGGTACAGCGGCGGGCGGCGCGGCAACCGCGGGCGCACCAAATGGCGGCTCGTCGGGGACCTCGGCTGGTGCTGGAGGCGCGGCCACCGCGGGCACATCGAATGGCGGCTCGTCGGGTGCAGCCGCGGGAGGCGCGGCAAGCGCGGGCGCATCGAATGGTGGCTCGACCTCCGTGGCAGGCGCGGGAGGCGCGGCGGGCACGGGCGGGAAGAGCGGTGCGGCCGGCACCGGTCCGGATTGTTCGGCCACGATGCCCACCGGCGGCACCGCGAAGACCGGCACGGACTTCAGCGGCAGCGCGGACGGCCTCACCTATGGCCTCTGGACCAACGGCAGCGGCGGGACGATCACCGTGTTCGACAACGCGCATGCCTTCAGCGCGAACTGGGACAACAGCAGTAACTTCTTGGCCAACGTCGGCCTGAATTTCGATGCCACCAAGAAGTACTCCGCCTACGGCAAGATCCTCGCAGAGTTCGTCGAAACGAAGAAGGGGACTGACGGCGGGTACTCCTTCATTGGCGTATACGGCTGGACGCACAACCAGTGCACGGAGTGGTACATCGTGGAGGACTCGTACAACGCGATGCCGATCATGCAGAGCCCCCTGACGGCCACCATCGACGGCGGCACCTACTACATGTCCACGAACCAGACGACCGGCAGCGGTGGCAACGCTTGCGAAGACGGCCACACCGGCCCCTGGACGCAATTCTGGAGCGTCCGCTCCACAGCTCGCCAATGCGGGACCGTCACCGTCAGCGATCACTTCGACGCCTGGACGCAGCAGGGCTGGGCGCTAGGGAATCTGTACTACCTGCACATCAGCCTCGAGGTCCTCGGTGGTACCGGCGAGATCGACTTTCCAGTGGCCGACGTCACGACGAACAACTGAAGGGGCGCGGTCGACGCCGGCGCGGGCCGGCGGATCTCGCTTGGTCGATCGCGCAGATGGTTAAGCTCCGTATGACGGACGCGAACATCGCACAGAAACTGCGCTGCCTTGGCAAAGCGACCCGCATTTCGCGATTACATTCCGTCTTACGAGCATTTCCACGGCGACGGCGGGTGGGCATCGGCGTGTCCCACAAGCCGGCTGAGCGGGATTTGATTGCGAAGCTCCTGCAGGCGCGTAGGCTTTGGGGGTGCGGGGCCTACCTCCCTTTGCCAGCTGCTGCTGCGTGGTCGCGCTGCTAGCTCTGTGCGGCTGCGGTGGGATCACGCGCGCGCAGCTTGATCCCCTCGGGGACGGCGCTGGAAGCGGGGGCGCGAGCAGCGGGAGTACGGGCAATGCTGGAAGTAGCAGCGGTCAGGCAGGAGCATCTTCGGGCCCGGCGCTCGACCCAGACGGGATATGCACGCCACCCTGCGGCGTGACGCTCCAAGAGACTCTCCCCGGCGAGCCGCCGGCGTTCGCGGCAGGCACGGACGTCGCGACGCTATTCTACGATACCGCCGCGCAGACCTTCGAGCTTCGCACTGGGACGACGACGCCGAAAATGAGCGAGCTCGTCCTGCTCGAGTTCACTCGGGAGCCCAGCGGGTTTTCCGAGTGGACGAGCGGCAATTGGCCGACGTGGGACGTCACACCGAACACCTGGCTGGTAGTGGGCTATAGCCGTCCCGAAGACGTCGATTTTACTTCGACGATGGCGGATTCCTCGGGCCGAAGTTTCGAGGTCGTCTATCGGTACTCGATGCACACGGTCCTGGTCGAGAGCGCTAAACGCACGAATTGACGCATCGCCGTGCGCTACGTGAGCGTCGCACGAGGATCCACGCGATTCTGAGGATGTCGGGTATCGCCGCTAGAGAGAGCCCATCAAGTCGTCGTGCAGCACCAGTGATTCTTGGGGTCGTTGTCGAGCTGCTGGCATACGGTTCCTTGTGGAGTCACCTGACCGCCGTCGGGCGACGTGCACAGGAAAGCCACCGGGTGATCCGCGTCGCACGTTGCGTCAGTGCCCGGATCGCGCGTGCAACCGTACGTGGGCTCGGTGCCGTGCGTGCAGAACGTATCGACCTCACCGCGAGCCACCCCGCATTGGCAGTTGCTCGGCTCAGTGGGGTCGGCGATGGTGTAGGAGCAGCCACCCTGCGCACCAGGGGTGCAGAAGCACGAGCAGTCGGCGGCAGCGCACAAGCTCGAGCACATGTAAGTGCGGGCGCTGGTCGCCAAGTCTAGGCTTTCTGCGCAAGCGTTTTGTCCGTCCACGCAGCTCAGCGAGGGATCGGTTCCGCACGGGAAAGGCGTGCCGGCACTAGGGCAAACCTCTGGCACGCCCCCATCACCGAGCACGGTTGGGTACCACATGCCTGAGCAGCATTGCAGGTTCCACGACATGATAAAGCAGCCCTCCTCGTCACCCGCCAGATCGCCGCCGCTGCACACGTTGCCCTGCTGATCGCACGGTGCGTAGATGGATTCGTATGCGGGAGGAGTGCCTGTGCCACTGCACTGCGTCTGCGGCTTGGCGGGGCACACGGAAGAGCGCCCGGCGGCTCCGTTGCCAGCGGCTCCGTTACCGGCGGAGCCCCCTGCAGGCGACGAGCGGGCGGTACAGCCAAGCAAGATCCACACGAGCGCCAGCGCCGGCACGCTGACCGCATAGACCGGCGCCATTTTTGCGGAACCTGCAAGCCTCATCGAGGACGAGCGCACCTCAGCCATGCAGGCAGTCAACCTCGAAGTCGTCGCAGTAGTTGGCTCCGGCGCCACACAGTTGTGGCACGGCACAAGCGCACGTCGTCGGTAGGCCTTGCGCCGCGCACGGGTTGTTGCGACAGCTCCAGATGGCGACGCCCTGCTCGCCGTTGTCCACGCACACCTGACCGGACGGGCAAGAGCCGCACGGGCACCTCGCCGGCTGTACCGACCACTTGGACAGATAGCAGCTGGCCGCGATGGCGCTGCCGTCGCCGCAGCTGCCGAAATCGCACGCGTAGTCCTCACAACCACATGGGCTCCCGTTTAGCGGCGGAGTACCGTTCAGTTCCGCGCAGACGTTTGCGCACGAGTTGCCCGCGCTTCCGCCGTTGCCCGCGCTTCCGCCGTTGCCCGCAGATCCAGCCGACGCGCCCGCGCTGCCTCCTTGACTAACCGCCCCCGCGCTGCCCCCTGCGCCGCTCGCACTGCAGCTCGAGGTGTCGAACATGCAGTCTTTGCAGGCGAGCATGCCGCTCGCGAATCCCAGCGAAGCGCAGGTTGCTCCTAGCAGATCGCTGCCATCGCACGGTTCTGAGATGGTTTGATCACTGCCCTCCCACATGCCGCTCGCGTTCCGCAGGCTGCATGCGACCGACTCGGCTTTGTTGTTGCCGCACACGGGCGTTGGACCCGAGCAAACCAAGCCGACGCCCTCTCCGTTGCCGGCGGCCCCTCCGTTGCCGGCAGCCCCTCCGTTGCCGGCAGTGTTTGACGGCGAAGAGCCTGCGTCGTGCGTCGATTGTCCAGAGCATCCGAGCAGGAGAGCGACGAGCGCGCACAAACGCGTGGTGTGGCAATTCGTCATGACCGCGGACGTCAAGCAAATCCTGTGCCTTGGCGAGCTCGCCGAATAATCGCGTCGTTGCGCGCGGCTCGTTCGCACCAATCCAAGGCAGACCTGTCGTGGTTGGCACAAGCTGGCGCGCGGCGGGCTCCGAACCCGTTGCCTCGAAGCCGCACTATCGCGCGACTTCCCCACGCGTTGTCGATGGTCGTCTTGCTTTAAACGACTCAAGCATCGAGGCGACCACAACTCTGGGCGGGAGAGGCGTGATGGCCTTGATCCGATCGATCGTCTCACGCTTGTTTTCAGAGGAGCGTCCGCTGACCAAGAGATTGGGTTCTCCAAGAAACGGGATACAGCTCTGGTCAGTGACCAATACAGGTTTGAGGTCGGTCGAAGCTCGTGATGTTCTCCCCACCCCTCGGCGGCGAACGCTCTGTCTTCATCGATCTGCTCTGCGGCGCGCGTTCATGGCATCGCAATCGCGCCGATGTCGTAAGGTCCGGCTGGACGCGTCGCACCCGTGAAATCCGTCGTGAAGGCCGCTTGGCTCGTGCCGGCGCGATGGGCGGGCGAGTTCATCAATGGCGTAGCTTTCGCCCAATCGTAGACGGGGCGCGCGCCGGCGGATTGGTTGAACTCGGTCACGTCATTGAGCATCGCGTCCGCGCTCACGCTGTGCGCGTCCCAAGCCGCGTGCGCCGCTTTCCACGCGGACAAGCTCTGCGAGCCGCCGCCGTTCGAGAACGAGCCCGGCCCCGAGAGCAAATTGTAGTCGTCAGTGATGCCGGCGCCGATGCCGCTCGCAGCCGACTCGAACACCGCGTCGGAGGCTTGCGTCAAAATCAGATTGTTCTCGACGAGGCTGTTCATGTCGACGCCGGGATTGCTGCCGTTCTGCCAGCCGTACGAACCGGCGCTGGGCAAGGACCAGCTCGAGACGAGCAACGTGTTGTTCGCGATCGTGCAGTTTTTTAGGCCGTGGCCTGCGCCGCTCGTGCCGTCGTCGTAGTCGAGCAACGCGCGCGGCCCCGCCAAGATGTTGTTGAACACCGTGATGTTCGCCAGATGAGCCTGGCTGTCGAAGGCCGAGCCGGGCTCGTCCGCCAGACTGAGATCGACAGGCGAGAGCCGGCGTCCGAAGTCCGTGTCGTAGCCGCTCGAAACGCTCAACAGATTCGCGAAGGTCTGAGTCACGTCGCGCGGGTGATCGAACGCGAAATTCTCTTGGGCGAGCACGCCTTGCGTGTTGTCGAAATACAGATTGACGGAGAAGTTGTCGAAGGACACATTGTTCTGAACCAAGTTGTTCGAACCCAGATAACCGCTCTCGGTGCCGTAGAAGATCAAGCCTTCACCGCCGTTCAGGTAGATCGCGTTGCCGATCGCGCTCGAATCCCGCGCGGCGTAGAACACGAGCGCGCCGGGCCAGCCGCCGCCCGTGTTGCCGTTGTTGAAGCGCGGCCAATTGTCGAGCACGTTCATCCAAATGCGGCTGTATTTCACGGCGTTCGCGCGCCCGCCGAAGGCGATACCCGCGCCGCCATTGAACTTGATGTCGCAGTGATCGAACGTGAGCCCGTTCGCCTCTGAATACACGCCGTTCCACGATCCGGCGCGGAGCGTCAGACCGATGAAGTCGTAGTAGTCGTTGCCGACGACGAGCAACGGCTCGGCGCTCGTGTCGTGGCTCTTGTACAAAATCGAAACGTCCGCGCTGTTTGGATCAGCGCTGCCCAAGCTGCCGCCGAAATCGGCGTAGAGCGTGCCAGCGGCGGCATCGAAGTAAAAGTCACTCGAGTTGTCTTTGATGTCGGCCTGCGTTTCGTTCGGAGGCAGGGGGTCGCTCGCGTACTTGTCGACTTGGCCGTGGATCACTTCGCGCAGCGCGGACTCACCCTGGGGACCATTGACGTATACGCCGAGCACCGCGTGGGACGCGTCGATCTTCGACAGGCTCGTCGTCGACGTTTGCCACACGCTCGTCTGGCCCTGAGCGGTATATTTCGTCCAAGTCCCGGGCTTCAAACCCCCGTCGAGGATCGGCGCACCCGTGCCTCGGCCGTAGGATCCGATCGTGATCGGACTGCTCGCACTGCCGGATACATTGAAATTCGGGCGCTCGCGGTAGACGCCGCCGGCGAGCAAGATCGTATCGCCCGCTTTGAGCTTGTTGATCGCGAGCGCGCCGCCCAGCGTCTTTTTCGGGCCCTTCGCGCCGGAGACGAACGTGAAGCTCGTGCCGTCCCAGGCGTCGTTGCCGTTCGTCGTGTCCGCGTACCAGGTCGCGCCCGTAGCGGACAGCGGCACGTCGGGCACACTGCCGTCGAACACGGGCCAAGGGAATTGCACTCCGCCCCACGTGACCGGATTGCCGTTGCCACCCATGCCGGCGCCGCCTCCGCCACCGCTCGCATCCGTTCCCGCGTTGCCACCCGTCGCGCCAGCGCCCGCTCCCGAGCTCGCGGCGACGCCACCACTGGCTGAGCTGCCGCCGCTCGCCGAGCTACCACTATTCCCGCCGGTGGCGTTGCCTCCTGCGGGGCTCACGCCAGTCCCCGCGCTCCCACCGCTTGCCGAGGGGGCTGGCGCCGCGCCGTCACTCGTGCTGCTGCCGCAGGCAATGAAGAGCGCGCTCACCTGGAGCAAGGCCGCGATCTCGAAACCGATGCACCGACCACGAACACGCGCAACGCAACGCATGCATCTTAGTGTACCCGGAAATGCAGTGCAGACTCTACGGATTTGGTCACGACGAAGTCGCCGCGTACATCCGCACGTTCTTCGAATCGAGCCTGGCGGTCCGATCTTTCGACATCGCGTATCGCGGCGAGCCGAGCGGTTACATCGGCGAGTTCCAGATCGTCGATGCCGAGGGCGGCTTCGCGGTGCAGCACACGGCGTTCCGGATGGCCTGATCATCTTGGCAGCGATTCGCGCACTTCCAGTCGAGCAGCGCCGCGCGCTGGTGCAGAAGGCGCTGAGTGCCCTGGGCGAGGACACGCCCGAGCCCGGGGTTGTGAAGCCAGCGCTCGCTGACGCGAGTCAAGGTGCGCTGCAGTTCCCGGTGCGTCCCGGTCAGATCATCGGCTCACTGAGCCGCGAGGATCTGTACGCTGATGTCGGCTGATCTGGGCCTGGTCGATACTAACGTGTTGGTCGAGAGTGCGTGAACAACCAGCGCTGTGACAAGAAAAGTCCGCTCGGTTGACGCCTGTTCCGCACTAGAAATGTGCGCGGTTTCGATGCGCTGCAAGCGCATCCGCGGCGGGCCGATCGGCACAGCGTTCAGGCAGGTTTAGCGCGCGTCCAACTAAGCTGATTGGAGAAGCCACTCATCGCTTGATCGGTGCACCAACAGCCAGCCCCTCGCCGCCGTCGGAGCGTTCGAAGGCGGTAATGGTGATGGTCATTCGAGGCTCTCCTGGGAGGAAGCTGAATACATCCCATGAAACGACCGACTGGAAAATCTAGCGTGCAGAACGAAGCCATCGCCGCGGCTTCTCATATTTGGCCCGCAGCTTATGAGATAGCCGACGTGAACGGCGCTGTTAAAGTCGTATCATTGCCGTGATGAGCGAGGTTACCTCCCGATCATGATGAAAATTGATTTTGGTTCGAGCGTGCTGTCGGTCGTTCTCGTCGGCCTCGCTGGCGGGGTTTTCGGCCTGGGTTGTGGGAACAAGTCCTCCTCCGACGCCGGTAACACGAGCGCGGGCTCCGGCGGAGCGGCCCAGGGAGGCTCGTCCGGCGTCGCGGGCCAAGGTGACATCTGCGGCAACAGCGGTGGCGACGCGGGCACCGGAGGCGCCGTCAGCCCGACGTGGGACTGGTCCGGCGTCGTCGGCACCGGTCAAAGCCTGGCTGTCGGCCAGTACGGCACGCCCGTCAAGGCGACGACACAGCCTTACAACAACCTCAAACTCTCGACCGGTACCGCGCTCTGGCCGCTCGATCCGACCGATCCGACCTTTACGATGGTGCCGCTGATCGAGCCGATCGGGCGCGCCTCGACCGCGTACCCGAGCTCGTATCCGACGAACATCGCCGGCGAGACGCCGCACGCCGCGATGGCAAACCAGATCACGGCGCTCTATCAGCAAGCGTCGGGCAACGACTACGTGGGCGTGCACGGGGAGTTCGGCGAGAACGGGCAATGTCTCACGTATCTATTGAAGGACGCCACGCCGAACGGCGTGAACGGTCACGCTTACGCCGCGACGCTGATGGAGACGCAAGCCATCACGCGACTCGCCCAGGCCGCAGGCAAGACCTACGGCGTTGCGGCAGTCATCGTCACGCACGGTGAATGCGACGCGGGCAACACGGGCTACGAGTCCTCGCTCTACCAGCTGTTGAGCGACTACGACACCGACATCGCGGCGATTACCGGCCAAACGCAGAAGCTCTTGATGATCGTTTCCCAGCAAAATTCCGTGAACGACAGCTCCGCGTCCACGCTCGCGCAGTGGAAGATCGGCGCGGATCATCCCGCGGACGTGGTGTGCTCCGGGCCGAAGTACCAGTACCCGTATCACGCTGCGGATCACGTTCACCTCGAGACCGACGGCTACGAACGGCTGGGTGAAAAATACGGGCAGGTCTACTTCGAGCGCGTGATCATGGGCCACGACTGGCAGCCGCTGCAGCCGACGAACGTCGAGCGCTCGGGCGCTGTGATCACCGTGCACTTCCACGTGCCCGTCATGCCGCTGGTCTGGGACGATACCTTGCAGCCGCCGCACCAGGATATCGCGGAGTGGGCGGCAGGTAAGGGCTTCGAAGTGCGCAGTTCGAGCGGGCGTGAGACGATCACGTCCGTCACCATTGCCTGCGACACGGTACAGATCACGCTGGCCAACGCGGACGCGACCGGCCTGTACGTCGGCTACGCGCTGACCGGCGCGACCACGGCCATGGCTTCGCCTTTCGTCGGTACGTTCCG
This sequence comes from Polyangiaceae bacterium, assembly GCA_036496745.1. Taxonomy (GTDB): domain Bacteria; phylum Myxococcota_A; class Polyangia; order Polyangiales; family Polyangiaceae; genus PMG-095. The sequence continues at coordinate 9,755 of DASXKQ010000249.1, forward strand.
CTGGGGTCAGCTACGCGACTCGGACCCGTTCGTGGGCAGCATGACGCAGAAGCCGCAGCCGAACTACGCCGTCGCTTTCGAGCTCCCGGTTCCGTAGAGGCTGCGGCGCACACCGCACAAAATACGAGAGAGGCCAACAGCGCGCCCTCTGAGCACGCCGTTGGCCTCTTACTCGATTGCAGTGCTAGCCGCGGCTCACTCGAACTTGACGTCGTCGACCGTGATGGTGCCGGTACAGCCCGCTGCCGGCGGATTGACCTGCCACTGAATCGATAGAATTTGGGTCGGATCGACGGGCGCAGCGCCGGCGACGTCCGTTCCACCCGCAGGTTGACCCGCAAAGGGCAGCGTGACCGGGGTCGCCGTCGCCGCGGGCGTGAATATGGTTCCACCGGGATAGCAGCCCGTGGTGCAGGTGCCGCCACTCGTCGCGTGCTCTTTGTCGATGACGGAGAACTGGATCGTGCAACCGGCGCTGAGCGTGCCGCTCGCCGTGAACGTCACGCCGGTGTAGGCGCTCGCATCCGTGCAAGAGTTCAGGCCCATCCCGACGAACGCGTACGGGAACATGGTGGTCGTCGCGCCTCCGCCGAACGTCATCACCAGTGAGCCGGAGGTGGTGACGGCGGTCGGCGCGACCGTGCCGCCCGGGTCGCCGCCCGTGTAGGGCATGCCGCTGACTAGCCCGCCCGTACCCGAGAAGTCCGTGATGAGTGGAGCGCTCGGCGCGACGCAGGCGGCTCCGCCACCAGTGCCCGTACCGGCGGTGCCCGTACCGGCGGTACCCGTACCGGCGGTACCTGTACCGGCAGTGCCGGTGCCTCCCGTGCTGCCGGCGGTGCCACTGCCGGCGGTGCCACTGCCGGCACTCCCGCCACTCGCGGGTTGTGCGGGTGGAGCGGCGGTGCTGCTCGAGCACGCGGCGAAGGCGAGCGTGAACCCGCTGACGAGACCCCAAAGACAGATGGCATTTTTCATTGCTACGAATCCCTTCAAAAGGCGCCGAACGTCGCGCCAAATCGCGACGCAGTATAGCCCTGGAAATCGTCCGCGATCCATCATCTGCCTCGGAGCGCGGAATTCGCCTGGGGCCGGCGTAAGCTGCTTGCATGCCCCGTGCCGAAACGCTCGAACGCTTCATCGCCATGGTCGAGAGCAACGCCCACGACCAAGCTTGCGCATCAGCGCTGGGAAGGCGAGCGCATCGCTGAAGAGACGTTCTTTTACGATCCCGCGCAGCGCACACCCGTGAAGGTCGGGTAGTCGCGCCCGTGTGCTCGCGGCCGTCGAGCTCGCTCCGCCATTTTTGCGCAGAATCGCCTCACTCGGGCGCTGAGCTTCACCTCGATCCTATTTGGCCGGTGCGCCGCGTGGATCGCGGCCGTTTTGGAAGTCCACCATCCAGCCCGGATATTCGGCTGGCAAGGTGCTCGCGTCGTCCAGTTCCTTCACCTGCTCGGGTGAGAGCTTGACCTCTGTCGCCGCCAGACTGTCGAGGGTCCGATTCAGTCAGCAAAGTTCGACGCTCGCCGGCTGCGTCTTGAAACCGTAGAGTCGGCGCGCGCCGTGGGCGTGGAGCCGAACGGGATTTCGTCAGTCGTCGAAATCCCGTTTCAGGCTCCGGCGCGCTTCAACCCTGGTCGACCATCTGCACCGCGGAGACCTTCAAGGTGGCGGCGCCCGCGCCGCTGCTCACGATGCCGATCTGGATCTGCGTGACGTCCGTCAGATCGAAATCGGGGCCGGTGGTGTTGTTGAAGCAGTCGGTCGGGTTCGCCAGAGTCACGCTGTAGGAAGGACCGCCTGCGGCGGGCACCAACCAGCGGCAGCCGCTGTTGTTGCCGTTTTGCATGTACAGCGCGAGCGTGGAAACGGGTCCGCTCTCCGCCGCGCTGAAGTTGAAGGCTTCGAACGCGCTGATGTCGACGCCGCCCTCGACGTACGAGCCCGAGGTGTGGAACGCGAGTCGGCCGCTCTGTCCGGTGCCGGTGAACGTGAAGTTCGCGCTGACGTTGTCCGGCTGAAAGAGCGACGAGGTGAGCACCGTCGGCGCGTTCTGGAACGCTGCGTCGAGCGCGAACGCGAACCAGCTCACGCCCTGGAGCCAGAAGTCGCGGAAGCGACCCAGATCCTGCCAGGCGCCGCTCTGTTTCTGGAACACATCGCCGGAACCTTGATCGAAGTACATGTCGCCGTCGACGCCGAGCGACGCCGCCGGCGTGCCCGTACCGACGCGCCATACGGAGCCGGGTGTACCGGCAGGACCGCGCAAGCTGCCCACCTTCGACCACGCACCGCCCGCTTTCGAGTACATATCGCCCGTCGCCGAGTCGATGTACACGTCGCCGTTGTTGCCGAGCGCTGCGGCGGGCGCGCCGTTGCCGGTCAGCACGCTCGCGCCGTTGGTTCCGTTGGTTCCATTGGTTCCGTTCGTCCCATTGGTACCGTCGTTGCCGTTCGTTCCATTGGCACCGGTCGCGCCTTTGATGCTGCCGACCTTCGACCAGGCGCCGGTGGCTTTCGTGTAAAGATCGCCGGTCGCCGAGTCGATGTACACGTCGCCGTCATTGCCGAGCGTCGCGACGGGCGCGCCGCTACCGGTCAGCACGCTGGCGCCGTTGGCGCCGGCCGGGCCCTGCGGGCCGCCGCTCAGGTTGGTGATCGTCGACCAGGCACCGGCGGACTTTTGGTAGACATCGTGCGTCGCGGTATCGAGATAGAGATCACCGTCGTTGCCGAGGCTCGCCGCGGGCGCACCCGTGCCCGACAGAATTTGAGAGCCGTTCGTGCCGTCAGCACCCGGCGTTCCGTCAGCGCCCGGCGTGCCGTCAGCACCGGGTACGCCATCGGCACCCGGCGCGCCGTCGGCACCCGGCATACCGTCCGTGCCGTTGACGCCGTCCGTGCCGTTGACGCCGTCTTTGCCGTTGACGCCGTCCATGCCCGGCGCTCCAGGCGCTCCGTCTTTACCGTCCGCGCCCGAGCAGCCGAGCGCGAACCCCAACACCAACAGTAGACTTAGATTTCTCATCGCATTTGTCTCCACGTCCCGCTAAAGACGCGCGCACCCACCGGATGTCGCACGCCGAGTCTCTTCCGGAGAGATACCCTAGTTAGAAATATAGGATGATCGTGCTCGTTGAAGATACTTCGCGACAATTCGCTCCACGGTGAGCTTCAACGCCGTGGGCTATCTGTCCGAGAAAAACACCACCCCGGCTGATGACCCCGCGCCGAATCGAGCGCTCCCGCTCGCAAAGCGCGCCTACACCGTGATACAAGATGCCAATGCAGGTTCGAGGGATTCACACTGCGTTCTTGGGGTTGTGGCTCGTCGCTTGTGGCAGCGGATCGAGCACCGACGCGCCGGGCGCCGCCGGTCAACCGGGGCTCGTCAGCTGCAGCTCGGACGCACAGTGCACCGGAGGCCGTTGCATCGATCGGTACTGTGTGAGCGACTCGTCGGTGTGCAGCGCGTCGCGCCCCACCGGCTTGTGCGCGAGCGGACAAGTGTGCGTCGATGGAGTTTGCACGATCGGTGGCGGTGGCGCTGGCGGCGCGGGTGCTGGCGGCGCTGCGAGCGATGGTGCCGGCGGCGCGGGCGCGGGTGCTGGCGGCGCGGGCGGCGCTGGTGCGGGCGGCGCTGCGGGTGCTGGTGCGGGCGGCGCTGCGGGTGACGCGGGCTCCGGTACGAGCGGCTCGAGCGCTGCGGGTAGCTCGAGCGCCGGGGCCGCGGGTTCGAGTGCCGGCACCGCGGGCTCAGGCGGCGACGCAGGAGCATCCGGGTCGGCCGGCAATTCGGCTGGTGGCAATGCAGGAAGCGGTGGCGCCAACGGCGGCGGTGCGGGAGGCGTCGCCGGCAACGGCGGGACTGCTGGCGATGCGGGCGCAGGCAACGGAGGCGTAGGAGGTATTGTTGGAGGTGCCGGCGGTGTCGCGGGAGCGGCCGGTGCAAGCGCAGGGACAGGTGGCACGAGCGGAGGCTCCGGCGGTGCAAGCGCAGGGACAGGTGGCACGACCGGAGGCTCCGGCGGCGCTGGCGCAGGCGGGAGTGCAGGAACGTCCGGCTCGGGCGGTGCCGATTGCGGCGCGTCGGAGCTCGGCCCCGACGTGCTCGCGCCCGTCGCAAGCTTTCAGATCAGCGCGGTGTCTGCCACGCAAGCGATTCTCGATGCCAACGGCTCCTACGATGATCGCAGCGCGCGCAGTGCTTTGCAATTCCGCTGGGACTTCGACAATGACGGTACCTGGGATACCGCGTTTTCGATGCAACCGATGGTGACGCACACGTTCGGATCAGCGGGTGCACAAACCGTGCAGCTCGAGGTGGAGGACGAAGTGGGCAACATCGCGCATGTCACGCGTCGCGCGACTCTGGCGGACCCGACCTTCGTCACTGGAGCCGTTACGACCACGACCTGGAGTGGCGTGGTCGTGCTCACCGGTAGCGTCAGCGTCGCATCCGGGCAGACGCTCACGATCGCGCCCGGCACCGAGATTTTGGCTTCGTACGTGGCGGCGGCGTCGCCGGCCGTTCCCGGCGACGGCGGCGTGAGCATCAACGTATCGGGTGCGCTCGACGTCCAAGGAACGGCGGACGCGCCCGTGCTGTTCTCGATGTATCAGAGCACGCATCGCCGCTCGCGCTCTTGGGCCGGTATCACGCAATCAGGCGCGGCGACGCTGAAGATCCATTATGCCACGATCGAGTATGCGGTTACCGGGTTGCAAAACTGCACGAGCGGCACGAGCGACCTCGGCGACACCATACTGCAGTTGAGCGGCGCGGGTGCGTCGGTCGGCATCAGTGCGACTGGCTGTCTGAGCACGGGCAACGACACCTTCACCCGCGTCACGTCGCTGCTCAACGACGGGGTTGGCCTGAACATCGGACGCGGCAGCATGACTTTCTCGTTGGGCACGATCGCGTACAACGGTGGGCTCGGCATTTCCGCCGACAGCAGCGGCACGAGTTTGGGGATCGCTGCGTCACTGATCACGGCCAACAAGCAGGGCGGCGTGAGCAGCGCGTCGACCTCGACGACCCTGCTCAATTCGGTGATTTCGGACAACTCGCTCTACGGCTACGTCGCCGTCGATCAAACTCACTCCATCCAAAACAGCACACTAGAGCGCAACGACTACGGCGTTGTCGTGCGCGGTTGCGCGATCCTGACGATGAACGCTTCGGTCGTCGACTCGAGCCGCAAGGAGGCGCTCGCGCTCGCTCAGGCACAAACCTGCAGCTTCAATACGCCGACGGTCACGGTCACCGGCAACAACTTGACGAACAGCGCGACGTGCGGCGGCGCGGTGCACGCCGGCAAGCTCAACCTCAGCGCCTCTCTCAACGTGGACCAAACCTGGGCGTCACCCGACGGCGAGGTGATCGACTGGGCCGGGCTCGCCTATTACAATGAGACGAACGCGTCGGCCAACGTGTACCTACGCGACGGCGCCGGCGATCAGATCTTCACCACGGGCTACTACGCCAATCTCAACTTCTGGCTCGACACGAGCCCGTGGTCACCGACCGAGCTCGTACTGCAGGTGCGCAATGCGTCAGCGAGCTGGATCCTGGGCGAGACCTTCTATCATTCGACGCTCGCGCCGCGCAGCGATTTGCTTGCGATCGCCTTGCGCGTGCCCGCCAATTTGAGCGGCAACTACTGGAGTGACGGTTCGCCCGTCGCCGTCAGCTCACAGATCGTCGGCGCCGCATACGACACGAGCGGCGCTCTGACGAGCGCGGTGGTCGGCGCCGGCTCGCCGTAGACGCGCATGACGCATACGCCAGCAGTCGCGTTGATCGGATATCACCTCCAGGTTTTCACCTGAACGCGCGCGAACGGGTATGTCCGGTGCGCCCGCTCGTGTCCACCGCTAGAGCGTGAATCTCCCTGCCCGCGAGCACGCGTTTCACGGACCGGTGAACGCGCGGAGCGGCGGGAGTGCCGCGCGAGGGCATCGCGCTCGAGGGCGAGGAACCCGTTGATAAAGGCTCGGACGGGCACCTTGGAGGCCAAACGCAAGACGTCTAGGCTCTGTGCTCACTCCGCCGCGTCTTTTCCGCCGTCTCCTTCAAGCCCTACCTCCCCCGTGGACCACGGTGGACCACGCCCGCTCTTGTCACTCGTCGATTCACGCCGCAGCGTCCGGAACGCCCTCGCTCTCCTCGCCACTCACGTCACCCCGCTCCTTCCGCTCCATTCGTCACCACCCTCGACAACAAAGCCTCCCCCGGCTTAGTCGTTAGCGCGCCCCATAGGATTCGAACCTATGACCTACGGCTCCGGAGGCTGAAGATCGCGCTCGACGTGGACGCGCACTCTGCAGCCGAAAAAGGCTTCAGCGTGAGCTGGGCGTGAGAGACCGTGGACCACGGCGTGGACCGTGGGAGGCGGCGGACCCAAGCCCCCGGTCTTGGTCCGCGGTTCGCGCGGATGTTATAGTTGTTACCGTGCAGTCGATCCGAACGAGAATCGTAGTCCAAGAGAGCCGCGATCTGGATTCCGACGCCGAGACGCCAGCGGAACGCTTGCGAGTCGCTTTCGAGCTCGTCGACGTCGCCGAGCGCATGCTGCGCCAGCGCGTTCGGCGAGAGTCGCCGAGTATATCCGAAGATGACCTGGAGGCTCGCGTTCGTGCATGGTACGAGCAGCGTCCCGGCGCTGAATTTGGCGACGGTGAGGGGACGCCGGTCGCGTGGCCGCGGCGCTGAACGTCGTCGAGCGTGCGCTCAAGCGCATCGTGGTGGAGCTCGAGCAAGCGAACGCTCCCTGCGCGCTGATTGGCGGTCTCGCCGTTTCGGCGCGGGCGGAGCCGAGAACCACGCGCGACGTGGATCTAGCGATCTCCATGCCGGATGATGACCAGGCGGAGCAGCTCGTCTACCACTTGCAGAGTCGCGGATATGTCGTTGGAGCGCTCCTCGAGCAGGCGCGGACCGGGCGCATCGCGACTGTCCGTCTCAAGCACGGCAGCGAGCGCTCCGTATTCATCGACCTGCTCTTCGCCTCCTCAGGCATCGAGCCGGAGATCGTGAGGCAAGCAGAGGAGCTTGCGGTGCTCGACGACATGAAGGTGCGCGTCGCGACCCGCGCGCACTTGATCGCTCTCAAGGTGCTGGCACGCGACGATCGCCAGCGCCCTCAGGACTGGGACGATCTCCGGGCGCTGATGGTCGATGCGTCTGATGGCGACCTGGCTGCCGCGCGCCAAGCGCTCGCACTGATCCAGCAGCGCGGCTTCAACCGCGGACGTTCGCTCGCCGAGGATCTGGAACGTGCGCGGGTGGACACCGGTCGGCGCGGTAACGAACGGTAGGCCGAGCGTCTTGCCTGTGCGTGGCATCGAACCCTTCGCCGAAGAGCGGGTGGCGAAACCAGCACAGGCAGCAGCCGCGCCCCGGCAGTAGGCAGCTCGGCGCTCGCACATGCGAAGCCGGGCCTCCCCCGCAAGCAACCATAGCGATCGGCAGGGTGACTGTAAGCCCCGACCTGCCGCGCCGTTGGGGCTCTAGCCATGAAAACCAGCCAGACGGCCCGCGCGCCGCTTTTCGCTTTGCTCCTAGGAAGTCTGCTCGGAGGTTGCGACCCTATACGGCGGTGTGGAGCGTGGATCTGACAGACGTGAAGCTGCGTCCAATCGCGCCAGAGGATTGGACGCGGGCTCGAGCGCTCACAAGCGGGCCGTTAGAATTGCCCTCTGCGATTGCCCGAAAGCGCGGACGGTGGGAAAATGCAACGCATGACGACGCCGCATCGAATCCGAGCGATCTTCAGCGGCGGTGTCTTCAGGCCGATCAGCGCTGTCCATCTGCCCGACAATGCCGAGGTCGACTTGGCGTTGCTCGACGGCGCCACGTTCGACTCGTGGTGGCAAGCGCATTCGGAGCGAATGGCTGCTCGCAGCGCCGGGATCGCGCCGAGCGAGACCGAGAGCGAGGTCGGCGAGACCTTCGAGGAAATGCGGGCTGAGCGTAGGCATCAGACGTGAAGCGAGTCCTGCGAGCGCTGCGGGAGTTGACGCTCTCGCGCCAGAGCGTCCACTCGTCTATTTGCCCGGCACGATCCACGGCCTGAACCCCGACCACGTCACCTCGCATTCCGCACTATTCGAGGCACCCTTCTTGCCCGGAACGATCGCGAGCTGCAGCCAGTCTCCGCCGCTGACCAACAAGTGCGCACCCTTAAGGCGTCGGTCCGCTCTCGAACCGTTGGCTACCTTTCTACCGCGACAGAGACTGCCAGCGGGCCGCACCGAACGTGCGAGCGCCTTGCCGTGTGTTCAGTGACAAGCCCATAGGCCGTTTGGAGGAGTGCCTTGCGGAACGCAGAGGCATATCCCGGTTGAGTACCAGCACATCGCAGCGAGGCTGATGTCGCAAACGTTGCCGCTTGCGGGTGCAAGCTCGGGGCACGTGTTGCACATCCAGACGCCGCCGCAGCGGCACTGCGTGGAACCGAAGACGCAGGGCTGGCTACCCATCGTCGTCGCACCGCAAGCATCACCGGTTGCCGGTGCCGTGCTCGGGCACACGGGCCCAGCGCCCGCTCCGCCATTGCCAAAGCCGGCTGCTCCGAAGCCGGCTGCTCCGCTACCCGCCGCTCCGCCGCCCGGCGCTCCCGCCGCTCCACCAAAGGGCCCACCTCCGGTTGACGGTCCACCCCCCAGGGGATGGCCGCCGAAACCAGCGAATCCGTCCATGCCGGCGCTGCCACCCGTGCTCACGCCGCCACCCGTGCTCACGCCGCCACCCGTGCTCATGCCGCCACCCGTGCTCACGCCGCCACCCGTGCTCACGCCGCCTGTGCCGGCGCTGCCGCCCGCGCCGGCGCTGCCGCCCGTGACCACGCCACCACCGCAAAAGCGCGTCGCCGACGCGCCTTCACTCGGCTTGTGGCTGCAATCCTTGCTCGCGATCAGCGCGTAGTCCGAGGCCGAGCCGAGCTCGAGGCAAGTTTGGCCGTCTGTGATCAAGTCGAAAGCGGTGTACGTGCCCGACATGTTGGAAGCGTCGCTGAACGAGCCTACCAATTTGTCATTGATGGTGACGGACCAACCGCTTTGAACCATGCTCACGTCAATGGGTTGGGAGAAGGAGTCGTTCACGATCGGGATCGGCTGATCGTAGTTGACCTCAATCGCTCCGCTGATGCAGGTCCGCGCCGAATGGGTGAGCATCAGGCTCGTCAGCTGGCCTGCGTCGGTGACCACGAATGAGAGCCCATATTTCGCGTTGACTCCCCAAGTACCCGTCCAGTTACCAGCCAGCGGCGAACCGGGGGCTCCGCCCGCGCTCGGGTCGCCCGAGCTCCCTGAGCTGCCCCCAGTGTCACTCGAGGCTCCCCCTGATCCATTGCCGGTCCCAGACGAGCCAGCAGCGGAAACGGAAGACGACGCGCCGTCGGCGCTCGACCCTGAATGGGAACCGCACGCGCTGAGCAGCAAAGAATACACGGGCACAATCCACCTTGAATATTTCATGGGGCGGCGTCCTTTCAATCGCTCGAAACGACGCGAGCACATCATCATTCAGCGGACCGCGCAATAAAAGGACCACCTCATGATCAGGCGAATGTAGCCCGACTGCGGACGGACTTTCCAGGGGTCTGTCGCCGTCAAAAGTGGCGCGCGCGCCGCGTACTTCGTCGGCGATGCAGCCTTTGTCGTCGAGCTCGCTGAGCCCTCTCGCAGTCGCTCGGGCGACTGTCCAAGCCAGCCACCGGTTCGATCTGGAGCCCCGCCGGGTTGATCGCGACCAACGCCGACGGAGCCTGGCTCATGAGCGCCCGCCACGCACCCCGCCTGCAACGAGGCACCCACGTCGATGCTCGTCAAGCGAGCTATCGAGAAGTCGCTCGCTCTCGTCGCTTGCCTTCCGCAATGCCTCGCGGCGCCGCAGCGCGCGGAGATCGGATAGAGTCCGGGCGTGAGGCGATTGGATTGGGCTGCGACGGCGTTGACGGTGGTTTTGGCCGGCTGCGCGCGGCCTCCAGTCGTGCACGCGACCGTGCGCGCGACGCCCCCGTCGAGCGCGACCGCCGCGAAGCTGCCGCCGGCGTGGCACATGGTCGCGTATCCGTCACCCGGGGGCGTCGTGCGCGTCGCGCGCCTCGGCGACGGCACCCAGCAGCTGTTGGTCGGTGGGCTGCGGGCGGAACAGCGCGGGGAGCAGGTGACGTTCAGCCGGGATGCGACGCTGCATGCGCTCGTGCGCGCCTGTCCTTCCGACGGCGGGTACTTGTTCTACACGCAGCGGGGCGAGCTGTTTTGGTCTCAGACCTTTCTCGGGCAACTCGTTCCGAGTGGAGCCACGAATATCCGCTGGACGGAGCAGCTCATCGAGTGTGGCCCGGTGGTGCTGGCGTTCACCTTGCATGGGCATTTCGAGCAGATCTCGCGGCACGGCGTGCGGGTCATTCCCCATCACGAGCCCACGCTCTCGGCGCTCGGTTTCTCCTCGCCCGAGCTGGGACACGGCATCGCAGCGCCCGATCGACTGTTCGAGACGCGCGATGGAGGCCAGACCTTTAGCGAGGTCGCGAGCCGGCCCGCGGCTGATCGCGACGACGTCGTCAGCTGGTTGGGGGGCGACCCGCAGCTCCCGCGCTTCGCGGAGATTTATGGTGACCAGGCCGCGCCCGCCTTGAAGGCGTGGCTCGTGCGCGCGCTCGAGTCTCCCGCCGGTAGAATCACCAGCGGCATCCGGCTCGACGACGGCACCTGGGTGCGGTCCGCGGCGGGGCTCCTCGGCTTCCGGCGCGAGGACGGCCGCATTACTGTCTACGAGGGTCTTTGCAACACCGCGCTGCCGTGGGGCAAGCGCGTCGTGCTCGCGTGCGCTCGCGGACGCGACAGCCCGCTCGTGTACGGCCCCGACGGCCCCGAGGCGATTGTTCAGCCGCCCGCGTACTGTCGCGATCTCGTGGCGGATCCTCACGGGCGCTACCTGGCTTGTCGCACGAAGCTCGACGACGCGGGCATCAACGACCCGGAAACGCTCGAGCTGTTCGACGGCAGCGCGTGGCGCAGCGTCCCTCCCGCGGGCACGAGGCCGATCGCGATCGGCTCGGGCCACGTGCTGCTCAATCGCGGCGAGCAGCTGCTGGTCGGGGCACTCGACGTTCGCGATACGAGCGCGCTCCCGAGCTTGCCCGGCGACTTGTCGTGGCCGCTCGGGATTGCGATCTTTCCGGAGCATGTCCTTTACTTGCGCTATCGGAGCGGGCGTCAGCGTCCCCCCGAGCTGGTTCGCCTCGGACTCGAGCCCGGCGCCGTGCCGGAGGTATTCGCCGTGCCGGACACGAGCGCGCTCGGCTTCGCGGACGCGCTACACGGTCTGCTCGTTCACGATCGCCAGACGAGCGTCACCAACGACGGCGGCCGAAGCCTGACGAGCGTCCCGAGTGGCGTTGACCTGGGCGTCGCCCTGCGTGTGACCTGCTGGGCCCACGGCTGCGCCGCGGACGACGCCGTCGCGTACACGGACGAGCCCGTCCAAGGCGAAACACTACTCAGCGTCAGCGAGCGAGCGACCGACGACCAGGAAGAGCCGCCGCCGAGCAGCGCGGCGAGCGACGTGGCGCCAGAGGCTCCGTATCAGCCCAGGAGTCCCATGGAAGCTCCGCCAACGAATGCGCCCGGCTTCATCTGCGAAGCGAAGCCGCCCCTTTTGCCCGAAGGCGAATTCTTCAGCCGGCTGTACAAGCTCGAACCGCTGCCGAACGACAAGTTCCGCGCCGGTCGCCTGCCGGCGCTCGGCGGCTTGCTCGAGCGGAACGGCGAGAAGCTCATCTGGAGTGGTCGCGATGCGCAGGGTGATTTTCACGTGGAATCGGCCGCCTTGACCGGTGAGGGGCGCGCCTATTGGGGGAGGGACGTATCCCTCATGCCCATCGGCGGCTCGCAAGGAGAGCCCGTGATCGCCGCGATTTTCGTGGCGCGTGGCTTCGCGCTCGCGGAGTATCTCGAGTCCGACCGAATGGCGGTCGTCTTGGCCCGCTCCGACGGTGTCACCCAGATCTTGAGCCGAGGCTCGTCTGGTTTCATAGAGGTCATCCCGCGCGCGGACGGGAGCGCCGCGCTGCTCGACAGCAACGGCTGGTTCGAGGATCTCTATGATCTCGATCGGAGCGGCAACGTGCGCGCGAAGCGCTGGCTCGTGGCGCACGGCGGACAGCTCGCTCTGAGCGAAGGCGCGGCCGTGGTCGTCTCGCCGAGCACGGGCGGTAAGGCGAACGTGTACACCGCCGTCCCCGGCTCGGCGCCAGAGACTCGACCGTTCGCTCCCGGCCCTCGGTTCCCCCCGTGCACCCGGCCGCCAGGGCCCGACGCCCTGCTCACGCTCTCCGCAGGCTTCGACGGTCCGCGAATCCTACTCGGCTCGATGCGCTCCCAGCCGGTCGTTTACCCGACCCATTGGGCTCCGCCGTCATCCGCGCTCGGCCTGGTCGAAGTCACGGCACACGGCAGCTGCCTGCGCGGTGCCATGCTGAGAGAGCCGTTCTCCGCACTCCTGACCTCTACCGCGAGCGGCTCTCTCACCGGCACCCTGTTCGGTCCCGAGCAAAACCACACGCTCAGCTGCAAGCGCCTGCGGTGACAATGATGGGCGCTCCCGAGGACGAGGATGTGATGCGGTACGACGCATCAGAAAAATCCGCTGTGGACCACGGTGGACCACGAGAACTCGCCCGCTCTCGTCGCCGCGCGATTCACGCCGCAGCGTCTCGCGTCTCGTCTCACCCCGCGCCCTCCGCCGTCTCCGTCACCGCGCGCGACACGAGAGCCTCCCCCGGCCAACACTAGCGCGCCCCATAGGATTCGAACCTATGACCTACGGCTCCGGAGGCCGTCGCTCTATCCAGCTGAGCTAGGGGCGCGTGAGCGGACGATGTAGCGCAGCTTGGTGGGGCAGGGAAGTGTGCGGCAAATCGTTGCGGATTCGGGGTGCTTCGTGCGGCGTGGGGGTGCTGCGCAGGCGGTGCTGCGCGGGCTTGGTGCAAACTCTGCGCGAGGCGCAAGTGGCCGATAGCGGCGCAAGTGGCCGATAGCGCAGGTGTTCGTGCGAGGGGTTGGGGTGGCGCTTAAGGGGTGGGGAGTTTTGCCGTTTGAGCTCGGTGTCATGTTGCGCGTGAGTTCTCCCTTTGAACAGGATTCAGTCGAGACGCTGCCGGCGCCCCCCGAGCGCGGTGCGCCGCCCATCCAGCGCGTGGTGTACCCGATCGACGCCGGTGAGTTCGAAGAAGAGATTCCGACGGTGGTGCGCGTGCGCAAGCCGCGCTACGTGCCGCCGCCGAGTCGTCCGCCGGCTTCCTGAAAGGCGCGACGAGCGGTCCTGAACGCGCTACGTTCGCGCGCATGCAGGTCACCGTCGTTCCCTGTCTGAAGGACAACTACGCTTACATCCTGTGCGCCGAGGGCTCGACGCGCGCGGTGCTGGTCGACGCGAGTGAAGCGGCGCCCGTCGAGCGTGCGCTCGAGTCGCTGGGGCTCACGCTGGGCGCCATTTTGGCCACGCATCATCACCACGATCACGTCGGCGGCAACGCGGAGCTGTGCGCGCCCCGCGCGGGGCTGCGCGTGTTCGGGCACAGCTCGGATCGCGGGCGCATTCCGGAGCAAACGGACTTTCTCGAGCACGGGCAAGCGATCGAGGTCGAGGGTTTGCGCTTTTCCATCCTGCACATTCCGGGGCACACGCTCGGCGCGGTGGGCTACTTCGGGCACGGCGCGGTGTTCACGGGCGATACGCTGTTTGCCGCGGGCTGCGGCCGTTTGTT